>CAZYPB010000050.1:0-9422 GCA_964649265.1 Microcaldota archaeon
TGAATTTGACATATATGGAGGGATCCTCCCGATCATCATATTCCAATTCATAGTTTGCAAGTGTTGTCTCGCACCTAGGGCATTGGGGCAATACGTAGACTCCTCTTTTCAGGAGCCCCTTCTCCTCTGCCTTCTTTATTGTGGCCCAGGATGATTCTATGTAATCGTTTTTGTAAGTAACATAGGGCATGTCCCAATCCATCCAAACTCCCAGGTTCTTGAATTGGCCAGACATAACACCTATGTATTGCGTTGCGAATTTCTTGCATCTTGAGATGAACTTAGGTATACCTTTCTTAATTATCTCTTTCTTTGATTTGAGCTTGAGCTCCTGCTCCACCTTCACCTCTATTGGAAGTCCGTGGGTATCGTAACCTGGTCTCGCCCTAACATTATATCCTTTGAATCTTTTGTACCTGCAGAACAGGTCCTTGAGACATTTGTTCCATGCAGTTCCAGGGTGTATCTGACCTGTCGCATATGGTGGT
The DNA here is from genome assembly GCA_964649265.1 of Microcaldota archaeon. Taxonomy (GTDB): domain Archaea; phylum Micrarchaeota; class Micrarchaeia; order Burarchaeales; family JAKAKT01; genus CAZYPB01. The sequence continues at coordinate 489 of CAZYPB010000050.1, forward strand.
CCATCGCAGAAATAATAGAACTTTCCCTTACTGTTCTTCCTTTTCAGCTTCTCGTAGATCTTGTTCTTTTCCCAAAATTTCATTGTTTTCTTTTCGACTTCATTGGGATTGTACATTGGTTTCACTCCCCATCGTTATCTTCCTGGTGAAATAAAAGAAACTGGGCAAAAGGAACATGAGTGCAACTGGGACTGCAAGAGAGTTTGCAAGAGGCCTTGTTGGATTCGAGATCCACACAAGTATAACTGCGATTAGAGCAAACATGACCAATGTCTTGTTAGGGGTCTCCTTCTCCCCAAAGGTCTTCTCAGCCATCCAAACCAGCATGGGGTTCAGGAAGAATACTGTGAACAACAAGGGTATTGCAAATATATTTGATTTCAAAGAGAACAGGTCAACTGCCCAGAGAAGCAATAACACAGCTACGCATGAAAGAACATAAAATCTCATTGTATCTGAATCATCGAACACGGCTTCACCTGAGAAACAGGTAGGTTTTTGTGACGTCATATTTATTAAAGGTGCCCAGAGCCCTATTCCTGGTTGATGACAAAAAACGAAAGTTTAAATAATTGGAAAACCATAACATATTTTTATTCTCGTGATCGAATTGCAAAAAAGAATTGGAAAAACAGAAGCAAACGAAGCAAAGAGGAAAGGATTTTGTGACAAGCATGCTGAATCTAAGGCAGATGCGCTTGTCATGTCCTTAAAAAGGGACTTGTCGGATTACACTACTTATGGACCTGAAGTGAACAGGGGGAAAGACGCGCTTAAGAGAATAATGGCTGCAGTTGATTATATGGAGCTCAAGTCAAAGGAGGTGCAGCAACTCTCATAAGCTGCTTGAAAACAATCTCAGTTCTAACTCCTGACCCTGAGAAAGAATTCATTCGTTTACAGGAGGAGGTTCTTGCAAGGGTTGAGGGAACGAAGCATCATAAAAGGATGGAGGGGATGTTTCTTTCAGGAATTATGGATTTGCATGGATTCATACAGGAAAAGGAGGATGCACTTAAGGGGGAAACAGGCCTTCTTATGAAATACGCAATTGGCGGGGATCTTGACACAATGGCTGCTTCCATTTTATCAGTGATGGGGGAAACGGATCTTCTGCAGGAGGTTCTCCAGAGCAGGGATATTAGCGAAGATGCGGCAAGAACCTCAATCTATGCGTTTGTCGAAAGCGGTGATTTCGAGCTCATGGCCTCAATTCTTAGAAAAGCGATCGAAGACAATAATCCGCATGTCAATGCGATCGCTGATGAATTCTCAAATATGCTTACTGGGAATTACCACAGCTTCACCACAGGAAGGATGTCCGGAGTGCACACCGTCCAAACAAATTTGAAAGACACACTCAGTAAGTATGGTGTGCCATCCACCCCTGAAGTAGTCCTACGGGCTCTGGATACTTTTGCTGAGAAGCAGCACTCATTGGAAAACCAGTGAGTTAACTGTTTAAATATAAACGAGCCATCTCTTTCTCATGTATGAGAGGATAGCTGAGATAGCAAGAAACATAGCGCGGTCTGAAAAAGAGAAAAAGGAACTTGCAGATGAGATGAGAGTACAACAAGAGGAAGTATACCCTGATGCGCTCGAAAGGAAATTGATAAGGAAGATCTCCTCAAAAAAGGTTAACTGTTCAGTTGGTGCTGTTGATGGTGGGCTTCTTGCACATGAATTTCATGGTATAGACCTTGTTATTGCCCGTGCTGTTGCTGTTGTTTTTGAGTATGTGAACTCTGAAAGGAAATCTCACAAATACTATCCGGGGGCAATTGTCCAGCCTGATGTGGATGCGCTCGGCTACCTTGATACGCATGAGTTCATGTGGTACAAGTCCCTTTTCAGATTAAGCAAGGAACTGCAGGTTGCAATAGAAGCAATAGAGAAATACAAACCTGAATATATGTTCATGGATGGCTCTGTTGTTCCTCAGATATCTGATAAACCGAGCGAGGATTCTGATATAAGGGGACTTTATACCGAAGTTATAACGCAATATAAGAAGCTCTACAAGGCAGCTGATCTGTGCGAATGCTCTCTCGTGGGAGTAATAAAAGACAGCAGAGGAAAGAGATTCATAGACATACTTAAAAAACACTTAGGGCACGAGAATGGCTTGGGAAAGACCCATGATACAGGATTCCTTAATTTTCTTTTGAAAGAAGAAGAGAGGTCATTTACATTCAGGTACTCAAGCTCTGTTAAAGAGCACCAGGTTCTGAAAGATCTGAATGACTGGAGTTCGAGAATAAATGCTTTTTACCTAAAGGCAGTTGAGGGTGACAGACCTCTCAGAATAGAGTTCATAGAGGGAAAGAAGAGCTTTGATGAGATCGCTTCAGTTGTTTTCACATTGAGCAGAATAAATAAGAACTACGCATATCCTGCTGTTCTAATTGAGGCAGACATGCGCGCTGCACTTGATAGGGGGGAAATAGATCGCGTTTATGGGGAGCTTATAACAAGAACAGGGCTCCGTTCTTCAACAATGAGATTGAGGAGAGACTCAAGGCCTTTTAGGTAAATAGTTCTTGAACTTTTTCTTTATTCTATTGACATCCTCTGTTCTACTTACATCCTGGTATGCCTTAATTGCTCTTTTTGCAGATATGGCTATTCTATTGGCATTCTCTGCTGAATCACCCAATGGGAATGATGCCCTCATGGCAGCTATCTCATAATATCCTGGATTTACAAAACGCGCCATTATTGTGTCTGCACTGAATAGGAGGTCATTTGCCTGTGCAGCTCTTGATGAATCAAGATCCTTTGAAACGACAAATGCAAGACTTGCTGTATCCTCGAGAGCCTGAGCAAGTACTAGTCTGTTGCGTTCTAATTCATCTTTTCTATCGGAAGAAAGTTCTTTATCTTTCAGCGCCTCTCCGGTGGATATAAGCTTCCATTCAAGTTTTCTTGCTGATGCCATATATGTATCATAAAGAGCACTGTTTGCTATTATCACAGCCTGCTCACCAGAGGTATCAGGAGTTATTCTCTGTCTTTCAAGGGAAATCTCCTTCTTTTCTGGGCCGAAAATTGCAACAGCAGTTATAATTACAGTTGTAAGTGCCATCAATGCAGCAGTAATGAGTACGGGTTTGGAGGTTTTTATCTTTATTATCCTCTCTGTCTTGGGCTCGACTCTAGTAAATTGCTTTCTTTTGCCTGGAAAAACGACTTCATCTTGCTGACGCTTCATCTGTCCTGCAAAACGAATATTATCTTTTGGGCTTCGCTGAGCTGACTTCCCTTCCATTGAACCCCCTGTTCATATTATGTACAAAGTAGTATAAAAACCCTTGCATTTTTTAAAAGGTTTAAAAAGTCCTTTTACGTCGAAAAACTAATTCAGAATTATAGCAAAATACGAATGTTTTCAATACGAAACAAATAACTAATCTTTAAATAATTGAACCAAGATAATATAGTGCTTATTCTGAATTGTGTTTTCCATGTTAAAAAGACAACAATCCTACGCCGGAGTAATTTCTGTTACTGGGAAAAGAGGAAAGCGGAGATGGCGCCCTGAAGCACTTATTAGTAGTGAACCGATTCAAAAAGAGACCCCAGGGATTGAGATCTTCGTGAAAAAATTCATAGAGAAGTTTGTACTTCCTGCTTTTAAGAACGATTTCAGAGTTAAAGGAAGTCTTTCCTACGATGTCCATGGAAAACAGGTGCTGGAATCTGGAACCGCTTGGAGAGAGAATAACAAGAGAGATAGAGAGATCTCCTTTATTGGCGAATGTGATGCTCTCAGTTGGGAGGGAGAGACTTGGTGGCGCCATCAGGGAATTGGCTGAGCTTGAGGATATGGTTAACAGAGGAGAACCGCTTGAATCATGTGTCCAGAAATCGATGGATGTCTTTGTTTTGATCCAGAGAGCTGCACTGGATCTTGTTTTCGATCCCACTTCATATAGTCATTCAATTGGAAAGAGAACAGATAGGCGGAAATACCTTGATGATACTATTAGAACAATAATGCCTTCCAATGGAACAGATAACCACCATTCATTTAAATTAAGGGTGCTTCTCCATCTGGCCAATGTTTTTGGAAAAAAATCATCTGACCCAAAGTCCTATAGTTTCGAGGGATATGATTTTGATTGGCATAGGAAAAATTACATCTGTCCGGGGGATAGAACTAAGGTTTTCCAAATAACTGATGAGAGCCTAAGGGATGAAACCGAGAGATTCCTGCGAAGCACTGGAATAAAGAATGGTGATTTCGATGCTATTTACGAAGAATTGAAAAGCCTGCACAGAGAAGCAATGGAAAGAAGAGAGAGTAGGAGAAGAGCTGTTGATAAACTTCTGGAGAACACTGTTAAAGAACAGGATGTTGTTCGTGCTCTTACGGATTTCTCAGGCAGGGTTCTGTCTCTTAGCGAGGAACCCCACATAATTGATAGGAGAGGGATAAACCTTCTTTTAATTGCAGCCGACAATGCAGGTGAAAAAAGAGAGCAGATTAAGGGGATGCTTTTTGAAAAGGTCATGGAATAGGACTCAATGGAAAACCGCTCTCATAGGGTATTTAAACAATTTCATTTAATCCTTAGATATGAGCAAAGAGCTTGGGACAGTTATTTCGACATTTGAAGGACCATCAACAAGCAGCTTCTCATTTGTTGTTAGCAATCCGAAAGTAAGGAATGGTCAGTTCGTGCAGAGCAACAACGAGGATGGGCTTCTCATAGGACTTGTTACTGACATACTTAGATCAAATAGATATTTCGAAAGGGCTGAGAGCGTGGCAGAGTATGAGAGATCTGGAGCAATGCCAAGCTTTCCAACAGATGATTGGGAATATGTTGTTGCCAATGTAAGGGCTTTGGGAGTTTACAAAGAGAAGAATCTTATTAGATCGACATTCCCAGCTGCGCCTGGAAGTAAGGTTGAGATAGCAGATGTGGAGATACTAAAGGAGTTCCTTGGTTTTGATGAGAAAGGATTGAATATAGGTGGGTTGGAGAATCATAATCTGGATGTTAAAGTTTCTCTTAATGGACTTCTTCAAAAACACCTCTCGATACTTGCAATGAGTGGTGCTGGAAAGAGCTATCTTTCCGGAGTTATAATAGAGGAGATACTAGATAGGAAACCGGAACATGGGAGAGTTGGGATAGTTGTTTTTGATGTGCATGGAGAATATATTGGTTTCAAATCAGGAAAATACGCAAACCGGACAACTGTGTTTGATGGAAAGAAACTGAAGATTGCTCTTAGAAAGGTCTCACCACACATGCTTGCTGAATTCCTTCCAGAACTATCTGCTGCACAGCAGAGAGACGTTGCTGAGATAATGAGAGAGTTAAAGATAGAAGCAAAAGAGAAAGGAGAATCATACGGGCTTACAGACCTTATGAATAGAATACAGGCAAGCGACATAAAGGACAGTGTCAAAGGGACCCTTCTTTCATGGCTTAGCCAACTTCAGAGGTTGAGGCTTTTCGGCAATACAGATAACCCAACAATAAAGGAACTTGCCCAGCCTGGAAGACTCTCAGTAATAGACATAAGCGATATAGACGACCTGAAAAAGAAGCAACTCATAGTTGCATATTTCTCAAAAAAACTTTTCAGTGCTAGAAGAAAGGGAACAATACCTCCCTTCATGGTGCTTGTTGAGGAGTCGCACAACTTTGCAAGAGAGAAGGCCCCAAGAGGATCCTCCATATCAAAGGGAATAATAGAGAAGATAGCTAGGGAAGGTAGGAAGTTTGGGGCATCGCTTTGCCTTGTTTCACAGAGACCGGTCCAACTATCAACAACTGCTCTTTCCCAATGTAACACGAACATAATACTAAGAGTTACAAACCCTTACGACATAAAACACATAGGAGAAAGTTGCGAGGGGATAGACAAACCAATGCTCGATGCAATAACCACCCTGCGAGTTGGGGAAGCTATGATAATCGGTGAGGCTGTTAATCACCCTGTTTTTGTAAAGGTTAGGAGAAGGAAATCTAAAGGCTCCACAAAGGGAGAAAACATAGAGATCATAGCTAGGAGATATGAAGAAGCTCAGGAAAAGAAGAACCAGGATGTCGAGGCTTTTCTTTAGAACATTTAAATAGTACCGCTGCAAAAGCTCATGTGATTAAAATGGATGAAAAACCAAACGAATTCCGAAAGGATTTCCTGTTGAACAGATGGGTTATTGTTGCTGCTAACAGGGGAAAGAGACCAAAAGACTATGTGCACAAAAAGAGGACTCCCAAAAAGGAGGGAACTTGCTTTTTCTGTCCAGGTAACGAACACTTGACTCCACCGGAGATAAGCAGGAGGGAGGTTGATGGAAAGTGGTCCATCCGGGTTTTCCCAAACAAGTTCTATGCTGTTTCACTTGATTTCCCTGATGCATATGGAACGCATGAAGTAATAGTTGAATCAAGTAACCACGAACATCATCTCTCAGATATACCTGAATCACAGATGAAGGAACTCCTTGAGGTGTATGCTGAGAGGATAAATGCAACGCGAGAAAACAAGAACATAAAGTATGCGCTAATTTTCAAAAACCAAGGCGCGACAGCTGGTGCATCACTTGGGCACACGCACACGCAGATGATAACCATGAACCATGTCCCTACACTTGTTAGGATGGAGAGGGATGCGAACAAGGAATACACCAAAGAGAATGGGAAGTGTGGTTTCTGCGAGAGAATGGAAAAGGATAAGGAGAGAGTTATATGGGAAGATGATAATGTTTTCTGCTATGCGCCATATGCTTCCAGGCTTTCCTTCGAACACTGGATGATGCCAAAGAGACACGTAGGGTGCATCACAAAACTGAATGACGAGGAACTTACCTCACTTGCGAAATGCATGAAAACAGTTCTAGGAAGGCTGGACAAGCTCCTTGATTACCCGCCTTACAACTTTGCACTTCACATAGATCCATTCAATTCAACAACTGAATTCTACCATCTCCACATAGAGGTCCTCCCAAGACTCAATATATGGGCAGGATTCGAACTTGGTGCAGACACGTACATAAACCCGATGCCCCCAGAGGAAGTTGCTAAAGCACTGAGGGAATAGAATGGAAACAGAAAAAAAAGAAAAAACAATATCCCCTAGCAAGGAGGAGTGGGGCACTGTGATAGAGGAACTGCAGAACGAATTCGCAAAGGATCTTGTTATTGCAGGTTATGATAAAGAGGAGATAACGAAACTCCAGTGGGCATTCTCAGAGGCAATATACAACAAAGTAAAACATGGTAACAGCTTCGACCCTGAGAAGAAAACCTGGGTAAAATGGGAAGTGAACCCAAATGAAGTAACGATTAAGGTAAAGGATCAGGGGGATAAATTCGATTATGAGAAGGCTCTTGATGAAGCTGAGAAAAAGGAGGAGGAGTATTCAACTGTAGCGCTCCTGGATGGTTGGAACCCAATGAATTGCAAAGCAGGACTTGCAATAACGCTGAGAAACCTTGGAAGAAAAAGCATAGCATACGATGAGGGAGGAAAAGAGATTTCCCTTAGATATAAGCGCACTAAAAAGCCAGCTAACCTAATTCTTATGCAGTAGATAAGTGGGAGACATTTAATTCTTTTTCTTTGAATAAGGTTTTTGTGAAACACCGGTTAGTGAATGCATGGATAGGAGAAATGGATTTCCTAAGAGGGTTCGCTATAATTGCAGTGATATTATTCCACACTTTCGGAACCCTAATGCATCTCCAGTTTGAACTGCACATGTTACTTCCCCTTCTGTTCTATTCTGTTGCATACCTATCTGTACCGACATTTGCATTCATATCTGGGTTTGTACTGATGCATAGGTATGGGGGTTCCTTCCCTGTTTTGAGTTTCTATAGCAAAAGAGCTTACAGGATCGTTCCTCCGTTTCTTTTCTTTTCGTTTTTCTATAGGTGGATTAACGGCTCGATAGAATCCTTTTCTTTAGGGGAAATCCTGATGGCCTTCCTAAAAGTAAACACGGGGGGACACCTGTGGTTTCTTTTTGCACTGATGCAGCTCTATGTTGCATATCCTCTTCTAGTCAGAGTATATGCTTTCCTGAAAAAACATAACAAACTTGAGATCTTTCTAATCTCTGCCCTCTCTTTCCAGATTTTTTATGCATTACTTTTTCCATTTGAATCATTTCTTATGGGCGCAACCCTTGTATTCTATTTTGTTTTGGGGATCTGCTGTTCAGATAATTATGTAGTAATAAGAAGAACACTTCAGAACATGAATAGCACTTGCCTTGTTTTTCCGTGGATAGTACTTATTCCAGTAGTTACACTTTTTGCAATTGACTTCTGGCATTTCAGTTTTATGGAGCATGTTTATCCATTCTCTCCATGGGCATATGTGGTTATACTAACTGCTTTGCTAAACGCGATCTCAATTCTCATTATCCTAAAAGTCTCAGTGTTACTCAAAAAAACAACAATGCTCCAAAAAACGATACTGGAGCTGGGAAAGTACTCTTTTGGAATGTACTTGATACACGTTTTCTTCATAAGTATCCTTAAAGATCTTCTGTTTGAGAGTGGGTGGGAAATTACATTACTTGTCGTGTTTTTCGGTGCAACTGTTCTAAACTATGTGAGTATGAGAATCCTTTATTCGGTCCCTTTCTTTGGGGTGATTGTGGGAAAAAGAAGTTAGTTTATTCGCATATACGGAATCTAAAGTATGTTTATAATTAAGCGGAAATATTCAGGTCTGGTGTCTTTCTCCTTTAAACCAACCCATAAGTTCCGCATGCCCCCCTTCTCCGTTCATAAATTCTATTAACTCCATAGTGTCCAGATCTGCAAAATCGTGTCTTTCATATGCTTCCCCGTTGGATTTGGTTCTCTCCTTTGGTTCGTATGCAAGCCCCACTGAATCAGAATTTCTCAATGCATTTGTTGAAAGAAAATCCATTCCATGGGAAAAATGTAGATACTC
>CAZYPB010000050.1:9432-9936 GCA_964649265.1 Microcaldota archaeon
ATCTCCTTTTGGCATTAGAAATAACATCTTGATTTTATTCGGGAACGTTCCTTGGCTTAGAGAATCGAAAAGTATCTCATCTGTTCTTTGAAATTTCCTGAAAATCCCTGGTTTTATGCCTTTATGTACTCCGGAGCCCTTTATGGAACTAACTATTCTCTCAAGTTTATCAGTTGACTCAAGGCCAACATCATCCCACCTTCCACCTTCCCTAATTCTCCCAGTTCTTCCTGAAAGTGAGATGAAAGATTTTATATTATTGTTTATTGCAGAGCCCTCTTTCTCAAGTTCCATAAGAGTATATGCAATGTTAAAACCTCCCCAAGAATGTCCGATCAGATGTATTGACTCAAACGAATCCCCGATGCTCTCCAGAGCTATTCTGGGCTCATGGGCCCACTTATCGAAAAAATCAGCAGCAGAATGACTTCCAAGAGTGTCTGAAAGTATATCTTCACCTACCCCCAATTCTGCACTTAGCTCCTCGTAAGCTTGCCTCTTTTC
>CAZYPB010000051.1:0-8128 GCA_964649265.1 Microcaldota archaeon
GGGGATGCTGCACTGCACACTATAGCAAGAACTGGAAGAGGAGATTGGTCGGGTAGTTTTCTTTTGGAAAATGGAGCTAACCAAGAGATAAGAAATAAACATGGGGGGAGTGTTCTTGATGTTGCAGAAAAACACAATACCTTCTAGCAAGCAGGATAAGATCTAAAATAAGTCAAAACAGCAGGATCAAAATGGCTGATGATAGTGCAGGTAAATTAAAACTTGTAAAAAGGAACAGAGGTGAAAGAAAAAACATCCAGTGAACAGAAGTAGAACCTTACCTCAAACAGTATAGGCCCACCTTACAAACAGGAACTCTATTTAAAACTTTTCCTCCAAAAGGTAAGAGTACGTTCTAGTTAACAAGCGGTTGGGAGAATGGATTTACCAAACATTTACGAGATGACCGATTACAGAGGACTTGTTGTCTTTCCTCTGGTTTTGCTCTTAATCTCTCTATATTTCATACCGCAGATACCTGCTGGAATTGATTTCCGGGGGGGTATACTCATAACTCTGCAAACAAACTCTACATTCAGCCAGCAGGACATAGAGGCAAAGCTTTCGGAAACAGGAATAAGGGATGTTACAATAGGCAATTACACGCATCCACTTGGGACAACAATTGAAATCCAGATAGAACAGAACCAACTTCTTGCAGAAGCAGAGAGAGCGCGAATCCCGTTCTCTGACAGATATGACGAGGTTGTGGCACTTGAATTCGAGAAAACAACACTTGAGATAGCAATAGGGCAGAACGCATCACTTGCAGGCGAGTACCAGCCCAGAATAGAAGAGATAGATGGCGAACTTGAAGGAAAGAGATCTGAGATGTCTGGCCATGCTGAAACCATATTATCAAATTCTGGACAGGTGCTTGGAAGAGAGATACCTGTTACAGACTCAAGTGCAAAAGAACTCAGGGAACTAGTTGATTCGACATACCTTGAGGCGACTGAGTATTACAACAACCAGATACTAGATACATTAAAGGGGAGCGTTGAATTCAGCTCATATTCATTTGCAAATGTCATGCCTTCGCTTTCAGAATATTTCGTTTCCAAAGTATTCGAGGTACTGTTGATTTCAGTTGTACTTGTTTCAGTTGTTGTATTCATCGTTTTCAGAAGTGTAGTTCCATCATTTGCTGTTCTTATTGGGGCATTCTGCGATGTTATAATCGCACTGGGAGCGATGGGGCTTTTCGGAATACCACTTACACTCTCATCATTTGCTGCAATACTTATGCTCATCGGATTTTCGCTTGATACGGATATGCTCCTAACGCTTAGAGTAATAAAGAGAACAGAGGGAACGCCCAGGCAGAGGGCATACGAAACAATGAAAACAGGAATGACAATGAGTTCCTCAACTATGCTTGCATTCGGTGTGCTTCTTATACTTGCACTAATTACCCATATATCGGTCTATTACCAGATAGCTGCAGTTGCCATATGTGGCCTTATTGGAGACATCATTGCAACGTGGTTCCTTAATGCAGTCATAATACTATGGTATGTTGAAAGAGGTAACAAGAAATGAGCGACGAAGAGAGAACTGAACTGATAAAAGACAGAAGGATTCAGATACTTGCAGCAGTTGTGCTGCTGTCACTTCTTTTAGCTTATGTTAGTGGACTTAAATTCGGTATTGAGTTCGAAGGAGGAACAAGGATACCCATAACACTTGAGAAACCAGTTGATGGACAGACTATGTCTGAGATAGTCAACACAATAAAGACAAGGGTAGGTAAATTTGGCCTTACGCAGGTTGTTGTTAAAGGTGTTGGAGAAAGCCAGGTATACGTTGAGGTTCCGCGAAGCGATTCAGAGCTTGTTGGGGAAATAGAGAGGATAGTTAAAAAGGAAGGAAGGTACGAGGGAATTGTTGATGGAAAACTTGCTGTTGATGGAAGAGAGATAATTCCCGGGAGCATAAGGCAGGAAGGGACAACTGTTGCCGGAAACCGCGTAACCTGGTCAGTTGGTTTTGCGATTACGCGGGAGTCCGCAGAGAAATTCGGGGATGTTGTTTTCGGAAAAGGAGGATACCCTGTTTACATGTTTCTTGATAGGCCCGAGAATGCCTTTGTACTTGTAAAAAGAGAAAGGATGCTTGCAAACACGTCATTGTCCGAACTTGACTCACTTGAACTCCTCAATGGTGCGCTTAGAAAGGAAGAAAATGTAATACACGTGTTTATTCTGGAAGATTGGGAAAACAGCAAAGCAGATCTCTGGAAATACAATTTCACAAATGAAACAAGGGCAATTGTTGCAAATGATATACCCCAGACAATTGTAAATGAACTGGAATCGATGAATATAACTGTTCTGAAAAAGACTCCAGAGGAGATGACTCCCACATACAGTTTAACTGGAGACAAAAGATTTGTTGAGAGATGGGCTGCTGTTGGAATGCTTTCAGCACCTGTTCTTAGTGAGGATATAACAAAGGGAAGTGCCGGCCAGCTCTACACTATAAACGGACCTGCAGCAGGTGTTACACTGGAGGAGCAGCTTATAAACGCAGATAGCGAGATGAAGGAACTAAAGAGCATCCTAAGTGGGGGTGCGCTCCCAGTTAGAGTTATACTTGGTTCAAGTTCAACTATCCCGGCACCTCTTGGGGCCGAATTCCTTAGGTACAGCATTGTCGGGCTTGTTGCAGCACTTTTGGCAATTGTTATTCTAGTTTCATTTAGGTACAGAAGACCGAAGCTCATACTTCCAATACTTGTCATATCTGTAGCTGAGATCACGATAATTGTATGTATTATGGGTTCAGTCGGAACGATAGACCTCTCTGCAATGGCAGGAATAATAGCTGCCATGGGAACAAGTGTTGACGCACAGATCATAGTTACTGATGAACTGACAAGGAAAGATACAAGAGAGAGCACAAAAAGGAGGCTTGAGAAGGCATTCAGCATAATAGTTACGAATGCGTCCATTGCAATAATTGCAATTATACCTCTTCTGTTCTCAGGGCTTCTTGAGATCATAGGTTTTGCAACTACTCTTGCTATGGGCTACACTCTTGGTGTTTTCATTACGAGGCCAGCATACGGTGTTCTTGCAAGCAGATTAGTTGAGAATGATTAGAGCTTAACTAGGCCCCTGTTGAACCTCTCTGCTCCAGTCTGTTTTTCTTTTGTAATTGCCCCTTTGAGCAAGTTTATGACAACCCGGGTCATTCCTCTCAGGTTATTCCTCTCCTTTCTCTCCTCTGATTCTAAGTATGATATTATCTGGGTCAGGTTATTTTCTGTTCCCTGCTTATTTCCTTTTCTCTTAACTCTCACAAGAAGGTTTCTGGCTCGCCCCAGAGGAGTAAGGCCCCACATGTCCTTTTTATGGAGACTTGCTCCTTTTTCCCTGAGAAGCCGAACAATATCCGATCTAACTGATTTAACTGCAAGGTGGAGCAATGTCTCATTATTGTTGTTTGTCATGTCTGGATTGATTCCTTCTACGTTATCAATAACTGATTTCACTGCATGAAAATTTCCTTGCATCACCGCTTCTAGTAAAACAAGGAGCTTACCATTGTTTTCAGGGCTTACTTTAGCCATGTTTATATTATGGTTTTTCAGATATTAAAACCTTCGCATTTTGTGAAAAAGAGTCAGATGACTTTAGATATCTCATCCTTATTTTTTTTAGGTGGCTGCTTTGGGGAATCATCAGGATATCCTAATGGAAACAGCGAAACAGGCCTATGATAAGGAGAGCAGTTTATGATCCTTGCAACTTCCTGTTCATCGAATAGACCTACCCAGCAGGTTCCCAAACCTAGTCCATATGCTGTGAGCATCATGTTCTGAACAGATGCTGCACAATCAAGGATACTGTAAAGCTTCTCTCCTCTTTCCCCATACCTTGAATTTATCCTAGCATCTGCGCATACAACAATTGTAACCGGTGCCTGAGATATGAAATGCTGGTCATGAGAAGCCCGGGCTATTTTCCTCCTTGTCTCAAGATCCTTTACAACATAAAAGAACCTGCTCTGGAGATTTCCTGCTGACGGAGCATCTGTTCCAGCTTGCAATATCTTCTCTAAATCTTCATCTAAGACTGGCTCCTCCTTGTATTTTCGGATGCTTCTCCTGTTCTTTATTGCTTCCTGCAGTTCCATGGAAAAAATTTGGTAGAATCCAGATATAACCTTTGCGCTGGCACTGTAGAAAAGCAGGGTAAGCTTTTATTGAATGGAGTACACTAATTTTTTATGTCGGATGAAGAGTTCTACAAGATGAATGAACAGTGCTGGCGCTGCAGGATGTACGTCCCAAGAGTGGAGATGAAATACCATGCAGGCCTTCTCTATTGCCCCATATGCTACCAAGATGTTGTTGAGGGGAACAGATGCGAGGTGTGTGGCAACATACTTGAACATAGTGCATTGAGGATATGTCCTTCTTGTAGGGAAAGAAAGGAAGCTGAGGGAGAAAGGAAAGGTGAAGCCTCTCAGGCTGCTGAGAGAAAAACTGGGGAAAGTGTTGTCCAATGTTCTGAATGTCAGCAACAAGTAGAGAGGGTGGAATGGGAGTCTGGAAGACCACTCTGCCCAATATGCCTTGAAAAGCACAGGCACTCCTTATCATCAAAGGCGAAGAGATGGATAAAAAATCTCTTCGGAGAAAGCGAATAAACAGTTATAATGTTTTACTGGTAAATAGAAAATAGTTATACGGAGTGTGAAAAAGTATGAAAATTGTACATGCATTTGGAACCAGAGCCTGCGCCATAAAAATGGCTCCTTTAGTAAGAGAAAGCAACAAACGGGGACACAAGACAATGATTTTATGGAGTGGACAGCATTACTCCCCAAACCTGTACGAGGACATTTTCGATGATCTTGAGATGCCAAGACCCACATATGATATAGAAGCAAGAGGAAGCACCTGCGAGATGGGGGCATCAATGCTCAAGAGGGTTGAGAAGATATGCTATGAGGAGAAGCCAGATGTGGTATTGACGCATGGGGATACTTTTTCAGCATTATATATTTCACTTGGAGCTGCGATGAGCCTAGTTCCTGTAGGACATGTTGAAGCAGGTCTTAGAACAGGTTCCTGGGAGCCATTCCCAGAACAGATATGTACAAGGGGAGCTGATGCATGCTCTGCATTGTATTTCGCCCCAACAGAACAGAACAAGAAAAACCTTCTTTCAGAAGGGTACCCGAAGGACAGAATATTCGTTGTTGGAAACACTGTCGTTGATGGGGCAATACAGCACTCCAAAATGGCAATGGAAAAAAGCAAGATACTTGATCAACTGAAAATAGACAGGGAGAAGCCCCTTGTATTCTGGTCATGCCACAGAAAAGAAAACATGCTCAAAAAGGAGAGGATGGTCGGGATATTCGAGTCACTTCTCTCAATGAAAGATTACAACATATTCTGCTCTGTTCTTCCGAGCACACAGCAGGCAGCATCCAAGTATGGATATTCTAGGACATTGGCTGGTGCAAAGCACATAATATGGAGCCCCTGCCTTCCCAAATATACTGATGCCCTTAGACTGCTTCTTGAGAGCAGTGTGTGTTTAACTGATTCGGGCGGACTGCAGGAGGAATGCGCTTGCCTAAGCGTTCCTTGCCTTACACTTAGATATGTAACAGATAGGCCTGAGAGTGTTGAAATAGGTGCAAATAAATGCGTGGGAACAGAGAAGGACAACATAATAAAAGAAACCACAACAGTTGTCACAGATAAGAAGGTTTCAAAGAAGATGAAGAGCGCAAAGAGCCCATATGGTGATGGAAAGACTGCACCACGCATAATGGACCTGCTTGAGAAATTCGAGGGAAAGATGGAACGCTGGGAAAGCCAGCTATAGTTCTCCTATGGAATAGATGTTCCACTTTATCTCTTTCTTTTCTTTTAATTCATCTGCGATCTGCTCCTGCAGAGATTTCTTTATCCTTAGGTATTCGTCTTGTGGGTATGAAGCATTGCCTATACCCCTGAATACGTTTTTCATGTTGAAGCAGAACATGCAGTCCCTTCCGTTCTCTAAGTTGTGAGAAAAATAGATATCAGATGAATTAGTACAGAATTCCACTTCGAATCCCCTCATTATGCTAAGGGATCTGATTCCTTTGATAATAAAGGATGAGTTAAACATAACGGATGAACCGAAAACATTCTCGGAATTCCTTGGCCAGAAGCAATAGGCAACATTCTTCGACATCACAGGCATAGTAGATTTCCTTGAATTCCACGTATTTACACATAGTATAGGGCAGTCTATTTTCTTACAGTTCTGATTGAATATGGAGCAGTAACCCAATTGCTCCTTCATGGAGTTTTTCAGTTCATAGAGTCCATCGTTTTCCTTGAATGCAAATCCCTTTTTGGAGAGTTCCTCGATCTCTTGAAGTGTTATGTGTTTTATTCCCTTCGTGAAACCAAAATACTCCTTTACAGATGGAACTGGTTTTCCACTTACACTTGATTTTACAAATTTAAGATCATAGAAATCTAAATTGTTTGAAAACCACCCAGCATATTCATCAACATCCCCAAGTTCGGTGCCCAGAAGGAGTTTGGATGTGTTGTTGAACGCAATGTTTACTTCCTTTTTATCGAATTCATCGTAAGCTTCTTCAGAAATCTGTTCTTTGGATTTATCAAAAAGATCGGTGAATGTAAGTGTGCACCCTTTGCTAAGGAGTTCATCAGTGACCTGCTCAAGGAGATTTCTCTTAATTGAAAGATATTTCTCTTTTGGGACATGCATATTTCCTATTAAGTACCTCTTTCCTTTTTGAAAAAATGAGAACATACATTCTGAGCATCCCTGCATTGAAAATGAATAATAGATGTCAGAGCAATCGGAGATCATAGTGCTCTCGAAACACCTCTTGTCTCCTTTTGGACCACCTATACATATTCCTCTAAGCAAGTACTCTGAATCAGCAGTATCGTGCGTTCCGAAAAGGTACGAGCAATTGGATGAATAGGATGAATGTGAAAGGTACTTGCATTTCCATACTGAGTTCGATGTGTAAATGAAGTGTGAGTCATTGATATTTGTACTCTGCTCAACTTGTTTTGAGTTTCCAAGTACAACACCCCCAGTATAAAGAAGTCTTTCCCCAAGTGCGTGAACAATACTGTCAATATCCTTTACTTCGTTTATATTAAGTGGTTCAAATTTCTTGTTGAAATCTATTTCATCAAAATTAATGAACCGGTTATTCTCCGGAAAATTACTGCTAGTGATGTAAACTTGTTTTCCACTTAGATTGGAGTTTCTTGTAAGCGGTTTTTTAGAATATTCGGATAGCCAATCACCCCATTCATCTAAGCTTCCTATCTCCTTCCCCAAAACTATCCTACAGGTGGTTCGAAAACCTTGATCAAGGGTTCGGACTAAGTCCATGGTGTATTATTTCATCTCAGATTTAAAAATTGAAGCAAATAAAAAGAATGAGAAGAGGGGATTATATCCTCTTAAGCTTTCCAGAATTCACAAAATCAACAAGTGTGTTCCACTCATCTGCATTCAGCTTTACAAGGTTTCCCTCTTCTCCGATCTCAACTTTCTTGCCCTTTTTCTTTACCATTGGGCAGCAGCTCTCTCCTCCACAAAGTGAAACTTCCATTATATCACCAAATAGAGTTTGTTGGCAATTGTTAAAAAGAGTTGTGTTAACGACGTAAACTACTCACAGAGTTCTCCTATTTTATAGGGCTCCACTTTCGATTCAGGATGTGGTGCGAGCTTTAGCGCATCTGTAAGATCCTCCCCCACATCCATGTCCGCCATAAACATGACCAGTTATGCCCCATAGGTTTTTTGCAGTTTCAGTTAGATCGTAGACACCATTACTTACAATAACAAGGCATCTGCCGCTGTCAGGCGAACCATCCACTTCGGGTTTAGGTATGCAGTGCTCTTCAGGGGGTTCTGTTGTATTGGACTTTTCAGTTTTGGATGTTGATGAATCCCCTGTAATCGTAGTCTGTGTAGGGGGTTGCTCTGTGCTCTCGCCCCCGGTACAACCTAGGATGAGAATTGCGAATAAAATGATTAGTGCTATGTGTTTCACAAAAAGATATAGAATAAAAAGAATAAAAAAGGAGGCTGTTAACGCCGTACATCAACAGTCC
>CAZYPB010000051.1:8138-9929 GCA_964649265.1 Microcaldota archaeon
CCGATTTAGGTTGCCGGGTTTTTCGGAGCCTTTGGTTTCCTTGTCCTTATCTTCTGCATTGGAACAAGGGGCTCGACATCCAACTCAAGCTCCGGTTCCTGCTGCTCCTTGTAATATAGGTATGCGCCATATGCAAGCAATAGGAATACGAGCATAAGCAATCCTATGAGCTCAGGTGCAAGACCGAATAAGAACAAACCAGTTATTGCTGATGCCTCGCGATCAGGCGCAACTCCCCATCTCCTTATGATTATCCTTCCTGCGTCCGGAGCTGTTCCGTTCACATATGTTGAAACAACACCTACCACATCATAACCTGGGGCAAGGTAGTCATGCCATCCCTCTTCCGCCGGAACATATGTTGTTGAACCAGTTCCATCTGTTGTAAGGGACAATACTTCGTATGATGGTGTTACAACCTGGACATTTGCTCCTATGAGCGGCTCTCCGTTGTCCACGTACTTTATGGTTATTTTAATTGTGTCATTTATCTGAGCCTCTTCTGGTGCGTCCAACTCAACCTCTCTTCTCTCAGGTGGTTTCTGTTCAGGTATCTTACATGTTCCAGAAATACATGCACCTTCGCAACAGTCTATTGTTGCACTGCAGACTTCTCCGAGTGCCTGGCATGTTCTTGGAGGCTCCACGTCTATTGTATAATTGAATCCGAATGATGAACCGCCTGACGGACCAGGACCCGGAGTTGGTTCGTAAATAACTGTGAATGTCGCATAACCAACTATCTCTTCATATCTCCCTGTAACTGTGTATGTGCCTGAAGTTGTTGTTGTAAGGGTGTTGCCTGTGAATGAACCTCCACCAGAAGTTTCAAATGATGTCTCCACTGTTACTGCCCATGAGTTTCCATAGGCATCGTATGCTGTTGCAGTGTAAGTCTGAGAATCTCCTATGCTGAGTGTTACGCTCCCGGGTGATATTACAAGCTCAACTGCCTCCCCATCTGTAACTGTTATGTTTGCATAATCCGAAAGCTCACCAAAATCTGCACTTACCTCGAAGGTTCCTGTTGACCCATCTGAAGTCAGTGTGTTTTCTTCGAAGGTTCCTGCTTCTGAGGAGAAATCAGTTTCGTATGTTATGTCCCATGAGTTATTGTAATCATCGTATGCTGTTGCAGTGTAATCCTGTGATCCGCCTGCAGGGATTGTTGATTGCTTTGGCGTTATCGATATTCCCACTGCTTCTGAGTTTACTATTGTCAAACCAGTTGATGCATAGAGTTCACCATAAACTCCCTCAACAATGTACTCTCCAGTTTCATTACCTGCCGTGAGAACGCTTCCGTTGAATTCTCCCCCTGCTGTTGAGAACTCTGTGCTGTTTGTTACATCAACTCCGTTCCCATACTCGTCGTATGCTGTTGCCGTGTAAGGGTATATTGACCCTGCGGATACAGTAACATTCTCTGGCGAAAGTTGGAGGTAAACCAGTTCGCCTGGAACAACGAAAAGGTCTCCAGTTGTGCCCAGAGAATCATAGTAAGCGTATACTGTGTATTCTCCTGCAACCATTCCTGCCGTTAGAAGACTGTTGTTGAATTCTCCTCCCGCTGTTGAGAAGTTTGTTTGATCTGTTACATCCCATGAGTTTCCATAGGCATCACTTGCCATTGCAACATAGTCTTGTGTTTCAGTTGGACTGAGTGTTGCCTGTAATGGTATTATTGAAAGTGCAGTTGCTTCTCCGTGGAGTACTTCGACATATGTTGAGTCATTTAATGGCCCATATGAACCATATACTTCAAAGACTCCTGCGACTGTTCCAGCTACT
>CAZYPB010000052.1:0-7200 GCA_964649265.1 Microcaldota archaeon
ATGGAAACATGTTGGGATGCATTTTCATAAGGTCATACGAACGGGGGGAGATGGTTTACTCGGCGATGCTCTCAAGAGGATTCGACGGGGAGATAAAGACATCCAAGTTGAGTCCAATGAGAAAAACAGAGGGAATGCAGTTTGCTTTGTTTTCCACCTGTCTTTTACTTTTATGGATTTGGTTTTATGCAGGCTATTGAAACCCTGAACCTTTCATACGATTATCCTGATGGGTCAGTTGGCCTCAGAAATATAACCGCTGGTTTCAGGAAAGGAAAATGTACTGCAATAGTCGGTCCAAACGGATCTGGAAAAACCACCCTACTGCTCCATTTTACTGGGATTCTAAGACCAAAAAAAGGCGAAGTGAAAGTGTTTGGGGAAACCCTGTCTGAAGGGAACACAAAAGAGATAAGAAGCACCATTGGCACTGTTTTCCAGAACCCAGACGATCAGCTATTTTCTCCAACAGTTTATGACGATGTTGCCTTCGGTCCTTTAAATCAGGGAGTGAATGGAGAACCTCTGGAAAAGCGCGTTTCCAATGCATTGAAAAGCGTCGGCATGGAGGGATATGGGGAACGTTCTTCCCATCACCTCAGTTTCGGGGAAAAGAAGAGGGTTTCTATAGCCACTGTGCTTTCAATGAAACCCAAGATTCTCGTTTTAGATGAGCCGACTATGGGCATGGATCCCTGGATAAAAAAGGATTTTCTCACACTGCTCTCTATTTTGAAAAATACATACACACTGGTGATATCAACTCATGATAAGACCATAGTTGATATGTGCGATGAGTTCATTGCCCTTGAAAAAGGGGAGCTAGCGGATAAGTCCATTTGGTCTGAAATATAACGCAATTATTTATAACAGAGCTTCTAAATCTGCTTATGGATAAGCCTGAGGCCATACTGTTCGACTGGGACGGGACCCTCTATGATTCAGTTAAGCTTTGCTTCAAAATATACTTAGAGCTTTTCAAGAGGTTTGGCATACCTGAAATAACTTACGACCAGTTCAGGCAAGATTTCACCGCGGACTATCACCAATACCAGCAGAAGAACGGTTTAGGCGCGGACAGGTGGAACGAGTTCGACTCGCTCTGGTATGACCTATACTACTCCAGGGAAAAGGAATCAAAACCATTCCCATTCGTAAAGGAAGTTCTTGATACCTTAAGTGAGCAGGGAACCACACTCGGGATTGTAACTAACACAAACAAAAAAAGAATGGAAAAAGAGCTAACCAAGCTTAATCTCTCAGAATATTTCAGGACAGTTGTTACTCTGGAACTTTCAGGAAACGAACTTAAGCCGTCTCCCCGCCCAGTCCAGACAGCATGCAGGAACCTAGGGATAGAGCCGCAAAGAGCCATATATATAGGGGATATGGCGGAGGACATAATGTCGGGCAAGAGGGCGGGCACCATGACGGGCGCAGTATGTACGGGAATCCACAAACCAGATAGGCTAATAACCCAGCAACCAGATTTCATATTCTGGGACATAAGGGGCGTGTTAGAGGTAATGGAATGAACAGGACACTTGCGTTACTGCTTTGCCTTTCAGTTCTCTGTTTTAGCCAGGTAGTGTCAGAGGAGGCCCTGGAGACAGAACTAGAAGGGGTGGTTTCATACCTGGGAATCCTTCTCCTTAGTTTTCTTTTCATTCTAGTTATAGCAATACCATTTGTAAATGAGGTAATGGAGAAGAAACCAATAGAAAAACCGAAATCACCACTTTCAAACAGCCTAATTATAGCACTTGAGCTGTTCCTTGGAATTCTCATAGTGCTTCTTGCATTTCCGGAGCCAGATGTGTTGAGGCTCAAACAGGCAGATTCACTTGTCTACATGATATCTGCCATATGCGCACTTCTTCCGTTCTCTATTTTCATAACGATCTCGTTTATATCGAACATATACAAACGCAAACTCATAGATAATATACTCCCGCTTGTTCTCTGGGGCGTAGCAGCGAGCACAGCTGCCCTTGTCATCAATCAGTTTTTCGAATCGATTTTATATACGATCTCAAAAAATCCAGAAATACCCCTATTATTATTTGCAGCATTTTTCGAAGAAGCAATAAAAGGATTGGGCCTGCTCGAGTTCTTTAGAAGAAAGTTCCCGCCAGTTGTTCTCGCAATGCTCTATGGATTCGCGATAGGTGTTGGTTTCTCAATAATTGAGAATTGGCTTTATTTCTCCTATATTACCACTCCAAGCATGTTGGGGGTTACAAATTGGACACATGTCCTGTTTTACAGGTCTTTCTTTACGAATATGTCTCACGGGTTCTTTACAGCTGCAAATGCATATGTTGTTTGTAGAAGTCAATCCAAACACAGGTTCCTTATAGGTCTCCTGGTTGCGTTCTCCCTACATCTTTCTTTCAATCTTTTGTTCTCACTCAATTTAGGCTCATTTGGTCCATTCTTTGTTTTGATTATGGCAATGGGGTTTGTCTACCTGATATATCAAGACATGAAGAGCGATAATAAGAAAAAAAGGATATTTGGCCTGCTGGCACCTGAAAGACGCAAGTAATTTATAAAAAAACAACAATATACCCTTATGAATGAACTAATCCTCGTAGCAAATGATAGGGTCGGCCTTCTTGCTGACATCTCAGAGGCACTTGCAAAGAAAAACATAAACATAGAGAGTATAGATGCCGAAGTTACAGGGAAGAAAGCGGTCTGCAGGATAATGACCTCAACGGAAGAGGAGAGAGACGCAAAAAGTGAGCTAAAGAAAGCGGGGTTCACAGTTATGTCTGCCGATGTGCTTGTGCTCAAGCTAGTCAACAGGCCCGGGCAGCTTTCAGAGGTCGCAAGGATCCTTGCAGATAATGGGGTGAATGTTACAAACGTCCACCTATTAACGAAGACAGATGACTTCGCCCTATGCGCATTATCAGTTAATAAAAAGAACATAGCTAAAGAAGTATTATCGTCATATATCCAGTAAGTGATAAAATGGGATTTCTAGATATGCTCGGAGGAAGCAATGTCCTCTATTACCCCGGCTGCCTTACTAAGGTAGTATTACCGGAGATAGAGGAGAATTACAAGCTTATTCTAAAGAAACTTGGAATTGATTTCATAACACTACAGGATAAGGAGTTCTGCTGCGGTTCTCCTCCAAGAAGCCAAGGATACGATCAGGATGTCAGAGAACTTGCATTAAAAAACAAGAAGGCGTTTTCAGATCATGGGATAAAAAAGGTTGTCACCTCCTGCCCAACATGTTACTCCGTACTGAGCACATACAAAGACATAATCGAGTGGGATATAGAGATACAGCACATGACAATTGAGATTGAAAAAAGAATAAACAGCCTAGATCTTCCTAGCTATAAAGGCCTTAAGGCAACGTATCACGACCCATGTCATCTTGGCAGATACTCCGGGGTGTATGAGCAACCAAGAGCGATCCTATCCTCGATGGATCTTGAACTTGTTGAGATGGATTACTCAAAAGAGCATTCACTTTGTTGCGGGGGCGGAGGAGGAGTAAGGGCAAATTACCCGGAGATAACTAAGTCAGTTTCAGAGGAAAGAATGTCGTATGCTGAGAAAACAGATGCAGATATACTTGTAACGCCCTGTCCCATGTGCTACATATGTCTTAAGGAGGCATCACAGGGAATAGAGGTCTACGAATTATCGCAGCTTATTGCTGGAATGAAGAAAGACAAACTCCCAAAGAACTCTAAGCTTGCCAAGTACTGCTGATTCCCCACGTCTTTTAAAACTTCTGTTTCATAAACACCTAGCATGCAGCTTATAATCTGCGAAAAACCAAAGGTCGCTGAAAAACTTGCAAATGCTCTTTCGGATGGAACTTACCAGAGAAAAACAAATGGAAGGGCAAGTTATTATGAATTTGATAGGGGAGGCCACAGCATACGCATAGTGGCCGCAGTCGGGCATATATACAGTTTAAGACAGAAAAAGAAAGGAAGCTCCTACCCTGTTTTTGATATAGAATGGGCTCCATCCTTTGAGATAAGCAAAGGAGCTGCGTTCACAAAACAATACCTAAAATTAATAGAAAAACTTGCAAAGGATTGCGACGAATTCATAAACTCATGCGATTACGATTTGGAGGGATCGCTCATAGGCTACAACACGATCAAATATGCATGCAAAAGCGATTCAGGAAAAAGGATGAAGTTCTCAGCACTCACCGAAGAAGATCTTGTTGATGCATATGAGACAATGGAAGATCTTGATTACAGCAATGTTCTGGCAGCTGAGACGCGCCATATCCTTGATTGGTATTATGGGATAAATCTGAGCAGAGCACTCATGAGTTCAGTAAGGAAAGCAGGTAAATATAGGGTTCTTTCAATAGGCCGTGTACAGGGTCCAGCACTTTGTATACTAAGCGAAAGAGAGAAGGAGATAAAGGCATTCGTACCTGTACCATATTGGTTGATATACGCATCTGTAAAGAAAACCCGTTTCCTCAATACTAAGGGAAATTTCAAGGAAAAACAAAAGGCCGACGAGGCACTGGCGAATACAAAGAAGAACGGGGTTGTTGATTCTGTAGATCGCAAACAATTCGATATGCAACCCCATCCGCCATTTGATCTAACAACCCTCCAGATAGAGGCATATAAGCTGTTTGGGTTTTCACCTTCAGCAACACTACAACTTGCCCAGTCGCTTTACGAGGATTCACTAATCAGTTATCCCAGAACATCTTCGCAAAAATTACCTAAGAAATTGAACTTCAAAAAGATATTCAGGGATTTGGCAAAGCAAAGCGATTACAAGGAGTTAGTGGATAGGCTGTCCGCAGCAAATAGGTTCACGCCACATGAGGGAAAGAAATCAGATCCAGCTCACCCTGCAATACACCCGACAGGCGTAAATGGAAACCTCGATCCAAAAAGCAAGAAACTGTACGATCTCATATGCAAGAGGTTCCTCTCGTGTTTTGCAGAGAACGCAAGAAGGGAGAGCGTCAAGATAAAAATTCAGCTTGGTTCAGAGTTTTATCAGACAAGCGGGGTGAGAACACTGAAACCCGGATGGTTTGAGTTCTATTCCCCATATCTAAAATTAGAGGAAAAGGAACTTCCTGAATTTAAAGAGAAAGAGGAAGTGAAAGCTTCAACGATAAAGATGGACGAAAAGATGACTAAACCACCTGCAAGGTACACTCCCGCAAGCATAATTCAGACATTGGAATCAAAGGATCTTGGAACCAAGGCAACGCGTTCTGTTATAGTCGAGACCCTATTCAAGAGAGCATATGTTTCAGGCAACAAGATTTCGGTTACAGATTTCGGCTTGGCAGTGAACGATGTTTTAACGAAATACGCTCCGCAGATACAGGATGAAGATCTTACTAGAAAATTTGAGAAATACATGGTGGATATCCAAGATAAGAAAGCAAAGGAGGACGAGGTACTTAGTGAAGGAAGGAATATACTTGAAAAGATACTTTCAGGAATGAGGGAAAAAGAGGAGAATATAGGTAAGGGTCTTGTGGGTGCGCTCATGGACACCCAGCAAAAGGAGCGGATACTTGGGAAGTGCACAAAATGTGGCGGAGAGCTCGTGAAACTTCGCTCAAGAGCAGGCAAGTTCTTCGTAGGATGTTCAGGCTACCCGAAATGCGATGCAATATACCCGTTACCCCAGAGGTATCCATTTAAGAAAACAGAGAAGATATGTCAATTCTGTAAAACTCCAATACTCAGAGTTTTCATGAAGAAAAAGAGCTTTGAGATGTGTCTTACTCCCGATTGTGAAAGCAAGAAAAACTGGAACAAGAAAAACTAAAGCCCAATATCAAGCACAACAGTTTTCTCTTGAATACATCCCTTTTTAGGCGCATGGAATGCCAGAAGATAGTTTGGCGCAACAGTGATGTCAAACACCTCCCCACTGCCTGGGTCTGTTCCGGTGGGAATATCCAAAGATATAACAACTGATCCCGAATTATTTATCTTTTCAACAAATGAGCGTATCGGTTCCCTTAGTCTTCCTGCGGTTCCTGTCCCAAGCAGGGCGTCAACAATAATCGCAGGTTTTTCCTCTGGCCACCCAGTTATTATTTTTATTTTTCCATTACCAAGTCTTTTGAAATTCACTACCGCATCATCCGTTTTAGGTTCTGATGTACAAAGCACTGAAACACTATATTCATCCACCAGGTGCCTTGCGCATACGTAACCATCACCGCCGTTGTTTCCAGGCCCGCATACAAAAAGAATCCCTGCTTTTGGTTCTGCTATTTTTTTTATGAACTCAGCTGATAACATTCCTGCTCGTTCCATTAACTCAAGAGTACTTGTTCCATGTTCCTCTGCTTTTTTCTCAAGCTGTCTCATCTGTTTTACAGTGATTGTTTTCATCCCAACCCTCATATATCCCTAGCAAGGAAATACACTACCTGTGGCCTGCCGATAGCTAATCTCTGCGTTGTTGTTTTCACAAGCCCGCTTCGCTTAAGAAGCCGCATACGTTTTCTCAATGTCGAGATGTTCATATTAAGTTTCCTTGAGAGCTCCGCCGCACTCATTGGGCGTATGAGTGTATCAGTTATTCTTTCCTTGAATCTCTCCTGCTTTGGGGACGTTACTTTTTTCATCTTAGAATGTGAATCTAGAAAACTGTTTTCAGAATATGAAGGTTCTGAAAGAGACGTTATCATGCGTACGATGTTCTCAGCCGATTTTGTTTCAAAAAGCCGTGTCTTTAAATTACGGATCTCCTTCCGTATTCTGTTCAACCTTCTGTTGTACTCTCCAGAATCCTCCAAAGAGACTCCGTGTTTTGCCCATAGCTTTAGCATCTCGATTTCATCAATCAGCTTTGCCGAATAGACTTCCCCCCCAATTGGTATAAGGAGATTTCTTCCCTTAAGCCAACCTAAGTTGGCACCCTCCACGTCTGTTTCATCTATCTCAGCTATAATTATCTTTCCCTTCCCAAATCTCTCCAAATATTCCTTAGCAGTAACTGGAAATATTGTTGTAGATCGAGATAAAGTCAGATGGGGGTATTTATGGGAGCGCACTGGTATCTTTTCATTATGGACGAAGAGTAGTGCTTTAACCATACTAACAACTCATTGAACAGATATCTTTATAACTAATTTTCATAATAATAATATCCTTATTCTTAGGAGGTGCAATTATGAGTGTTATTCCTACTTTCAATTCAAGGCCCGGCCAC
>CAZYPB010000052.1:7210-9725 GCA_964649265.1 Microcaldota archaeon
ATTCGCTAGAACAAAGGCCCGTTTTCATGGCTTCAGAGCGCAACTTATGGTCGACGCAGATATCTGGAAATCAGTCAGCACTAAAGTTACCATAATGGGCCGGAGGAAAGCAGACTCAATGGAGTTCTCCAGAAGCATGCTCGATAACAGAAACGAAAAGAAAGTGTTAGGAGCAGTTTTGGATGTTGTCTCTGAAAAAGGAGTACACCCAACTGTATCTGATCTATTGAAAGGAAATCTCACAGTTAAGCAGGTTTTGGAAAATATCCGTTCAGTTGCAAGTGATGAGAACAGCGAGGTAATTCGGGAGATCTCCTTTCAGGTTACTGCCGAGATCCTTAATTTGGGAGTTCTAGAGAGGTACCATGGTGAACTTGAAGGCTCCCTGGTCGAGATCGCCAAAAGAACAGACGACCCGATGTCAGTTGATGCAATCCATATCCTCTCAAATTCAAGAAACGATATCTTTGAGAAAGAATTAAGCAATATCCTCCCCCTAGAAAGAGATACTGCGAGAGTGTTGGAAGCAATGGGGATAACTGCAAAACACAAGTTCACAACCCCCGGTGCAGAGTCCCATGCGAAGACACTTCTTGGAGGAATGTTCTACACAAGCAGGATATCAGGGAACAAAGAGATCTCCCAAGCAGCTTTCAGAGCGAAAGCAAAACTTGATCCACCTTCAGCACTCACCCAATATATTGATGCAACAAGGAGTTTAAATCTGGAGAAATGTGAAAAACCGGAATCAGCACTTACTGAGAATGAGGTTCTTGGTATGTTGGAGTCGATTAGGGAAAACATGGGGGTCCCAAAACATCATGCTGCTCCAGCTATGCTTGATAGGTTAATGGATGAAGTGATGTCTGGAAGATTGGCGGATAACGTTCCTTTCACCGATGCAGTTCAGGAGAGTGTTGTTTCACTTGTTTTCAATCTTTCAGGGGCCCAAACAGACAATTTATACGCTCTGTCCCAGTTCCAACCACTGGAGAAAGCTGAGAGAATGATCTCAAGTGCAAGAGAACTAGCAGACAGGATAAGGAAAATTGAATTTGACCAAATGGTAAACAACGGTCTTTCGAGTAATTAGGCTTCCATTCCTAATCGTGCAAGAGCGTTCTGCGGGTTTTCATAATACATCCCACAGAATTCAGATACTTGTTCTATTGTGTGGATGTTGCTCCTGTCAAGGCTTCTTAGGATTTTCGTCCTGTTCTTCAGCTCATCCATGATCTCTTTTGGACTTACGCCTGCAGATTCAGCAAGCCTGTCCCTGTAAACGACACTCGGCCTTAGGTCCTTTATCTTTCCCATCTTGTAATCGTACTTACAGATATCTGAGAGAAGGACGGTTTTCTCAACCCCCCCTGTTTCAGCGACCTGGGCAACAACACGGGCTATTTTCTTCTTTACATTGAACTGCTTTACTATTACGAATGAGTCTATCATGGGTATTATGTCTGTAGGAACGTTCATGGGCATATTCTGGAGCCTTGTTACCATCTCTCTTGCACTGCTCGCGTGGATTGTACACATACAAATCTTCCCTATGTTCATGGCTGTCATAAGGTCTATTGCTTCTTCGCCCCTTACCTCTCCGACAATTATCCTGTCTGGTCTCATCCTTAATGTGTTTCGAACAAGGTCCTTTAGATTTGTCTCATCACTTGTCTCCAACCTTGAGCAGTTATCCTTCCCGATGGTGTTGAGTTCAAGCGTGTCCTCAATTACCACAAGCCTTTCGTGAGTTGGGAAGAAACTGAACATTGCATTGAGTAGAGTGGTTTTCCCAGCACCAGGCATCCCCCCAATCATCAGGTTTGCAGGTTTTATTGAAAGACCATCGCTGTAAAGCCACAGCATAGCTGCAACCCCATAGTCCATTGTTCCATTCCTTATTATGTCTATTATCGAGAGCGGAGTCTGCCGGAATTTCCTTATTGTTATCTGTGGTCCAAGAGGCGATTCAATAACATTTGCCCTCTGGGTTGTCACCAGATGAAGATCATTTATTGGTTTATACTCTGTTTTCCCAGAGAACGCAAGGAGTTTTCTTACAAAAAGATCTAGTTCCTCCAGGTTCTTGAATTGTCTATCTGTTTTAGTCATTCCTTTTTTCTGATGGAAAATATATACTGGATTAAGGGCATTAACCATTATGTCCTCAACCTCAGGATCATTCATTATGTCATCGATTATATCGTAAGAGAGTATCTCCTTTACCATGGATTTCTTATCATTTGGGGTAAGGCTTTCCCTTACCTCTGAGAGTATGTCGAAAACTATCTCTTCTTGCCTTTCACGGCTTTGTCCGTATGTCAGCTTTCCTGCTAGCTTCTCCAGCACGTACTTATAAAGAGATCGTTTTTCTTTCTGGTCTTTCTTCTTAGGATCCTCGTCTTTTTTTCCGACCATATCCTAGCATTCACTCGCCAGATATTTAAAGCTTGTGTGTTTACTCAAGGTCTATCCTTGGGGCCAGGTAATAGAAAAGCTCGGCATCGCCTATCTT
>CAZYPB010000053.1:0-9572 GCA_964649265.1 Microcaldota archaeon
GTAGTTAACCGCTATGTTGCAGAGCAATGGAAACGGGATCTAAGGGGAATTGCCTTCAGGGAAAAGAACTTCAATAAAGCAATAAAGACAGCTATGCAGAACCCAGAGATGAAACCGCATGGAAAGGAAATTGCAAGAATGCTCCAGGTATTCCTTAAGAACATAAATGAGCTCTCTGAAGAGGTGATAAGTGAAGTTGATGAGATCAATGCTCTTAAGGGTGCAGTGGATAACCTGAAAGCAGAACTTAACTCAGATGTTATAGTCAGAAAGGAGAGTGAGGCTTCCGAGAAACAAGCTGCCAAAGCAAGAAACTCGATGCCTCTGAAGCCTGCTATTTATATAGAGTGAGGAGTGGAATTGCTTTGGTAAAATGCGTAAAAGTAAGTAAATGGGAAGCACAGAAGTTAAAGGAAAAACTTGTTGAACATGATAATCTCAATAGAAATTACAGAACTGCTTCTGAAGATGGTTTTGTATTCTTCCCAGTGAAACGCAAGTTTGAGGGAAAAAGGATTATTGAGAGAAAACTTCTGAGAACAAACAGAAAGGTTGAATCACTTAAGGAGGCCCTGAGTAGAGTGCTTAGTAAAAAACAGGTGGAGAAGGTTGTGAAATCCTTTGATGTTCTTGGAGAGCTTGCAGTTGTGGAGATTCCAGAAAGTTTAAGGGAGTACGAGAAAACAATAGGCAATGCAGTGATGAAGGTACATGGGAATGTGAGGACAGTTGCTGCCAAAAGAGGACCCATGGAGGGTGAATTCAGAGTAAGGAAACTAGAGGTTATTGCAGGAGAGAAAAGAACTGAAACAGAGTACAAAGAAAGTGGCTGTGTTTTTCACCTTGATCCTGCAAAGGTCTATTTTTCCCCGAGACTTTCATTTGAAAGGGAACGTACTGCCGGTTTGGTGAGGAAAAATGAGAATGTAATGGTTATGTTTGCAGGAGTTGGGCCTTTCCCAATAGTTATCTCGAAAAGAAATCCGGGGGCAATTGTGGTTGCGGTTGAACTCAACCCGTCTGCATTCGAGTATATGGTGAAAAACATAAAATCAAATAAGGTGGATAAGAGGGTGACACCTGTTTTCGGGGATGTTAGAGTTGTGCTTCCTGAATTATTCAGTGGATGGGCAGACAGAGTACTCATGCCATTGCCAAAGGGAGCAGAGGAATTCATGGATGTTGCTCTCGTTGCATCGAAGAAGAATGCAGTTATTCACACCTACTGTTTTTCGAAAACAGGAGAAGAGAAAGCAACTGCAGATAAGATTCTAAAGAAAATTAAGGGTTTGAAAAGAAAGGCTGAGATAATGGGTTTAAGAACTGTCAGACCCTTTGCACCACATGTAGACCAGATTGTTATTGATTTTAAGATCAAGAATTAATTGCGAAATTAATTTAACCCCCTTGGTTATAATGTACTAGGCGACATGAATGGAAGAAATGGATTTAGAGAAGCTTGTAGTTCAGCCAACTTGGAGAGATCTTCTCATGAACCTTGTTGTTGAGGAGAAACTTGACCCATGGAATATTGATATAATACAAGTAACTGAGAAATACCTTGAGAGAATAAGGAACCTTCAGTCAGTTGACCTTAGAATTCCTGCAAACATAATACTCGCAGCTGCGATACTTCTCAGATTCAAAAGCGAGACACTTAAACTGGAGGAGGAACAGCAGGTTGTTGAGGAAGAGGTGTATATCGGGGATGAACCTGCGAGCGAGATACCTGTCCTTTCACTTAAAACAAGGATACCCCCAAAGAGGAGAGTTAGTCTCGGAGAACTGATAAACACATTATCAGAAGTAATAGAAGCACAGAAAAAGAGGGCAGAAAAGGCGTTTAAACCGAAGCCCATAATGTCAATAGAGATACCAAAGGAGGACATAGAGAAGAGGATGAAGGATCTGTTTGAGCGAGTTCAGAACAGGGCGGATAGCGAGGGGATGCTCATGTTCTCAGATCTTTTAGAAAAAAGAAATTCACATGAGACCATAATGATGCTCTTACCTCTCCTGCATCTTGCACAGGATAGGAAGATAGACATAATGCAGGAGAAGATGTTTGGGGATATATTCATAAGAATATTAAGGGAGAAACATGGAACAACGAGACCCAAAAAGAATAATTGAAGCAGCACTTTTCATGAGCTCGAAGGTGCTTGGTGCCCATGACCTCGCAAAGATAGCAAGTATCGGGGCAGTTGGTTTTGTTAAGGGACAAGTCGACCTTTTGAAAAAGGAGTATGAGGAAAGAGGGAGTGCGATAAGGATATATGACGATTCCGGAGGCTACATAATGAGGGTCTGCCCAGAATATGAGGAGGTTGTTGGGAACCTTGCAAAGGAAGCTGAGATAGGGAGGAGTGCGATAAAGGTACTCGCAGTTGTATCAAAGAACGAAGGAATCGAACAATCAAGACTTGTTAAAATAGTTGGGAGCACCACATATGAGGGAGTTCATGAACTGGAGGATAAGGGATTCTTAAGCTCCAAAAGAAAGGGGAGAACCAAAGTTCTAAAGACAACAAAGAAATTCAAAGAGTATTTCTCTGGTTAGTTATTTCCCACATGCTTTTTTAAGAAGCCCTAGCTTTATTTCTGAGATTATGAACTTAAGTTTGTGTGAATCCCCCATGACATCAGAGAATGCAATCTCTGTCTTAATCTTCCCAAGCATCATCTCTCCTTCTGTTTCAATTGAGCGCACATAATCAAACGGAACAGCAAACCTTCCTTTTTCAGTTTGTATAATAATTCCTGTTTCGCCTATGCTTATCTTCCCCATCTCTGTACCTATACTGTCGGAATATATGCCAAACGATTCTTTTACTTCACCAACAACCATCTGATCACCTAACTGCTTTCAAAAGAAAGTAGAAATATCGATACAAGACCGAGAATCACACCGGCAATCTTGTATGTAGTCATCTTCTCCCCCAATAATAGGAATCCTGCTATAACTACTATTATCAGGTTTAAGCTGAAGAGAGGAACAACAACACTCACTGGTCCATTCTTTATTGCAATGAATGAGAACAATGAAGAGAATGCGAATATGACTCCGAGCCCCAGTGCAAATAAGTATGAATCAGTTCCTATTGACGAATGCGCCCCAGTGTATAGATAATATACTGTTAATGCAACTCCTGCCAAAAGTATCAGCGGTATAAACGCTCTCCAATCGTGGTTGCTGTTAAAGAACTGCTTAGCTGCTATTGCGTATGCTGCAAGAAATATCATTGCACCGAAAGATGCGAGTTGCCAATCGGGTATTGCCATTGAAGCTATCTGAACAGCCATCTTATCACTTTGTTATTAAGTAAACTACCACCAGTATAGCCATAACACACAATGCCGTGAACACAAGCTTGTCTAACACGCAGTACCTTTATAATTCATATTATAAATATGTATGTGAGGTGTGAAATTGAAGGTTGCTATTCTTGGTGATTTTCATCTCGGTTACCCTAGATTCTATGAGGATTCTTTTCAGCAGGCTGAGCTTGCATTTTCAAAAGCATGCGAAGTTGCAGATCTGATCATACTGGTTGGAGATATATTTGACACAAAAGTTCCGAAGTTAGAGGTAATAGAAAGGGCACTAAAGATATTCAAAAATTCTAAGGGAAAGCCTGTTCTTGCAATCCACGGAACACATGAGAGAAGATACAAGGGCTCTGTAAACCCAATACAGGTTATGGAGAGCGCAGGTGTGTGGAAGGATATACACAACAGAAAAGAGGAGGTTATTTCAGGCAATGAGAAGATTTTCGTCCAGGGACTGGGGGGTGTTCCTGAAGAGTATGCTTCTGCTGCTATTAAGGCAGCTGGCTTCAAAGCAGAGGAGAATGCATTCAACATATTTGTCTTCCATCAGTCTCTAAAGGAGTTCATACCGAGTGGAAGAGAGATTCTTGGGGTTGAGGATCTGCCTCCTGGTTTTGATTTGTATGCGTGTGGGCATATGCACAAAAATCGTGTTCAGACGCTCAGAGACGGAGTACTTATTATACCAGGCAGTACGGTAATCACACAGATGAGGAAAGAGGAAACTTCTCCCAAGGGAATCGTTCTGTTTGATACAATTAAGAAAACTAATGAGTTCCTAAAGATAAAAACAAGGCAATTCTTCTTCAGAGAGATTGAAGTGGATGGGACAGGTGCAGTTGAACTTAGGAAAATTATAACTGATGAAATAAACAGTGTAATCTCTTCCTGCGAAGGGGCACCAATTATAAAAGTAAAGGTTAAGGGGAGCCTAAAAACAGGCTTCAGATTATCCGACCTTACTTATGATGAGTTCACTGGAAAGGCTTTTGTCGAAATAGACAGCGATCTCCGGGAGAATCAGTCATCTAAATCTTCCCAGTTGATAAGAGATATGCGGGGAAACAAAACATCCATAAAGGATATGGGACTAGAAATGCTCAAAAGAAAATTGTCTGAAGCAAAGTGCGGCATAAAAGATGTGGAGGGGCTGTTTGATAGATTAAATGAAGGAAAAAGAGATGAAGTGATCTCCCAAACAGTTGATGACAACTAGAATTTTGTTGTGCCTGAGAGAACTGGTTGGTTTGGGTATAGGACAATTCCCTTGCTTGTTATTTTCATCAAACATAGTTTTCTTTCATGTGCAGTTCCCCTTAACTTTGATATCTCAAGTGCAAGTTCCCGCGTATCTCCTTTTCTTATATTATATATTATGACAAGACCATCTGCGAGATATTCGATTCCGAATCGCACCTTCATTCTTCCGTCTTTCATTAGTCCTTCTGAAAGCATTATTGTTGTTGCACTCCATTTTCTTAGGGAATCGATTGTCTTTAGAAGTGCCTGCCTTCTTTTGTATTCGTCTCCCCTTAAGAGTAGCAGAGAGGTAACTGAGTCAATTACAACTCTCTGGATTCCGTTTTCCCTTATGAGGTCTTCAACTACATTGCCCTCGTTTATGAAGCTCTCTACCTCATGAGGAGGATATTCCAACACAAAGATCTTCTTTTCTTTCTCAAGTTTTTCGAAATCCCAGCCCATTCTCGCCATGTGTTTGAATAAACTTGATTTCTGCTCTTCAAACGTTATGTATAACCCAGGCTCCTTGTAAAGGGCTGCACCAGAGTAAAGATACTGCATTGCGAATGTTGTCTTTCCTGAGCCTGCTTCACCAGCAAGAACAACTACGCTTTTTCTCTCGAGTCCTCCCTCGATCATTCCATCTAAACCAGGTATCCCTGTTTTGAGTTTATCCTGAATGGTTTTGTCCGCCATCAGCTCACCGTTTCCCAATTTGTTTTTGACAGTATATAAATCTGCTTATCTGAACATTGAATCTGCGTTCTCGCTGAATTTCTTTATGCTCTCTTTGTTATCCTTGTTCACAGCTGGTTTTATTGCTTCAAATGCCTTATCGAAATGATCCTGTGTTACCTTTTCGCTTTCAGCTCTTATTGCATTCATCCCTGCTTCCCTGCAAATCCCTTCTATATCTGCACCTGTGTATCCCTCTGATTTGGTTGCAAATGTTTTTAGATCAACCTCTGCAAGTGGCATGTCCTTCGTGTGAACTTTGAAAATCTCAAGCCTTGTTTTCTCATCTGGATTGGGTATTTGTAGTATCTTATCGAATCTTCCAGGTCTGAGAAGAGCTCTGTCCACTATATCTGGCCTGTTTGTTGCTGCAATAACAACTACGTTCTTAAGGTTCTGAAGACCATCCATCTCGGTTAGGAGTGCATTAACAACCCTTTCTCCAACTCTTGAGCCGTTGTCCCCAGATCCTCTCATTGATGCTATTGAATCAATCTCATCTATGAAAACAACGCTTGGGGCAGCCATCCTAGCTTTTCTGAATATCTCCCTTATTGCTTTCTCACTTTCTCCAACCCATTTGGAAAGTATCTCCGGGCCTTTTATTGATATGAAATTAGCATCGCTCTCAGTTGCAACTGCCTTTGCGCAGAGTGTTTTGCCCGTTCCGGGGAGACCAACGAGCATTATCCCTTTCACAGGTCTGATTCCCATCTTTGTGAATACCTCTGGCTTCTTGAGTGGGAGCTCAACAGCCTCAGTTAATTCCGATTTCAAACCCTCGAGCCCACCTATATCTGCCCAGCGGACATTTGGAACCTCAACAAACACCTCTCTTAGAGCAGACGGCTGTATCTCCCTTAGTGCATTAAAGAAATCTTCCCTTGTAACTCTGAGATTTTCGAGCACTTTCGGAGGTATGAAGTTCTGATCAAGATCTATTTCCGGTAATATTCTTCTAAGGGATTTCATTGCAGCCTCTTTTGTTAATGAGGTTAGGTCTGCACCTGTGAACCCATATGTTATGTTTGCAAGCTCATCTAAACTGACATCATCTGCAAGTGGCATGCTCCTAGTGTGGATCTGAAGTACCTCCTTTCTTGCGTTCTTGTCTGGAACCCCTATCTCTAATTCCCTGTCAAATCTTCCGGGCCTTCTTAGTGCAGGATCAAGTGCATTGGGCCTGTTTGTTGCCCCTATTACTATTACCTGGCCTCTTGTCTTCAGTCCATCCAACAGAGTTAAGAGCTGGGAGACCATCCTCCGCTCAACCTCTCCAGTAACTTCTTCTCTTTTTGGTGCTATTGCATCTATCTCATCCATGAATATTATGCTTGGAGCATTCTCCTCTGCATCCTTGAAAATCTGTCTCAATCTCTCCTCGCTTTCTCCAACGAACTTTGAAACAAGTTCAGGTCCAGCTATGTTTATGAAATTGGCCTCACTTTCACTTGCAACTGCTCTTGCTAGAAGCGTTTTACCGCACCCCGGAGGTCCGTGTATGAGAACTCCTTTCGGGGGCTCTATTCCCAGTTTTTCGAACAACTCAGGATGTCTCATTGGTAACTCAACCATCTCCCTTATTTTCTGGACTTCATCCTTTATTCCGCCAATATCCTCATATGAGATTCGCGCTATCTTAGATGTCTCTTTTATGGGTTCTGTCTTAAGAACAAGCTCTGTTGCTTCATTTATTATGGCAATTCCCTGCGGCTGAACAACACCGGCGGTCAATGGAAACGATGTTCCAAGAACGCCTATGAATATTGTGTCTCCTCTTGAGATCGCCCTTCCCACTAGTTTCTTTTTTATGTACTGATCAAAATTAGGCGAGTATTTCATAGGTTGGGAGGGCGCGAGAACAACCTTCTTTGCTTCCTTTAGCTGAGCTTTCCTTATTATTAGCTTGTCCCCTAAAGCAACTCCTGCGTTATTTCTAAGGTAACCATCCATCCGTATTATGTTAAGGCCTTCGTCCTGTGGATGGGCCTGCCACACAACTGCAGCAGTTGTCTTCTTTCCCCTTAGTTCCACTATATCGCCGGTTGTTATGTCGAGCACCTTTCGCGCCCTGGAGTCCATCCTCACAAGGCCTCTTCCTACATCATTCTGAAGTGCTTCCGCAACCCTAAGTTCAACAGTATCTTCCATCTAATACACCTTCGTAATGTAAATAGTCGGCTGTAAAAAATATTTATTCTTTTATTTCGATGAAACCTGCTCCCCCTGCATCATATAGTGCAGGCATGTCCTTTTTCTTATGTGCTTTAAGGACTTCACCAATCATGAGTATGTGATCCCCAGTCTCCACCCCGTTAACCAGCTTGCACTCAAGGTGTGCATAGCACTCCCTTATTCTAGGTGGTTTCACCTTCCCTGAGTTCTCTTGTGTGAGTCCCGCTTCCTTGAATTTGTCTGTGTTCCTTCCGGATCTTGTTCCACACACCATTGCGGCATCCGCGAGTTCGTAAGGGGGAATGTTAATCACAAATTCCTTTGTTTCCGAGATCAATTGGTAAGAGTATCTTTTCTTTGTGAGTGAGATACCAACTAGCGGAGGGTCTGCTGAAAGTGGACAGCACCAAGCAAGTGTGACTATATTTGGTTTTCCTGAGGAGTCAGCAGAAGTTACAAGAACAATCCTGTTTGGGTAAAGTAACCTGTGAATTTTTTCCATCCCTAAACCTCGAATACTTGGTTTGTTTCTATACTTACTTTTCTTTCTTTCGTTATCTCCCCTATTGCACTTGCATTTAGTTTGCGTTTACTGCAGATGTCAATTACCTCGTCTGCGTTTCTTTTGGAGCAAACAACGCAATAACCAACACCCATATTGAATGTACTGTACATCTCCTTTTCACTTATTCCTTGTTTCATCATCAATTTGAAAACTCTTGGGGGGTTTGGGAGATTATTTAGTTTGAATCCGACTTTTGAATAGTTGCCTATCCTCATTAGTTTTGAGAATGCACTTCCGGTGATGTGAGCCATTCCATGCACATCTACTTTTGAAATTATTTCCATAACTGGTTTCACGTAAATTTTTGTCGGTGTAAGAAGATCTTTCCAGTATGTTTTTGGAAGTGCTTTTCTCGCAAGAGTTAAACCATTGGAATGAACTCCTGAACTTGCGAGACCGACCACAGCATCTCCTGTTTTCATTCTGGCACCTGTAATCGGTTTTCCTTTGAGAACTCCTATTGCTGTTCCTGCAAGATCGAAACCCGTTTTCCCTTTTTCACCTTTTATCAAGTCCGGCATAATTGCAGTTTCTCCACCAATTAAGGAGACCTCTGCTTCTTTTGCTCCTTTAACAAGACCTTTCATCAGTTCCCTTACAAGTAGAGCATCCTCTTTCTGGATTGCAAGATAATCTACAAGGGCGGTTGGCTTTGCGCCTAAGCAGATTATGTCATTCACGTTCATTGCAACACAGTCTATGCCAACTGTATCATATTTCCCCAGCTCATGGGCAACAAGTACCTTTGTGCCTACCCCATCTGTGTGCATTGCGATTGTCTCTTTCCCTGTTTTTATAAGGCCCGCGTAGTGGCCATAAACTGGCAGTATTTCATGGGAATGTGTGCCCCTAAGCATCCGCTCAACTTGCGAGTGTATGCTCCTGACTTTGGCTATGTTTACTCCTGCACTTGCATATGATTTGACCATCCGTTCACCAGATTGAAATGAACTGCTTATTAATTTAATACTTTCCAGGTATTACATGGCGTTCCTCTCTTTTGATAAGTACCAGGAGAGCATAAATCGTAAATACTATTCTAGAAAAGGTGCTGAGATATATGGTGATTTCTCCACATTTGCACTGGGGAGCAAGATCTCGGTTGCCAACGCAAGAGAATTTTACACCCTAAACAAAAAAACCAATGGAGTGTTAAGAGTTTGTGAGTTTGGAGTTGGAAAGGGCGATTTTGCAAAAACATTTCTTGAAGAACTTAGAGTTTTGAATAGAGATTTTGAAGGGAGGGTCTGTTATCACCTGGTTGATGTTTCTGAGAAGATGCTAAGGAGTGCGAAAAGAAACCTTCGTGATTACAATGTCCTTACTGCTTGCTGTGATGCGCCTAAGTACGCTGTTTCGGAAAAATTTCATTACATAAGGGCAAATGAACTTATGAGCGATCTTGCAACTAAACTTGTTTTCAGAACAAAAGGAAAAGCATTCGAAATAGGTTTTTTTAACAGGAATCTGGCCAAAAGGAGATATGGTGAGAGAGTTCCGCTCCTGAATAAATTTCCAGAGGGAT
>CAZYPB010000054.1:0-9164 GCA_964649265.1 Microcaldota archaeon
TAATAGACAAGTTCTGTGAACTAGGAATCGATGGAGTATCCATTGGTTCAAATGACCTTACGCAACTCACACTTGGAATAGACAGGGACAGCGAGACACTTGCCGCAGGATTCGATGAGAGGAACGACGCTGTGCTAACTGCAATAAGGCATGTAGTTAAGAGGTGCAGAGCACATGGGGTGACAGTATCTCTATGTGGGCAGGCGCCCTCGGTATATCCTGAATTCGCTGAGAAACTTGTGGAATTCGGAGTTACAAGCATGAGCGTCAATCCAGATGCAATAGAGAGAACAAAGAAGATAGTTGCAAGCGCAGAGAGAAAGATAATGTTGAAGAGGCTTTCTGCACTTTGCGAAAAGGAGCACGTAGGTCTTGAGTACGAGCACCTTTACAAGGATTAGCTCTCCCCTCCCTCATTCTTTCCTTTTTTAAATCTATACAGTTCTAATTAGTTTATGAGATTACTTCTTCAATTTCCTGAAGGTCTTAAAAGAAATGCAATGCAAGAGACAGAGGATTTAGAGAAAAGTGGACACGAAGTATTCATCTCTTCTTCTCCTTGTTTCGGTTCATGTGACCTTGCTCTTGATGAGGCAAAGGCAATAAAAGCAGAAAAGATAATCCACTGGGGCCATTCTGATTTTGGAATTAAGACGTCTATTCCTGTTGAGTACAGAGAATACCCAATTGAGATAGACATAGGTTCACTGGTGAAAAGAACAATGCCCAAACTAAAGGCATTCAAAAGAATTGGATTGGTAACGACTGTGCAACACGTGAAGCAGCTACCAGATATAGCTGCAGAGTTTAAGAAAAATGGAAAAATGGTTTTCATTGGAAAGGGAAAGAAAGCAAAATACAGGGGACAGGTTCTTGGATGTGATGCGGAAGCAGCTACAAATATAGAACATAAGGTTGATTGTCTCCTCTACATAGGGGGAGGTCTTTTTCACCCGCTTATTGAAACAGAAACTCCAGTAATCCGCGCAGATCCATTTTCAGGAGAAGTGGCCCCAATGAACAGCGAGATAAAAAAAGCTTCCAAAAGAAGAAAAAATGCAATGAATTCACTAATAGTCTCAAAGAGAGTGGGCATACTCCTAAGTACAAAACCAGGTCAGAGAAGCATATCTGCAGCTCTTAGAATAAAGAAATTACTCCAAAAGAATCGAAAGAAATGCGTTGTTCTTGTTTCCAATACATTCGATTTCAATACAATTCTCAATTTCGGGAAGTTTGATTGCTTTGTCAACACCGCGTGCCCAAGGATATCAGATGATATTGAACAGTCTGGGAAACCAATTATAAACTATGGCGACGCAATAACCGTTGCAAAGATACTGGGGGAAGAACCATGATAGACGACGTAATTCGTAAGCACGCACTAAGGAACGCACTAGACCATGGGAAAGCAGTTCCAAATGCAGTCGTTGGAAAAGTAATAGCAGAATTTCCTGAGTGTAAAAAGGACATGAAGTCAACCATGAAATCAATAGTAAGGATACTCTCGGAAGTAAATGGGTTGAAAAAGGAAGAGATAGAAAAAGAGATTAAGAAATACTCTTTTTCTGAGAAAAAGAAACAGGAGAAGGGCATAGTTCTTGAAGGAGGGAAAAAAGGAGAGGTTGTAACGCGTTTCCCTCCAGAACCAAGTGGCTATCCCCACATTGGGCACGCAAAGGCAGCTTACCTTGATTGGACTGCTGCCAGAGTATACGATGGGAAATTTATGCTCCGTTTTGATGACACAAATCCAGAAGCAGAATCCCAGGAATATGTTGGCGCAATAAAGGAGGCATTGGAATGGCTTGGCATAGATTGGGATTCAGAGAGTTATTCATCAGATAACATGGAGATGTTTTACGATTACGCTGAAAAGATGCTAGGCAAGGGAGATGCATATGTGTGCACGTGCCCTACAGATACAATAAGGCTAAATAGATCAAATCAAACAGCTTGTCCGTGCAGATCTCTTGGAAACAAAGAGAGGTTGAAAAGATGGAAAGGCATGCTGGGTGGAGAATACAATAAAGGAGAAGCAATTGTCCGCTTCTCTGGAGATATGTCATCACTCAATACTGCACTAAGAGACCCAACTCTTCTAAGGATAATAGACTCAGAGCACTACAGGCAAAAGAAAAAATACCGAATATGGCCTTCATATGATTTTGCCGCACCAATACTTGACTCAGTAGAGGGAGTAACTCATGCAATGAGAACAAAGGAGTATGAGTTAAGGGACGAGCTCTATAATGCGATACTCGAGTCCCTTTCACTAAGGAAACCCAAAATTGTTGAGTTCTCAAGACTTTCTATAAAGGGAATGCCCGTAAGCAAGAGACTTCTCAAACCCCTGATAAAAGATGGGATTGTAAATGGATGGGATGATCCAAGGCTCCCAACAATATCAGCACTGAGAAGAAGGGGGATAAAGGCAGAGGCCATAAAGAGTTTTGTTCTCAAATTCGGGCTTGGAAAAACAGAGAGCAACCCGACAATGGAGGTACTACTCGTTGAGAACAGGCGCCTGTTGGACCCCATTTCAGAACGTTATTTCTTCGTATCTTCCCCAGTGAAACTTAAAGTGATTTCAGCACCGAGTATGGCTGTCAGATTAAAGAAACATCCAGATAAGGAGCTTGGTGAAAGAGTTGTTGAGACAACAGAAGATTTTTTCATATCATCAAAGGACGCTGAAAATCTAGAGAAAGGAACTGATTTCAGATTAAAGGATCTTTACAATGTAAAGCTTGTTGAGAAGGGAGTGGATCTGGTGGCTGAATTCGTTGGAAAAGAGGTTGGGCCAGGGCCAAAAATACAATGGGTTGCATCTAATAAAAATAAGCCCGTCCATGTCAAGATTCTGGTACCTCAGAGCCTTGTTGATGATTCAGGGAGTGTCATTGAGGATAGTTTGAGTTTTGATGAGGGCTACTGTGAGAGCTCCTGCTCAGAATTAAAAGAAGGACAGATTGTCCAGTTCGAGCGTTATGGGTTCTGCAGATTAGATGAGAAAAAGGAAATGCGTTTCATATTCGTGAATCCATAGCTCAGCATCTTTTGCTTACATCTCTGTATTTTGTGATTGTCTCGTTTTTCTCTACTGTAACATATCCAACCAGCACATCTTCGCATTTCTCTTCAACTACTTTTTTCTCCATTATTACTGGGTCGCACTCCTGCCTCGTAACAGTCCTGTTTTTTGGGACATCAACGCAAACTTTTTTTAATGGAATTGAAACGATTCTGTAGTTGCAGGTCATGTTGTCATCTAATGACTCAAGTTTAACCTCCCAATCATAGGTGGCACTCTCACCAGGTTTAAGTTTGTACGTCTTATCCCCAAGATCGAGATGACTTCCATTTGTCACATTTGCTTCCATTCCAAAAGTCCAATCTCCGGTTGCACTGTCCACATTGGTTATCTTGAATCTGCACTCATAATGCCCCCTCAAACATATTGGGTCCCAGTTGACATCTGGGGTGTATGTTGCATCGCAGACCTTGCTCTGGATTATCGAATAGAATGTGTATTTTATCTGTTTGTCCTCGCAAATCCGATCAATATATGTCTCATTATATGTGAAGTTACTGCATATGTAATCAGTGTAATTCTCAGTCCTGGTTATGTTAACGCAATTCTCCTCATAATATGGCTCCGTTTCATTGAAGTAGACAATTTCTTTGTATTCCTGTTTCTCAGTGCATTCCTCAAGCAGGCACCCAGTTATTAATACAATAAAGCCGAGTGAAATAAAGATAAGAGATCTCATAAATCACGTTTGTACACACAAATTTTTAAACATGTAATGAGATACAGAAACATGGCAAAAAAAGCCAAGAAGGAACTGAAACCGGAAAAAAAGAAAGAGGGTTTCGATTGGAACTCTCTTATAGTGCCCGATATGGATAAGATATTGCGCAGCATTCTGATTCTGCTCATAAGTGCAGGGAGCTTCTCACTTCTGGTGTTGGCAAAGAACATAAGCACCTCGAGTGTCTCCATTGCAATCTCGGATATAAAGATAGTTGGCCTTCTCCTCTCATGCTATTTATTCGCATGCTACACTGCAGCTAGGAATATAGATTACTTGAAAACAGCATTTATAGTATTTGTTCCGGAGATGCTTATCGTCCTTTATCTTGTTTACAGGATCGGATAATTAGATGTCCTTAACAACCACTGAAAACGAACCAGGTAGTTTTCCTTTTGCTCTTCTGTAAGCTTCTTTGACTACTGGAAGATTCTTTTTGTCCAAAGCAGTAGAGAATAGGATCTGCCCTGTACCCATCCTTGCAGCCCTGTCCGTAGGTCTCCCGTATGCTTTTCTCATTCCCTTCTGAAGCCTGTCTGCACCAGCGCCAGAAATCATCTTGTTTTCCCTTATTACATTGTGTGGGAAAACCAGGATCTTAAGCGAATAGTTTCCAGCTAAATTCTTCTCAAGGTGCTTGTTTGTAGCCTGCCTTGCTGCCTCGAGTGAGTTGTCTCTTATCTGGATAGGATCCTTCACAACAAGATCAACCTGTGTGTTATATTCTCCTTTTGTTCCCATAGAGAACACCAGGAGGCTGTTGTGTGGAAGTGCTTTTACGAAGGATTTTCTAGGAGTTCTCTTCGAATATCTACTCCAAGGAACCTTATCTACTCCTCTACATGTTTTTGCAGGTCTTAACCCCATAATT
This sequence comes from Microcaldota archaeon, assembly GCA_964649265.1. Classification (GTDB taxonomy): domain Archaea; phylum Micrarchaeota; class Micrarchaeia; order Burarchaeales; family JAKAKT01; genus CAZYPB01. Next base: position 4,687 of record CAZYPB010000054.1, read on the forward strand.
CACACCTCAGATAAACGAGAATGTAGGCTAATTTAATAGTAAAAACAATTTATAAATCTTTCTCAGATGTTCTTTTCGAAGGCCCATATAACAAGCATTAAAAACATTGTTCACCCTAAAGATAGCGAGGTGAAAATATGGCTCCAATCTGTCCACACTGTGAAAAGAACGTATCAGTTGAAACAATGAAGGTAAACAAACCAAGATCAACCTTTGTTCTTAGAAACACAGAGATGGCCTACTGCCCTCACTGCAAGAAGGTATTGGGTATATTCTCTCACGTAATATAGTGGGATATATGGTCGTTCAAGAACAACCAATTGAGGATCTCGTGTACGAGATAAGAAGGCTCCGTCTTAAGAGATTCTTCTCTCTCTCTGACGAACAGATAGATGAGCTTTCATCCTCCCACGAGTCAATGATCTCTACGCTGTATGAGATATATAGACGTTATGGAGACCAAATGGATGACCGCATGAAATCGGCTGTTGCCATCCATCTCCTTTCTGATGCTGATTTTGCTTTAGTCTATAATTCATTGGATGAGAAAGCAGCAAATAAAATCGAAGTTATGTGCAGATTCAAGTTCCTTAGGAAAAGCAATAATATGCCAAACTGATTATCTGCACGCCCATGGGCGATATCCAATCACCCTTCCATCCACATCGGAGTTACAAGCAGAACAAGAATTTCCGAATGTCCTGTATTCTTTTATCTCAATGTCCCCAATATGGCTCTCCATTACAGCGCATACTGGATCGTAATGTGTTGGGCAATGTTCCATTGACTTAAACGGAACACAACTCATAACATCGTCTCCTAGGATATTATCTCTAACAAGAGACACATTAGCCAGAGAAGTTCTGTTGGTTGAATAGACTTCCATGTGAAACAAGTACTCATCATAGCGGTTAACTGGAAAAGTAAGTGTTGCGGGTTCCTCTCTGCTGACTCCCAGAAGCTTTCCTTGAGATATCTTATTTGTCGATACGCCACCGAGAGTCAACTCGTAGCTAACGTAATAGTCCTCTGTATTGCCATTTAATGGCATAATGGAACATGAGATAACCTCGTTGTTCTCAGAGCAGCTGTAGGATATCCCGTCGGGTTGTTTGGAACACCCAAACAGAGCAATTGTAATTATAAGCAGAACGAAAATCTTTGGATACATGCCCCCTATTAGTATAATCTAAAGATTAAAAACTTTAACTAAGTCTATTCTAACATGACTCGTGTCTCGATATCAAAAGGAAAAAACATAGAAAAATGTATAAGAAATTCGATATGTCTCCTTGGAGGAATGGGGGGGTTTGTAAGGGAGGGAGACACGGTTTTTATTAAACCTAACATGGTTGCTCAATTCTTCCCTGCGATATCCCAACCGGAAGTAGTCAAATGCCTTATAGAGATGTGCTTTGAGGTTAATGCAAAAAGAGTTTGTATTGGGGAGAATCCAATGTGTCAGATAACCTCCCATGAGGTGTTTGATACAACCGGGCTTAAGGATTATTACGAATCATATGGCGCAGAGGTCCATCTTCTGGATAAAGAGGAGTATGTAGATTTCAAGATCCCCAATGGAGTTGTTTTGAAACAACTCAAGCTCCCGCTCCTATTGCGGGATTCAGATGTATACATCCAGATTCCAAAGATGAAGACTCATTGCATAACAAAGGTAACACTTGGAATAAAGAACGCGCACGGGCTTCTAAGGGACCGGGATAAGGGAAAGCACCACTCATCAGATCTTGAACAGAAGCTTGTTGATATAAATAAGGCAAGGCCTCCGGATCTGATCCTTATGGATGCGTTCTCAGCAATGGAAGGATTCGGCCCAACATTCGGTACAATGAAAAAGATGAACCTGGCCATTGCTTCCGATAATGTGGTTTCAATCGATTCAGTTGCATCGCAGATAATGGGCTACAAACCACTATCAATAAAGACTACAAAACTTGCAGCTGAACAGGGCCTTGGAGATCCGAACCCCGTAATCCTTGGTCTTCCAATAAATAAGGTGAAGAAGAAATTCAGGCCAGGCACATTCAAAATACCTGACAGAATAGGTGGGGCAAGATTCATCTCAGGAAAAACAGACCCGGGCTACGAAGGGATGCTCCAACTTGGACTCGGGTTGTTCTTTGGTTTCTCAGCATCATTTTCAGAGGAGTTCCAGAAGGTTAAGGGCCTTACAATCGTCTATGGATATGTTGATAAGACAGTTGAGGATGACAAGATTGTGTTGTACGGTGATGAGGCAATCAAAACAAAGGTAAAAGCAAGAAGGGTACTTCGGCTGAAAGGGAACCCTCCAACAAACTGGATAACTCTTATGAAGTGGATAACAAAGGAATGCGGACTTGAGATTCTAGGTTATTTCATAGACTCTCTATGGAGTTCAAGGGAACACGAGGGCGTGTAATATGGACAAACAGGAGTTCAAAACTGCATTGGAAACAGAATACCTGAAATGGAAGGAATTCGTTCAAGGAGATTCAAAGAATCTCGAGGTACCATTTTTCCCAGTTGCATCTTTCGATAGATCCCTTTTCACTGAGTTTGTGACAGATCTAGTTTCAAAGACAATAGCTCCTGATTTCAACATGCTCTCAGTTATAACTGAACGCGGAAAGCCTAAATACATGCTTGTTGAAAGTGTGAGAAAAGGGAAGTTCACTTCACTTGAATTAATAGAAACTGATGGAATCCAGAACATAAAGAAAAAACACAATATATTCATAACAAAATCAGTTGAGCGCTCTGTTCTTGAGAAAGCATTCGAACTAGAAAAGAAGTACGCAAGAACAAAGGATAAGAGAACATATGTACTTGAATTAATAGTTCTCCTTGCGAATGCATTGAAAACAAAGAAGCTTGTATTTTCACCAGCACCGAAGATAGTCAAGTCACTATTGAGGGCAATAAAGAATGTCAAAATAGACCTGAACCTCCTCATCGGCGTAAGAGACTATCTGGCATCTGTTGAGATAGTGTCAGACAAGCGTTCGATGTACCTTGACGTGGGAACACCCATACGAATCATAATAAAGATGGAGCACCTGGTGAGCATCATCGATTCACTGGAGAACATAAAAACACTATCGGAACTCATAGATATACTCTCACTGTGGTTTGCGGATGGGTTTAAGAACTATTCAATAAAAGTCGAACCAGGGTCATTCATATGGAGAGGAATAGAGAGTCTCATAGAACACGATGCAGAGAGAATAGGGAGAAAGACAAAATTTATGCTCTCCATGCTTGCAGATCCACTGTACATCCTGGTTATGGTTGGTGCCGAGGCATATTTACTGGAATTCAGGAAAGGGGTCATATATGGTATGGAGAGGGTGGAAGCAAAGGATAGTTTAAAAGAGACGTGGCTTGATATCTCAAGAAAACATGGATTTGTTCATCTTGCATTCAGATCCAACCCTGAGGAAATAGAAAAAGCAATATCCCATATTCAATTGCCGCAATTTAAGAACAAGAAGGTTTTCGATTTCTATCCAGAAAACGAGTTCATATCTCACCTAAATGACATAGGTTCCCTTGATCTTATATTCAAGATCGTTTATCCTTTTGTTAAGTCCTAGCTCCAGACCATTACGTTGAGATTTACAATCTCCCGAATAAAGCTATCCATTATCCCTATTCTCTTAATTGTTATTAGATTCGAGTATGCACTTGGCATGTGTCCGTATTCAAGAGGTTCGCCAACAACATTGAGGTTGTCAAACAGTTGTTCTCCATCAATATCTCCCTGCGTATCATCTATGTAATATATCCTTCCTGACCCATACTCCCACCAACACACCCTACAGTATGCTGTGTAATTGACAATGTTGTGCAAGTATGGGCCTCCTCTCGGTGTGTATGCATGCCTGTTATCAGTAAAGAAATCAACTATGTCCCCAACAGAGGCATTTGGTAACAGAGGAACAGTGTTGTTGACTCTTGGGTTCTCTCCAGGTAAGCTAATTGTTTTGAACTCAATGCCAAACACCCCTCCGATTAGCGGCTCATCCGCCGGGACTGTCTTGTCAGTGTATATGAGTATGCCTCCTTCCAAGACGAATTGTTTCAGCCCAGTTATGTTAATTCTTGTACTATCGTTCATTATTCCAATGTCCTGAATTATGATTGTCCGGTATTTGAAAGAATTGTTTAACCCACTGTAGTTAACCAACGTTGCGTTAAATGTTTGCTCAGGTTTATCCAACGCTTCAGGGGAAGACATGAACGTGTACCTGCTTGTGAAGTCAAATTTATTGATGTCTGCTTGTACAAGTATCTCGTCGTCCCAATAGAGATCCCATGTGACAACTGAATTGTTGAGCATTTTTGCGTAGTCTACACTATTGGTATGGGCGATGACTGCAACAGGGCTTCTAACAATCCCACTTGTCAAGTTATATCCCATTCCATCTGTGATCCATATGGTTGCATTATATCTTCCAAGCCTAAGGACCTCTCTC
>CAZYPB010000055.1:0-9142 GCA_964649265.1 Microcaldota archaeon
GGAACCCCTTCCCAGTCAGTCGGTGTGGAAACGAAAACAAGCTGGTCGAGTATCCCTCCTTTCCCCTGGATTCCACCTTCCTTTATTTTCGACTCTGCTATTATGTGCGCAGTCTGCCCGGGTCCAACTACTCCTAGATGTATTTCATCTCCATCCGAAACCACTGTTGCAACTGGCTCGTATATTGTGAGCTGAGTTGGATATGCTGCAGAAACCATAAGCAAGAGCAAAATTGCGAATAAGGGTATTCTCATCAACCTAACTTGGTTAGCTCATAATAAAAATGTTTTCGTTTTCAAATTATTCATGGAGCTCATAAAAAAGAACAAAAAAGGCAAAGTAACACATATTCTCGGATTAGATGCCCAGATTGTTTCTGGAGTCCTTCTAATACTTGCAGCAACACTCGGTGTAGCATGGATCTACACAAAGGAGATAATCCTATTTATTGCACAATTGCTGGAGTGATCTGCAATGCGCTCATTTATCTCAATAGGGCTTCCATCAAACCTAAAAGAAAGCGTTTTGCAAATAGGAGATAAACTCCCTGGAGAAGTCAAGAAGGTAAAACCAAGTAACATGCATCTGACACTTAAGTTCCTAGGAGAGATAGAGGAGAGAAGTGCTGAGAGGGTTGCAAAGATTCTGGAAAATCTCGAGTTCAGTTCATTCAAAATGGAACTAAAGAGCCTCGGAGTTTTCCCCTCAAGAAAGAACGTAAGAGTTATCTGGGTTGGAGTCTTAAGCCCAGAACTAAAGCAACTTCACAGATCACTTGATTCTGAATTGGCAAAAATAGGTTTCAGGGAGGAGAGATTCACGCCGCACATAACCATTGCAAGGGCAAGAACAAAAGTAAACATAGATGCTCTTCTCGATGAATTCTCAAACACTTCTTTTGGAACGTGCATAGTTGATTCAATACATCTTAAGAAAAGCACACTAACTCCACAAGGACCGATATACTCAGACCTGCATGTGCGTTCAGTTAAGGTTTAATACAAGTTTCTCTTTAGTTTTTTCATGAAAGGTCAGGATAACCTTGGGCTAGGAATGATATACCTAACTTTCTTCATACTACTTGTAGGTTTAGGGGGCTATTGGATAATGCACAGCAATACATGGGTAGATTACAACATACTCTATGGTCCTCCATCGAAGATAAAGGGAAAGCTAGCTAGAGTGGAAAAAATATGCGAAGATCAGACTAAATCGATGATAATGATAAACACTGGGGAATCCCAGGCATATGTTTTCTTGAGCTTTGAGTTCGATGCAATAATAGGGGATGAAGTGGGAGTAAACGCATATAATGTAAGTGGAAGGGGCCTGATATACAGCTTAGTGAAAGCATCGTGCGAACCAGATGGATTCCACTACTATGCAACAAGCGCAACAAATCATAGAACTGCTAGAACAGTTGAAGGAAAACCCTGGCAGAAGTAAGCGCAGTAATTTAAACCTTTCACATTAATCTATTTTCGGTGATAAACCATGGCAGTTAAAATAGAACAAGAGCAAGAGGCCTGCATAGGCTGCGGAGCTTGTGTGTCCATATGTCCAGATAACTGGGAGATGACCGAGGACAACAAGGCCAAGCCAAAACAAACTGAATTAGAAGATGCTGGATGCAACAAAGAAGCTGCTGAAGCATGTCCTGTTCAGTGCATAAAAGTATTAGAGGGGTGAATAACCCCCACACTAATTTTCTAATTATTCATTCGCTCAGTTAGACTTGCTTTGTATTCTGAAGCCTTTACCTGCGCATCGTATACTGCCATGTGCATGTCTATTGCTGTGCCCGTTGTAACAGATCTTGCATTGTTCATAAGCCAGTCAATTCTCTCATCCTGTACTCCGAGAACTCCTAGGTGTTTCTCAACTGTTCTGAGGGTTCCCCCTGCACTCAGCTTATCTGCATTTGCAACATCTGTCTCAATCCTGTCTACCTTTGCCACTGCTCCCTTTATCTGCTTCTCAGTGTAGTGCGACATATATACAGTTGCTATTACCTTTGCAATTCCTGCATGCAACAGTGCACCGTATTTCTCCAAATCAGCTCCTGGGACAGCTTCCTCTAGTTTAGCAGTCCTAGTATCAAGTTCACCAAGAAGTTTTCTCATACCCTTGAACATTCTGTCACCCATGTTATCATACCTAGGTGCAATTTCCTCGAGCTTTCCAACTATCTCCATCACCTGCTCTGTTTCAGGATACTGAGATTTCCTCTCAGGTGCCTTCTCTTCCATTGCGGGTACTTCGGTTGGGACACTTGCAAGATTTGTAACCCCTCCTGGAACATCTGGTGCAGGCATAACTCCCAACAACTTAGGAGCTTCAACATTAAGTGGCTGAACTTCTCCTGATATCACAAGGTTCATTGCAACCAAAAGGTTTGGATCCACATCTATCCTCATGCTCTTTACAAGTGCCTTTTCAGCCGAAGCTTTCCTGTAGTTCTCGTACACATCTGCCATGTACTCCCCTGCATCTCTCCTCGCCTCATAAACTGCCATGTATGCATCAATTAGTTTTCCCTTGTCCACGCCAGGCAATACTGTTGGGTCTGCCATCATGTCTAGAAGTTCATCGTGCTCATCAAGTACTCCCAACGTTCCTCTTATCCTATCAACCGCATTCCTAACTTCATCAATATTGCTCATGTCTGGCATTGTCTTTATGAGTTCATTAACTCCAGCAACAGTCTCCTTAACTGTCTCATCTCGGTTTGCTTTAAGGTAGTTGTTTACGTAAACATTTGCTGCAGCTGTCCTTGCACTAGCGTATAAAAGTACACCGTATTTCTCAAGGTTTGTTCCTGGTGCAACCTGCTCAAGTGCTTCTTCCCTTTCCTTAAGCTCACCTACTGCATCAGCTATCTCAACACATGTGTTGTAGTTCATGTTATCGTACTTTGGCTCAAGTGCCTCAAGGTCATCTGCTGCTTTCAACACGAGCATTGCCTCTGGAATTTCGACAGTGTGGCTACCTGCGAACTTTGCTGCTTCACCTATTTTGGCAACCATCTCTTCGCTTACTCCACCACTTGTTTTCTCCTGATTGCTTAGGTTTCCTAAGAATTCCCCATGTTTTCCAACTCCTTCAAGCTTTGATACAAGTGCTATTGCCTGCTCAGCGGTACTCACATCATTCACTTTAGGCATTGTCTCCATAAGTTTATCGTACGTGCTAAGTGCAACTGTTGCTTCAGTAACCCTGTCCTTTATGTAATCTGTTCTCTTACCTTCAACTACTCCAACTGCTGATTCTATCTCTCTCTTCACTCCATCAGTTCTGCTATCTCCGGAGTAGTTATCTGAAATGTAATCACTTGTTTTCCTAAGATTATCCCTTAGGTTTCCAAGAGCAACGAATTCCTGTTCCCCTATTTTCCCAAGAGCTGAGATCTCCACACCGGTTTTTCTAACTCTGCTTTCAAGGTATCTAACAGCATTGCTATCCATATTATTTATTCCCACTCTAAGTTTCTCCTGAAGGTTTCCCAATATCCAGTAATCTGAATCGAATTTTGCATTAGCGTATACTTCTAGGTTTTTGCGGAGTCTCATCAGTCCTTCGAATGTAACACTATCCATTTCAACAGGACTTGCTCCCTTAACTGTATTTGGAGTCAACTCAAGATCCTCGCATACTCTCAAAAGTTCCTCCATCCTCTTCTCTGCGTGTTTTAGGTTGTGGCTTAATTCTATATCCACTTCTCCCCTCCGCCATTTCTGATAAGCCTCTACCCATGCAGAATCCTTCTCATCAAGGGTTGCAGAACTCCAATCTATCTCGAATTGATCGAATTTTACAGGTTCAATTTCCCCAACTCCCCACTCGAGATATGCGTCGCTCCACACATCGTGTGCCCCAGTTGGGTAAACAATTGGCTCTTCAGTAACATATGTTGGTCCATGCCCATCCGGCCCAGCTGTCTCAGTCAGAAGTCCCGCTATTCTCGGCTTTACTTTTTCAGTTTTATCTATAACTCCGCCCACCAGTACAAAATCCTCCCCTTTTGTGGTTTGGTCAGTCAGAAGTCCCGCTATTCTGGGTTTCACTTCATCTGTCCTGTCCACAACTGGTCCTGCTGTGATAAGGCCTGTCTCTGTGCTCACTCCTCTTCTCCCCTCATCGATTTCCCGAGCAGCCCTTCTATTAGCGAAATCATGGTAATCTCCATCTATTTCTGATATGCTCTCTCCATCGTATTTAACATCCGTAGTGTTCTCCCCTGCCCTTATCTTGTTTTTGTACTTGTCCACAGTGCTCCTAACAAAAACTCTTATGTTCTCATCCGTTATGTCCTCTGCTTCAATTGTACCATTAACTCTCTCGAACATCTCTGGAAACATTTTCTTGAAATCTGCTACGGTTAATGAATCTATATCTAGGTCAGTTGCTGCGTAAACTCTTTCTCCTACTCTCTCGGTTCCACATGTCTCCTCTCTTGCGGTTTCTTCCCTGCCTCCTCCTTCACTTCTACCTGATTTTCTTCTAGTTCTCTCACTGTCCTCACCTTGAGTCGCTTTAGGCAGAACACCGAAGTCATGCGGTAGTTTCCCAACACTGTTCTTGTAAAGGTAGTATCCAACTCCCCATGCAATTGCTGCAGGTATTGCTAGGTATGGAACAGCATAAGCGAACTGTGCAACTCCAGTTACTAGGTTCTTTACATCCTCAACAACATTTGCTCCGGTGTATGCAGCCTTACCTGCAATCCATGTAGCTCCCAAACCAAGAGTAACCCCTGCTGTTGCAAGAAGCCCTTTTCCTGAGAAAACTGAGCCTCCGAAACTTCTCCACATCCTTTCCCTATGGCTTGGAACCTCACCCCAGAACATATCCTCTTTCTCTATCTTAACATATCCATATTTCCCTTCAACTGGCGATACAGTATCTGGGTCGACAACCGGAGTTATTCCATCCTCTTCAAACACTGTCCTGTTACCTGTTATGTACTGATCAAAAAGATCCCCTGCAGTTGCATCGAATATTCTTTCTCTTGCTCCGCCGACTCCTGCGCCTTCAATGTCCTTTGTTGGTTTGTTAAGTGTCAAGTCAACTGCAGATTCAACAGTTGCTCTTGGAATTGTCTTGCCCTTATCCGAAGTCAAAACCATTGAGATCATTTCTTCCCTAAGAGCATCTTCCCTTTCAATTCCATAAGATGTCCAGTTTATACTGTTTATTAGCATAAGTGCATTTCCGAACTGCTGCTTCTCAGAATCCTCAACCAACTTTCCATAAGCCTCTGCCCATTCAGCAGTTTGCCTTTTACTGAGTATATGTAATCTAATTTTTAATTCAGTATCAGAAAAAGCGTTCTTAAATTCCTTATCTGCGGTTCCCCCTTTCTTCTGGTTGAAACCTCCTTTCTGAACAGCCCAGTGAAAAGTGGCTATTGTATCTCTTCTAAACTCCCGTCTTCCTATAACACCTGATGCGACCTTCGCACCAACACCAGAAGCATTACCTTCACTATCCATATAATACCTAACGGTATTCCTAAGTCGCGTATCGCGGTTCGCTGCAATTATGCCAACCATTAATACCAACCTCCCAATATTGGTAATTAATATGGAAAAACAAGTATTTAAAGGTTCGCATTTTGTTCAGAAGGTACATTTTTACTCATTCGAGCAATATTGCTAGAATTAGAGCTAATGCCCCAGTAACTAGGAGCAGTTTGAAAACAGTTAACAGAACTATTACTTTCAGTGCCCTATAAACTCTGAGTCTTATTTTGGAAATGCTCTGATTTCTTATTTTTCTATTCCAATACAAAACGAATAGGGCGAATTCCCCCAAACTACCAATTGGGAACAGCAGGAAATCAATTACTGCAAGTACACTTGCATATGCGATCCAGTCTTTCTCCTCCCCATACTCATTGAACTTGTACATATACCTATGGAGTGCGTACCATGCTGTCATTAAGAAGAACAGAAATCCCCCCAGAAGTAGCAGAACAGCAACAACTGGTCCTGTGCTCTGGAGATCTGACTGCGCATGCGCAACTGAAACAAACAGCAGTAATATTGCAATGAGCTTCATGTATCTCATATTCCACTAATGGTTTTAATAATTTAAACCTAGTCCCCCCAAAACACTTATGGATTTCAGGAAATCTCAGATAATTGGCTGGGACAAGGAGTATCGCCAGAAAGGAAGCCTGTGGCACGGCCCAAGTTACATGGATTTTAAAATACCTTCAGATTCCAGGGTTCTTGAGCTTGGGTGCGGGAATGGAAAAACTCTCTCAGCTCTTTTGAACTTAGGTTGCAAAATAACTGCAATCGACTCCTCAAAAAGGGCAGTTGGGATGTGCAGGAAACTTGCACAAAACAAAGCAGAGGTTCTACTGGCAGATGTGTGCGAATTACCTTTCAAGGAAAACTCATTCAACATAGTTATAGCATTCCACATTCTAGAGCATCTCATATTAGAAGACAGAAAGAAGGCAGTCTCAGAAATACGAAGAGTCCTCTCACCAAAAGGGAAGATTCTCCTAAAGGTATTTTCAACAGAGGATATGCGATTCGGGAAAGGGGATGAAATAGAAGAGAACACATTCCTAAGAGGCAAAAACAGTTTGGCATACCACTATTTCTCAGAGAACGAACTAAGGGAATTATTCTCAACTTTCAAAGAGATTTCATTAGAAAAGGAAGTAATAGACAAACACTATCACGGAAAACCCGAGAAAAGAGTAAGGCTTTTCGCTTCTTTTGAGAGACCAGCCGTTTAATAACCTCTTACAACAATATACTAATGCGATGGATGACGACACCGTCCCAGAGGGAAGCGCAAGCGATGACCCAACGGAGTAGCTTCTGACATCGCATTAATGCTAACTTTTATATATCTATTTGGTATCAATTAATAGGTGATTTGAGTGGAAACAGTCGTAAGGTTTGAGGGAATGGTCGAGCAAATACTAATCGAGCTAGTCGAAAGCGGCTACTTCAAGACCAAGACCGAAGCCCTCAGGGCGGGAGTTCTCGAGCTCGGGAAGGAATATCATATAATAGATGATTTGCGGGAAGACCTGAAACGCGCTGAGGAAATAGACCAAGGGATAAAAAGCGGGAAAATAAAGCTGGCTACCGAGAGCGAATTCAGGGCCATAATAAAGAAGAAAAAGAGTGAGTGAATGGCATTCTCGCTCGAGTTCACGGAGCTTTTTCTCGAGAAACTCAAGAAGCTCGACAAGAGCGTCGCAATCGAAATTGAAAAAAAGGTCGACAAGATTCAGAAAAACCCTGTCCTATCCGTCCAGAGGATGAAACACTCCCCTAACTACTTTCGGGTTTATGTCAGGAACTTTCGGATGATTTACAAAGTCGAAGGCAACAAAATCATCATGTTCGACATAATAAAAAGGAAAGAGGGTTACGAGCAATTTAGCGGCGGATAGTTACTCCAATCGTAATCTTAGCGAATTCCGTAGTTTCTGACATCGCACCTATTTCACGTCGAAGAAATAGGGCTGTTCGACGGAGTAGTGATATGGGCCATGGATCGGCTTGTCCTAAGAATTAGTTTTGTTCTTTTGCATACTGTCCCAAGTTAAAAGCCCACCAATAGTAATCAAAAGCGTGATGATGGGGATCAGCAGAACGAAAATGGGCCTCTCTATAAATACCGTTTTATTTTCTCCTATTATAGAAAAAATAATCTCAGTTAAAACAAACAGGGTAACAGAAGTCATTCCTGCAACAAAAAATGCGTTCCTATAATCCGCTTTACTTTTGAGTTTTTCCTTTAGATTAAGAAAAGTAAGAACAGATGTAAGAAAGGTGAGAATAACCAACATGATTGTAGAATAACGAAACAAATCTGAAAAAGAAAAACCAACCAGAATGATTCCTATGGCTATCACAGATATGAACGACGCAAATCCTGCCCAGACTCCATCGATTGCCCTTATCGAAGACTCCCCCCCATGGAAAAGAGGGTCCAATACTTTGTCGAGTAGCCCCATAAATAATAAATAAATCTCGGTCCTATTTATCCCTTTCCCCAGAGTTACTCCTTTTAACCAAGGGTTAGTATCAGTAGCTTCTGACATCGCATACTTTTAACGTCGTAGAAAAAAGGCTTTATGATGAGGCAGTGACCAGGGTCATCACTAAAACAAGAGTGGTTTCTACTTGGGTTTGTTGAAAAATCCATAAACAAAAAGTCCAAGGAAGAATATTCCTCCGCCAAAATAATATGCAAACAATACGTGACCAACAGTACCGAGTAACAAAAAGGAAGAGACTACGATTAGGAGCATCACAAGTGTTCTTATGAAATAGCTCTTGTTCTTTGATACGTACTCTTCAAGAGCATAATCGCTTTCTCCAGTCTTTTTGATTATAGAATTAAAGAAGGAATAACCTATTCTCAAAAATGAAAAAAAGATAAATGCAACAAAGGGAAGAGATGCAAGCTCTCCAGTAACGGATGATGGGAAGCTTCCATACAATGAATATAGTATTCCTGCATAGAAAACCAGAAGAAAACCAAAGGGGAAAGCCATATCCACAACCTTACTTCGTTCTACACCCTTCATTCCTTTAGTTGATATAGCCTCATGGAGATCCACTTTTCTTGACTTGGATTCTTTCATTCGCTTTTTCTCCATGAGATTTCGTTGTGATAGGAAAACTACGTAGAAAAGTAGGAAGAAAATAAACATAGAAAAAAATTCAGATATCGCAGGCATGAATAGATATGAACTTATCTCAATACCTCCAGTCATCACATTTGTAATGTACCCAAGGTTTTCTATATCGAAAGAGATTTCACTCAATAGAAGATACGCGAATAATAGTAAATATGCCCCTGTAAAAAGATCGAAAATTGCCTCTTTTTTCATATGTACTCTAATGTATCCTTCACTCTATTTATCCCTTTCCCCCGGTTACTCCTTTTAACCAAAGGTTAGTATCAGTAGCTTCTGACATCGCATCCCTTATTAATATCCTCTTTTCTAATAGCTACATATGAGACCCGAAACCCTCAACTGGTGGGAGCAGGCAAAAGCAGACCTCTCAGCAGCGAAGAAGAACATTGGGATAGACGAGTATGGAGTTGCCGTGTTCCTCTCTCAGCAGGCAACTGAGAAAGCCCTGAAGGCACTACATAT
>CAZYPB010000056.1:0-9016 GCA_964649265.1 Microcaldota archaeon
TTCAGTGATTGTGGCGTAAAAGCTCCAAAAGCAATTGCATTTAAGAGAAACGTTCTGATTATGGAATTTCTTGGGGAAGATGGTTTGCCCGATTCTTCATTAAAGGAGATGGGGACTGAAACACCAAGAGAAACGTTCGAAAGAATTGTTGAGTTCATGGGAAAGCTCTATAAAAGTGGGATAGTGCATGCAGACCTTTCCGAATATAACATACTCATGCACGCAGGATCCCCTTACATAATCGATGTGGGGCAGTCTGTACTCCTAAATCATCCGAAAGCAGAGGAATTTCTCTTAAGGGACGTTCAAAATGTTGTTAAGTATTTTAAGAAATTTGGTATAAATGCGGATAAAAAAGAGGTACTTGATACTGTGAGAAACTAATCCTTTTTCAGTTTCATTATTGCCTCTGCTATATCTCCATTCGATTCCTCAAGGGCCTTCTTCGCATCTTCTTGGTTTGCTCCCGTCTGCTCTGAAACCAGGTTAATATCATCAGGGTTCAATAGGCTCTCTGTTCTCTCTTCTCCAAGAACCTGATATGTTCGCTGTCCCTGCATCTCTATTAGTGTGACTTGTGGATTATCGATGACAATTTTCTCGCCTTCCTTTTCTATAATAACCTTGCTCGCCTTTATTTCATCACTCTTTATGCCCATCTGCTGCATCATTCTTTGCATCTGTCGCGGGTTCATTCCTGGCATCATAAATATCACCTGCAAAATACTATGGTAGTACTGTTTTAAATACTTGAAAATGAAAAATATCGTACTGTTTCTTGAGGGTTGATACGATGAACAGAATAGAGAATACTAGAGAATGGGTACAATCCGAGCTAGCAAACAGGAGAAGGTTTATTTACCAATGAAATAAGTCTCCTCACTGCTTTCTTTGGATCGGTTTCGGATTCTATGGGATACGGACGTTTATCATCGAATCTCTTCCCTGCATAGATATCAGAGTAACCCCCTGAACCCTTCAACGCAACCAACGGTTTTCCGTACATCCAGCAGTAGCACATCTCTGAAAGGGTGCCAACCTCCCCCTGTATCGCTATAACTCCATCACTTGCTAAAACAACAAGTGCGTTTCTTCTGTGCCCGAGGCCTGTTGGGATTGCAGCATCAAGATAAACATTGGCTTCATTACGATCACTTCCGGGCAGTATTCCCACAGTAACTCCGCCCTGTTCTTTTGCTCCTCTGCATGCAGCTTCCATTACTCCCCCAAGTCCACCACAGACTAGCGCTGCATTGTTTTTCGCTATCTCTTTCCCCACATTGTAAGCTAACATAAGTGCTTTTCTTTTAGCAGACTTGTGGGAACCAATTACTCCGATCTGCATGAGCATTCCTCGAGAATAAGATCCTTTTTCACAAGTTTAACTAACTTGTCAACAACTATCTCGGCTATCTTCTTTCCCTTTTCCACAGATATGCTCTCAACTCTTCCCCTGTAACCTGATGGGCCAAAAACATCCTTTCTCTGTGGAATCAGTGAACCAAAGTATGTTTTATGGTTTTCCTGCTCTGCTTTCTTTACAAGATCTGTTGGAATAAAGTGAATGTAAAGAGAAGCCTCGTTCTGATCAGCATGCCCGGTTTCAACGGAGATTTTGGATAACTCGGGAACTGTCCACCATTCGACAATACAAGCTTGGAAACTCTTCTCCTGGTTGAGTTTCTCCAACCCATACTTTATTGGGGATGAGTTGCCTCCATGTCCATTGATAATAAGTATCTTGGTGAATCCGTTCCTAACTAGCTCCGAACATATCTCATAAACGAACTCAGAAAGCGTATTCGCAGATACTGAGATAGTGCCAGGATATTCCCTTAAAGAGAAACAGTGGCCATATGGGAGAACTGGGAGAACTGGGGAATCTGTTTTCTCTCCAACCTCTTTTGCAATCTTCTCAGGTATTACAATGTCTACATCAAGAGGAAGGTGTCTTCCGTGAGCTTCAACTGCGCCAACTGGCAGGATAACCACTGGGTTTTTCTTCTGTATCTTCTTTATCTCTTCCCAGGAAAGACGGGAGTACAACATCCAATGCCCCCTATTTCTTTGTTCTGACCTCGGTCTTTCTTATTTCAACCCTTCTCATTGGAGCTATCTTCTTCACTTTACTAAAAACTTTCGATGAGAATTTACCGAAGATTATCTCCTGTTCAAGTTGCTGAAAAGTAGCTGACTTTGTCCTAGCAGCCACCTCGTCTCTTACCTGCCTGCGTATCTCCTTTGCGGCAGGAGTGCTCGTTCTCCTTGCAGTAAAGATCGCTGTCTTTATTCTCAACGGGATCTCGTCTTTTGTTAGGACATCCTGAACAACGTTCAAGACACTTCTTCCCCTTCTAACAAGGGTTTTTAGATATCCTCTAGAAAGCTCGTGGCCTATGAGTTTTGTCTGTGCTGCCTTCCCCTTTACTGTATCAATCCTAAATCTCACAGTTATGTTTGTTTGTGAAAAGTCACCAGTTATATCTGCAAGGCCTATTCTGATTATGCGATTGAGAAGGATTTTATCTTCTGTGGCCGGAACCTTACCTATCTCCTTTCCTTCGAATATTTCCGGAGCGTAAACGGTGTACCATGATTTCGTTTTCCATTTGTCTACTGTCCTGCCCTTTACCATTCACTCACCTCATTTCACCAGAAGCGCAGCCTTCTCTGGGTCATATGACCAGTCAGCAGGAAGCTTGCCTGACCTTCTATAATAGCGTACAAGTCGTTTTATCTTTGATTCCGTGTGTATCAGCTTTGTCTTGTTGTGAACATCTGTCTTGTTTTTACCCAAGTGTTTCCTCATTCGGATAGCTTTAGTAATAAGATTCATGAGATCCTCAGGGTATTCAATCTTCACTCCCGATTCAATCATAACCTCAGTTATTGACTTCTTTGTTATGTTCTTGACACTTGGTACCCCATAGGTGTCCCTAAGGGTCTGGCCTATCTTCGCAGATGGGACTCCTTCTTTCGCTAACTTAGCTATAAGGTCCTCCACTTCTTTGGGCGAGTATTCAACCCATTCAGGGACAACCTTTTTTACAGGTCGTTTCGAACCTGATGTCCCTCTTTTTTTAGAATGCATTTTTGCCATGCTATCAAACCTCTTTAAGCCATTGTGCAAATTTCTCCAGCACCTTTCGCCTGTGGGAAACACGTTGCTTTATCTCTTGGTCCTCTGAAAATGTATTGTTATGTCCCTCTGGAACAAAGATTGGATCATAACCGAATCCCTTGATTCCTTTTTTCTCAAGGGAGATACTTCCAGGGCATACTCCAAGGAATGTCCTCGATTGTTTGCCATCAGTATATCCTATTGCCGAAATGAAATCTGCATTTCTTTTTACGGTGCCTGTCATGAGCTTCAGTATCCCATCATTTCCGATCTTGGAGAAAACCCAAGCCGAATATGGTCCAGGAAACCCATTCAAGGACTCGATAAAAAGTCCCGAATCTTCAGTGAACAACGGCCTTTTCAATTCCCTATACGCATAACGCGTAGCAGAGGCCGCTATTACCTCACAATCCTCGCCCCTTTCCTCGGGAATAGAGAGCGAAGCGTGCTCTATCTTAATGCCGTATTCTTTTAAAATGTTTTCGGCTTCCTTGAACTTGTGCTTATTGCCAGTTACGAATGTGACCGACATGTTAATTTATGTTGCCGCTAATCTTAATAACATGAACCCAGGTTGGTTAGTTGCACTGTCATTTGTTTTTCTTCTTGGCTGTTCTAGTTCTCCACCATATGAACTATTGAGAGTTCAGCTTCCGGATGGAGGGATAATTGAATGCGAAGTGCCGACTACTTCAGAAGGCATGCGGATGGGATTAATGTACAGAGATGAACTCTGTAGTAGCTGCGGAATGCTTTTCAGATTCTCAACAGTAGACAGGCATAGTTTCTGGATGAAGAATATGAAAATCCCGATAGATATAGTTTACATTGGTAGTGATTGGAGAGTTGTTGGTATTGCACGGGATCTTCCACCGTGCAAAGAGGATCCATGTGAGAAATATGTTCCCAATTCACCTGCAAATTATGTACTTGAACTGAATGCAAATAGTACAAGGGAACATAAAATATTCATTGGTAGCGAGATAAAAGCATTGAGTGATAACTAAATGTTGAGAATTCCTGAACAACTGTCTTTTACAACTTGTTCTGGAGTGAATATTACTATTTTCTTAACTATAAGGTATTCAGATAGGTTTGATTGAACCCAGAGGAAATGGTTGTTTAGTTCCTCTATGCTTCTGAACGCATACAGTGTTAGGATTGGAGCATCTATCTCGGGGGTTCTTGCGCAATAAATTAAGAATTTGTGTGAATTCAAAACATTCCTAACATTCTCTTCATCAAATATCGCCCAACCTTTAGTTGTTACGTCCATTGTTACTACTGCCATCACGTCCATTCCAAGTTTCCGCGGATCAAAACGGGCAGAATAACCAGTAATGAATCCCTTATCCTCGAGCTTTTTCCTAATCTTCATTATGGCCGGAGGAGTTAGTTTCAGTTTCTTTGCAACGTCTGTATCTGAAGCTCTTGCATTTTTAAGAAGTTCTTCTAAAACAAGCCTGTCATTTTTTATGAGCACTGTTTTCTCACCTTGAACCTTGAACGCGTTTACATGTTTCTTACCAAACGGTCTTTTTATTGTTGCTTTTAGGAAAGTTCGAGCATCATATTCACCACTGATGGCAAAATCAACCAAACCAGAATATGAGGACTTAAGAAGAAGCTCGGGCGAATAGATGTGTTTGTTGGTCACATCAAAGCAATCGGAGTTCTTTGATTCTGTTTTAAAAAAGTCTTCACTCATGTCGCTTATGTTTCTATATGCGCATAGGAAAATATAGTTTGTATCCACCTGAGAAACCCGGCATGCCCAAAAAAGATTGTCTTTCTTTATTAAGAATTTTTTCAAATGCTCGAATTTTTCCCATGAACCAGGTCTGATCTTAATTGAGAACATCACCATGACGTCTATCCCAAGTTTCTTCAGATTAAGCACTGGCATATATTCGGTTATAACTCCCTTTGTTTCCAGCTTTTTCCTAATCTTCATTATGGCCGGAGGAGTTAGTTTCAGTTTCTTTGCAACGTCTGTATCTGAAACCCTGGCGTTTTCTACCAACTCTTTTAGAACCAGTTTATCGTTTTTCGTTAGCCTTGCAGGCGAATCTTCTTTTTCCATCCAAATACCTAATAAATTAGGCATTGAAAAAAGTTAAAAAAACTAACTTTATCATAAAATGCCTTTTGTTTATGATGATGAGTTAAGTTCTTTGTACAGGACTCTTCTTATCCATTCAGACATGCTCACGCATCCTTCGCATTTCGCTCTCTCTTTTATTTTCTCTTTCTCATCCTTATTCAGGTAAAAGATAATTGGTTTCGATTTCATGCATTCCCCCCACAGTACATTTATTTCGCTTGGGATAAACAAGCGATAAAACAACGTCCCTATTCTGATATATCTATTATATAAAAACCTTTAGTTTTTAAAAAAAACCAATTTCCCCCAATCTCTAGTTTTTTTTAACCAACTCCGAAAAACTTTCCAGGCTGTGGATTTAAATAGATGTTATGACAATTAGTGTTTGGGGGTGCGATGAGAAAACTGCTGTTCGTTTTAATTACACTTGTTTTCTTTTTGTCTGTTTCATCAGCTTATTCCCTTTGGGACATAGAAAGGCTTGGAACGGAATATGCTTTTGGGTGGCATCCGGAGTGGTGGATAAACCCAGAACTTGCAAGAGATTCAGGAAATGAGATGGGGATAAAACATGTCAACTACGCAAACAAACAGGTTTTAGTTCATCTAACGGAAAATGAGCGGAAGATATTCTCAAATAGCCTAAGTAATCTAAATGACGCGGATGATTATCTTAAGAATGCTAAGGCATACCAACTTGCCTCGGATATTTATTATATTGTATATTCTTTTAATGTTGGTTTGAATAAACAGGTACTTGCGACCATACTTTCTGCAAGACAGGAAACAGCAATCACCTTGGCACTTGCGTCTCTACATGAATCAACAAATGCTAACAACGAAGCAATACTTATCCTTGATGAATCCCTCCGGGATCTTGAACTCGCGGGTGCGGGGTTTGAGAACTACACTGGCGGGGCCAGTGGGACATATAATGAGCTTCAGAGTGTTCTTTTTGCAATAAATAACAACGTAACAGAAGGAAAATCACTGGGTAATCTTTATGCCAGATCGTTATGGCTTTCAGGCATTGTTTCAGAAGGGGTTTCGCAGCAGGGGAAAATAGTATTCCAAAGGAAGCATGCTTTTTCTGATCTTATGCAGACTCTCCATGGGTCAGAGGACAGTTTGTTCTCTGAAATAGTTAATGCTCGGAGAAGATCGGTGGAAGCACTGGAAACGATGACCACAGAGCAAAGACAACTTGATAGGATTTGCTCTGCAAGGATCGATGCAGTTAAAGAAGAGATAGCAAGAATGAAAACACAGAAGTACAATGAGATAGATGGTAGGATTGTAGCGTTCTTTTACAGTGGGGATATTGTCTGGGACGAATCAGGCCTGTCTCCTTCTGAATCTCTGAATATTGTGAACGCAGATGTTTATTCAAAAGGATTTAACTTCGGCGCTGAGAAGATCCTTGCAGGCTCCAGATCTGCCATAAAATATAAGGAGAAAAACTATCTTGCGACATCAATAGATATGCTGGAGAATTGCATACGGAATATGAGACGCGCCGAATTGCAGATAGAGGAAACGGATAGGATTGTGGAGGGATTAATCAGGGGGGCAAAGATAACTGCTGAGGATAAATCTGAAGATGCAATGGGAAGAATCAATGCTTTCTCACCTAAAAACAAACAACAAGAGGGCATATATGCAATAGCTATCTCCAAAAACGAAAAAGCAAAGTCCCTCATCCAATCAGCTGAAAATTCAGTATCAGGCAAAGCCCTAAGGAACTATTACGAAGCAGTTGAGCTCTGTCAGGAGATCACATACATGCTATCAGATGAGCAGATGTATGTCGCAGATTCCAGGAAAAGGGCAATAGATGGACTCCACAGTTTGCGCGAAGCAATTTTGAAAGCTGAAAGGGATTCTGTCGATGTATCTGTTGAGAGAAAATATCTGGAATCAATCGAAGCCATAATCGATATTGCGAAAATTGATGTTTTGGAAGCAGTAATTGAGACCTCAGAACAGTATATTTTGGGAATAGAGAACAGAGCATACAATAGGTATGCCGTTCTTGGGAACATAAGAAATGAGATCAAGGATGCATTTGGAACGGATGAGATCAATGTCCCTGAACTGCAGGGGGATTACAACCAATTCAATGAATACGAGAGAACCTACATTAGAGATGACGCGATCTCTAAAAGTCTTGCTCTTGGGAATTATAGAACACTCGAATCGTTCTACAAAGGTTTCTCTGAGAGGATCTCGCAATACAAAACACTCCTTATAACGAAGAACATTGAGAAAAATTCCGTAACACGCGTTATATTCGAAAAAACTCCATTGGTTGATTCTCCCACGCCAATAACTGTCGAAATAATTCTTTACAACAGTATGGGGATCGGATATGCTGGGCCAATTGCTCTAGAGATTCCTTTGGACGTGAGGGTTTCAAGTTCAGACATAGTCGATGCCCCAGAAGAATTTGAGGAAGCGGCATATGCAAACGAAAAACTACTTGTTCTTCTAAATAAAGTAGATCCAAAAGGCTCGTATGATCTTAGATTCAAACTAAATAGAACAATTGCAAAAAGCAGACTGGAATCCAGTTCGACCGAATTGGTTGCTCCGGGATTGTTAATGGTATCCTATGAAATCGACTTTTCATCTGAGGTTAACACCGATGTAGGAGTTGAAGTTACTATGCCTGAAAGACCTGCCAACATATTTGCCAATATGAATGACAGATCTGCCATATCAAGGGTGTTTTTCAGCAACCAGACAATAATAAGGATGGTCGGAGAAGCAGATAAAGGAAATAACAGACTCTCTGCAGAATTCCTTTTCCAGAATCCGGTGTCAGTTCAGATTGATTACCTTGAGAACCAAAGCGTTGGTTACGAGAACATCGTAAGTTACCTTGTCAGTGTAAGCAGCCCATTTGAGATAACTGATGTTCCAGTATACATAAACGAACCGCTGTTGGAGGGAAAAGATGTTAATGTTGTAGGACTTAACGGTTGGAATCCAGATGAAGTTGATGTAGTATTGGCTGAAGGTGGCAGTCAGGTTTCCTGGAAAATAGATAATCTTCAGCCAAATCTTGCCGCAGTATTCAGAGTTTCGTTTAGAGTTAATGATAAGATAGGATTTGCAAAAAGACTATACAACGAGACCCTAAATCTTTTGGGAAATGAAACGTATTCTTGGGCAATTGATGAACTAGCAATAGCCGAAAGCATGATGAAAACAGGCTCACACGATAAGGCAATAGGGATGCTTGAAAACACAAGAATGAGATTGGAAATTGCTCTTGGTTCTCCAGAAAAACTAAGTACTGTCGAACGAGAGTTATCTGAACTTTTTTCTGACATAGAACTCGCCAATATTACTGTTGCTGACATGATCAAAACAGGCACAGACACGACAGATATAACTGAGGGGATAGACAATGCATACCTAAAATACATTGAATCAATTGAACTGGTTCAGTCTGCAGAATACAATGATGCCCTTGAGAGAATTGGGGAGGGGAAAGGAATAATGGAGGGCATAGATTACAGAAAACTGTTTGAGATCCGAGATAATGTGTCCCAAACCATCGGATCATTAAAAAGAAAATCCCTCCTTTTAACGCAACTGATAGACACAGATGAGATAACTGATGAGATAAGGGAAATTGAACTAGATATGGATTATGTCAATGGTCTTCTACAAGCAAAAACATACCCTGAAGCCCTTACACTCATTGATACTATAAGAAATAACGCTTCTGAAATATCAGAAAAAATCATTTCCAAAACCCAAGAATGGGAATCAGGTTTTGAGGT
>CAZYPB010000057.1:0-8919 GCA_964649265.1 Microcaldota archaeon
ATGGTCTTGCGATCGGGTGATAAATTGCGACCACAGGAACTAAGAACTTCAATACATCGGCTGAAGCCATGGAGACTAGCAGTGATAGCATCCATGTTCGCAATGGTATTCGTTTTGCTTGCTGAAACCCTCTATCACCCAGGAGGGGATGTTCATACGGCCCTCAGTTTTCTTGAGGTGGCTGCGTTATCAGTCGTGTTCACGGATCTTGCCGTTAATTTCTCAAGAGCAGACAACAAATCCCGCTTTATAAGACGGAATTGGTTCGAGCTCATGCTTTTCGTACCATTTGTTCTTGTTTTTGAGATCGTAAGAGTATATGCACTGTTTGAAGCTACTGGGATTCAGGCAATGCCGTTCCTTATGAGAACTAAGGTATTTGTTAAGGGCGGGCACATTGCAACGCACGTTGGGAGAAGTGAGCCTGCCAGACTAGCTAGAATAGCAGTAGTGCAGATGGTGACTGTTCCTAATAGATATAAGCAGATGAAATACAGGGGCCTTCTAAGCTTCTAATAGCATATCCTTGTTCCTGATTCTCCTTTCAGAACATCAGATAACTTATCGACTGACCCTATAACTGAATCCTTTTTCGTTGCCTTGGTGAATTCAACAGCTGCCTGAATTTTTGGGCCCATGCTTCCTGCAGGAAACTGCCCTTCCTGCAGATAATTCTTTGCCTGAGTAATGCTTATCTCATTGAGCATTTTTTGGGATGGTTTGTTAAAATCAACAAATGCATATTCTACATCGGTTAGTATTACAAATTTTGAGACGTTGAGCTCTCTTGCAAGAAGACTTGAGGAAAGGTCTTTGTCTATAACTGCCTCAATTCCTACGCAGAATCCTCCGCTCTTTACAACAGGTATTCCTCCCCCTCCACAGGCTATTGCAGTAACTCCTCTTTGTATAAGGCAGTTGATTGTCTCCAATTCAATTATGTGGATTGGTTTCGGTGAAGGGACAGTTCTCCTGAATCCCCTTCCCTTAGGATCCTCTGAAAATGAATATCCTTTTCTCTTAAGCCCATATACCTCCTCTTTTGATAGGAAAGGGCCAACAGGTTTTGTCGGGTTGTGGAACGCTGGGTCCTTTGCATCTACGAGCACCTGTGTAACGACAGTTGCAACTTCCATGCCTGGGTCTATCTTTTTCATCTCATTGGAAACAGCCTGTTGTAACATATAGCCTATCTCCCCCTGAGTATCTGCAACACATGCATCAAGTGGGAGAGGCATTACCTCGTTCTTTGCAATCTCGTTTCTTATTAGGTGGTTTCCTACTTGTGGACCGTTTCCATGAGTAAGAACAAGTGAATAATCCTTAGATGCTTGGGAAATGGCTTTTGCTATTGCCTTTGATTGGACTAACTGCTTTGCAAAGCTATCCTTTCCTGTTTTTGAAAGGGCATTGCCTCCAAGTGCTATGAGAACAAATTCCCGGGCCATCTGATCACTCATCAACGCATATCTGTTTACACACCAGGGCAATATCTTTCCTTATTCTCTTTACCCTTTCATCCATAAGATCGATGTGGTTGTCCATGTGCGTTATGTGTCCATCTAATCTTTTAGTCAGTCTCTCTAATGTAGCCACATGGAACTGCATTCTGATAAGGACAACTGTCTCTATTATGATCACGCCTACCCCGACAAGTATCCCAATTGTTTCTATGTCATTCATAAACTCACCTAAGGTTCAATATCGCTGAATTTCAGGAGCTCTTTTACCTTGTGTAGTTCAATCAGATTGCTTGCATGTTTCTTGCTTGTTCGGACTCCTGCAGTAAACAACACTGTTTCGTCCATTTCCAGCATACCCATATTGTATAGGTATTCCGCTATTGCAAGTATTCTTTTCCTTTTAGGTATCCTCTTTATCAGTATCGGTTTTACACCAAAAACCAGTTCCAGCTGGCCCTTTGTTTCTGGATTATCTGTAACTGCTATAATAGGTACATCCAGCCTGAAACGAGCTATCATTCTTGCAGTGTACCCGGATCGGGTTATTGGGATTATCTTATCAAGTGGCATTATTTTTGATATGTGGTGTATTGATTTGCTTACAGTGTCAGATATGTTGAAAAATCCGGTCATCTTAACCCTATTCTGAACCTTGTTCTCAACCTCGTTTGCAATCAGTGCCATTGTTCTCACGGATTCAACTGGGTGTTTCCCTATTGCAGTTTCTCCAGATAACATGACTGCATCTGAACCATCCAGTATTGCATTCGCCACGTCGCTTGTCTCAGCTCTTGTTGGGTTTGGAGAGACAATCATTGAATCAAGCATCTGAGTCGCAATTATGGATATCCTGCCCCTTTGGTTGCACCATGCTATCATCTGCTTTTGGATCAGGGGGATCCTCTCATGCGGTATCTCAACACCTAGATCCCCCCTGGCAACCATCAGCCCATCGCACTCATCAAGAATGTCCGCGAAGTTTTCAACCCCTTGGCTGTTCTCTATTTTTGCTATCAAGCCGATCTCTCTTTCACCAAGAATCCTTTTTACATTAAGTATATCTTTCTTATATCTTACGAATGAAACTGCAATGAACTCGATCTTGTTTTTTATTGCAAAGGCAATTGCCCGCTTGTCTTTTTCAGATAAACCGGGAACATGGAGCTTCCTTCCAGGAACATTAACTCCTTTGTTATTTTCTATGGTTCCCGGGTTCAGTGCCTCAAGAACAAGCCTTCCCTTTTGTTTTGAGATCACGACAGTGTGGACCAACCCATTTGAGAATATTATTCTGTCCCCTTTTCTAACATCACTCTGAAAATTATAGCTGAGTCTCATTGGATGTTCTTCGCTGAAACCTACAGTGAAACGTTCTCCCTTTCTAAGCGCTCTAACAGAAGAGGTTAAGACCCTTATCTCTGGTCCCTTTATGTCCATCATTATTGGGATCTGGCCAATTGCTCTTGTGTTTTTCACTATTTTTGAATACTGTGAGAATGTTCCATGGGCAGTGTTTATTCTAACACAATTCATTCCCTCAGTATGTAGTTTCCTCAGCATTTCCTTGCTTATGCTGGATGGACCAATTGTGCAGACAATCTTTGTCTTTTTCATCGAATCACTTCAGGAGCTCTTCTACATCTATCTTTCTTCTCCTGTATGGTTTTCCTATGGCTGTTTTGAGTTTTGGATATAGGTTGCTCTTGCCTATTTTAACCTGAAGCCATGCTGGGCAGAGTTCCTTTATGAACCCTCTGGAACTTCGTTTTGATATCTCGTTTATGTTCCATTTCTTCATGTTCGGTTGTGAAAAGTTCTCAACTCTGAATTTTATTTTCTTGTTCCATGCCATGTGTAGGTGGTATATTCCCAGATGGTGTTGGTAGAATCTAAAGTATTCTGAATCATTGTTCCAGAGGTTGTGGAAAAGATCTCCGAATGGTGCCCTCCAGTTCTTTGGTTTCTTCTTGAACACAAGAGTGTCCCTATCCTTAGAACAAAGCCAGACATGCGTGCTTGAAGGGTGGAGGTATTCATTTAGTTCAGAGGGCACTATTATGTAACCTCTTTTTCCAACCCTTGTTATTTCCTTTATTGCTGCCTTTATGTTCGGTATGTGCTCAAGTATGTGTATTGCTATTACATAATCGAATGCATTGTCCTTGAAAGGCATGTTGCATATGTCTGCATTCACAAATGGCCTGTCAACAGTTGCTTTTGTCCCTCCCCTGTGTTGATCAGGAACATCCTCTTCAAAAAGATCAAGGAGAACGTCTGAGCGCATATGGGGATTATGGCCACTCCCTACTTCGAGAACCAGATCGCTGTGCTTTATATCATGCATCTAAACACCAACTAAACAGTATATGGGGGGACCGAGATGTGTTCGAACTTTTTGCTTTTGATTGAACTTTTTCCAAAAAGTTCATTGAACTCGGCTCGCCAGGTGTCTTGTCTTCCTAAGTTAAATCATAGGTAAGATCCCAAACCTGGAAGCATACCAGGCTAGCCCATCCCCCCAGCGAGTAGAAGTTATAGATGGGCAGGATTAAAAAACTACGCCTTCTTTCTCTTTCCTCCAAAATTTCCCTTGGGTTTAGGAAACTTGACATTCGGATATAGCTTCGCAAGAACCTCCGGGTCAACGTTGAAATCAAATCCTAGTCTCCTCATGACGCTTCTCATAAAGTATGCCTCTGCGAGAGGGAGTTTTTGCTCATATGAAACCGGGTTTCCTGATTTATCATTTGGTAGTGGTGCAACGTCTGGTTTTATTGCCTTAACCAGTTCTTCCCTTATCTCTGCTGGTTTTAGGTTTGCAAATACCTCTGCAACAGCACCGTAGCTCCTTCTCTTCTTTGGAACCACTTTCTCGACATACTCGTCTATTATTAGTGCATCTATCCCAAGGAACTCAAACCCTTTGGAACCAACAGTTCTCAGAACTCCTGCAAGCATATAGGACACTTCGGCAGGGTTTGTCTTATCGTCTATTGTCATCTTCTTTATTGCTATCCAATTTCGATATTTTGCAGAGAAAACAACTTCATCCATCTATTTCACCTTGTTTGGTTTTTCTGATTCAAACTTAATGATATAAATCATATAAAAACATAAGCCAACTGATATTCCGGACAAAGCAATTGCAAATGAAATGAGTATTGAAGCAGTTTTTGCTTCGGGACTAATATCGTATTTTCCTGAGAGTAAAGGCGAATCGGATGAAAAAAGTATCGGTCTCAAATGAAGAACCAACAAAGCGAATATCATTGTGGACAAAATAAAAAGAGCTCTAAAAAGTTCTTTGGATTTTGCACGGCGGATAAACAGAACTGAAAAAAATAATTGTAGCAGAACAAAAGGAACAAGCATGTATAAAGAACCGTGCAATTGGTCCGAATAACTCATGCCAAAAAATAACCCCCCGGTGTATGAAAAAGTCTTAACTGCCACTAGTTCAGATTCGACTGTCGGAAGCCAGTTCAGATAGAAAAAGAGGATAAAAACGCAGATTAGAAGCTGCAATCCCCCGGTAATCTCTCGCCTCATTTTTTCTTTATGAAAGAATTCAAGGATCGAAATCAACCCTATGAAAAAAATAAACAATAGGTATATGTACTCTTTCAATTTTTCACCTGCTTCTTTTTGTTTTCACCTTAGACCTACTTATTATCTCCTTTGCTGCTATCAAGCCAGTTGCAGCAGCTATGACTATCCCTCTTGACACGCCTGCCCCGTCCCCGACAGTGAAAAGGTTCTTCAGGTCTGACTCCATGTTCTTGTTTACAACAACCCTGTGGGCATGGAATTTTATCTCTGGAGAATACAACAGGGTTGAGTCCTCTGCAACTCCAGGTATGACTCTGTTAAGCATCTCAAGCCCTTCCAATATGTCTGTAACAATTCTGGCAGGTAAGCTCATCGATATGTCCCCGGGAGTAACATCGTTAAACGTAGGTTTTACATAGCTCTTCTCTATTCTGTCCCTTGTGGATCTCCTTCCTGCTTTCAGATCCCCCATTCTCTGTATTATTGGCTTTCCTCCGCCTATTGTTGATGCCATTCTGGCAATCGCCTCACCATAACTTGTTGTGTTCTCAACTGGGTGAGTCAGTGAAAGCCTTACAAGGAACGCGAAATTGGTGTTTTCAGATTTCTTTCCTTTCAACGAGTGCCCATTCACGCAGATAAAATCAGGGTAGTGTTCAGTTATTATGAAGCCATGTGGGTTTGTGCAGAAGGTCCTTATAAGATCATCATGTGTCTTTGTCAATATGTGGAACTTCGGATCCCAACATATCGCAGTTGCTTCCTCCATTATCTCAGCAGGAACCTCCACCCTTACGCCTATATCTATTGGCTGATGCCTTGCTTTTACCCCGTATTTTGCACATACATCTGAGAGCCATCTTGCCCCTCCCCTCCCCGGGCCTATTACAACGTGATCTGCTTTCACTTTTTTGTCATCTATTATTATACCACTTACATGTCCATTCTCAACCAGTATGTCGGTTACATTCGTCTTTGTGTGGAATACAACTCCTAGGGATTTCATTTCTTTCACGAAAGAACCTATTATATCTGGCAATCGATCTGAGCCCATGTGCCTCTGGTGTATTGGGATGAAACGGACCCCGTGTGCTTTTGAGCGCACCACAAGCATATTCGCATAGTCTGGTTTCTCTTTTATCCTGCCATGCGCCCCATGTTTTATAAAAGTCTTATCTATCTGATTGATTATTCTATCTGCCTCTTTTTTCCCAATAAACTCCAGGAGGTTTCCGCCTATCTCCGGATCAAGGTTTAGTTTACCATCGGAATATAAGCCATTTCCACCCACCCCGTGTATGAAATTACATTCAGGGCACTTTACACAATAACCGGTTTGTTTCATCGGACATATCCGTTTCTGTATCTCTTCTCCTCTCTCGTAGACCTCTACCTTTAATCCTGCTTTTGCAAGTTCATAAGCACAGAACAGTCCTGCTGGGCCCGCACCAACAACTATTGTTTTCATGAAAACTAGATGCCTACTTATTGTTTTTATATTCTTCTTTTGGGCTCTTTAGGTGCTTAAGGAATTTACGATACTGTTCCTCGTCCTCAAATTCTATCGGCCCTGACAGCAGACCACAGCCCTTACAGCGAGCTATACCTGCAACTGGCCCAACCCCTAAACGCGTCAATATGGCGTCTCCATTCCCCGGAGTGAAGTCAATATCCCTGCTCCCGCAACGTACGCATGCTTTTATTACCATGCTTTTGTTTAGGGGTAAGTTTTTTAATAACATTAAGGAAAATACGGTCATGAATAGAACAGCGTTCCTATTAGCATTGCTCTTGCTTTTCATTCCGACGTATGCAAACATACAGCAGATAATAGATGACTACACAAGTGACGGAGAGAGCGTGGATATCCGGGAGATCAGCACAGGCTTTGGTGACTATACACTGATAACAGTAAACGGAGCTGACTCAATGCTCGTGGATAACTCTGTTTTCGAGCTTGTGGAGGATCCCGTTGTCATATACACTGCTCTTAAGGAGGAGTACCTCTCCCAGAACCAGGTCTCTGTTGACATAGATAACCTTGTTCAGAAGATGGCTGATTTCAACAGCAGTTGGAAAATACAGGAGGCGCTCTGTAAACAGTACACTGGAACGGATAGATTGGAATGCAAAGATTTCTCAACATGCAGGTATTCGTGCCTTTCTGTTCCTCTATGCAGAAGTGTTTTCGAGGGCCAGGGAGACGGATTCATATATTCTATAGAAAACTGGAGGGCAAGGACAAAGGAGATCGAGAACCTACTTGGTGATTACGCTGATTCTGTGAAAAGGATACCTGAGACTCCAGAGATGGCTAACCTTGCATGGGATTACCTGGGAGGGATAGATGACAAAGCAAAACAGATAAAGACAAACAAGCTATTCATCTGTGATGCTGGCGGATACTGTTTCTGCTACGTGATAAACTTTACATTCGAGAATATAAATGAAAGCAAACAGGGGCTTACCGACATAAATAATGTGCTCTCAGTTCTTCCAAGTATAGAAAGAAAAGCGAACATCGTTGCTTCAATAACTGAAGAACGGATAAACAACAAACTAGCAAACGACGAGGTTTACCAATATCAGAAAACATATGGGGAAGTGAAGGTAAATTTCACAGGAACAAAACTACATGTTGACTCTGTACTGAAACTAGTTGATTCGGAACTCCTCTCTGAGAACATAACTGCGCTTAAGGTGATGAGAGACAACATGGGCGCACTTGGCGAGGATAAGAACTACAGTGGGGCAGTTAAACTGAAAGATGATTATTATTCACTTGCAAAAAAGGCAACAGTGCATGCTAACAGCCTGTTTAGTGACTACATATTGATGAACGCAAGCAAAAACGAGTTTGATGAAACGATTCAGAACAAGAGCAACCTGAGCTTAATAGGCGGATACTTTAGTAAAGAGTATGCCGAGATAAGCGAAAATTTCAGATCGGCGAAAGAAGAGATGAAGCCTCCTGTTGAGGAGACGCTTCTTGTTAAATTAAAGGATAATGTTAATGTACTCCGTATGCGGCTCTCCGCTCTTGAAGTGAAAGCGGGAAAAGCTTTGGAGCTCCTTGATGAGGCTAAGAGTGTTGAGGGATATATGATGGGTATTTCTGCAAAAGCATCTGAATATCAGCAGGAATACAATTTCCAGGAAATAGAGGACCAGCTAGAAACAGCAAGAAGTGCGATAGAGGATGGAAATCTTGAGTCTGGTGAGAGTTTCGTAAAGGATGCGCAGGAGAAGGCTGGGACAATAAAGAACCAACTTGATGAGAAGATACCTCGGATTGAGGAGGCAAAGAAAGCTGCATTCGAAGCAGACTTATACCTTGGAGAGCAGGAGGGCACGAATTTCCTTATTTTTGGAACTGATTTCAGCAGGGCGAAGGAGCTATGCAGTAATTCAATGGAAACGCGATTCTCAAGTCCGCGGGATTCAATACACTACGCACAGGAGTGTAGGAATTCTGTTGATTCTGAATTGCAAGGACTAGAGTACAAGAAATATGGGCTTGTCATTGTTGTCCTGACAGCACTCGTACTATTCTTCTTATGGGCGAGGAAAAGGGAATGGGGATTTGTAGTTGGCTAATCCTTTAATTGTTCTTTTTGCATGAATATTAAGATTGCAAGCCAGATATCCAACATGTGCCACATTACTGTTGATAACAAAAGTAGAATTGCAAACGAGAACTCTGAATACTCCGTACCTATCGAAGGAATTATGGGGATGAATGGGAGCAATACGTTAACTATTATCACAGACAACCCCAGATAATAGGGCCATCTCTTTTTTTCATATAATCCATATGCCGTTACTATAAACAGGGCACCTGAAAGCATAGACGGGGAAGCGTTCAGCTGCCCATGTGACGACCAGGGCGTTGGATCACTGGTCAGAC
>CAZYPB010000058.1:0-8845 GCA_964649265.1 Microcaldota archaeon
GGATGCAAACACCATGTTTGAGGGAATCAAGATACTTGATAAACTGGGGTCTGATGAAACAGGGCAGGTTGTTACGCTTACAGGAGACCGGAGGATGGGGTACACGGCAGATAAGGCGCTTAGCAGCCAAATAGATGGAGTTTTAAGAGAATTCCCTGCAGACTATGCAATAGTTGTCTCCGATGGAGCTTCAGACGAGGAGATACTTCCGATAATTCAGTCCAGGATAAAGATAAACTCAACAAAGATAGTGGTTATGAAGCAGGCAAAAGAACTTGAGAAAACATATTTTGTGCTTCTGGAGAAGCTCAAAGAGCCTTACTATCAGAGGCTTGTTTTCGGGATACCTGCAATTGTACTCCTTGTACTTGCTGCAAGTGACTGGTCTTGGAAGCCTCTGGGAATAATCGTTGGTCTTTACCTATTGGCAAAGGGGTTCGGTGTAGAGGAAAGGGTACTCAACTCTTTCTCTGGATTCAGCGTGTCTGTTGACAGAATTGGATTCATCGTATATCTTGCTGCTGTGCCGGTTATGCTAATCTCCCTTTGGTTGGGAGTACAGGAATACTCCATTAAGAGCCAGGCAATAGCAGATCCAGTTAAAATAGCTGCGTACACTATAAGGAGCACGCTTCTGCTCTTCCCATGGGCAGTTCTTCTTGTTCTTGTTGGGAAGGTAATAGACCTTCTTCATGAGAAGAAGAAATACGAGATAGTTAAATATGGGCTCTATGCCGTTACAACACTCATACTGTGGCTTGTGTTCACAGTAACAAGCGATTGGGTTGTTGCTGATGCTTATTTCTCTGATTTCGTTCTTGCCATATTGCTGAGTATATTTCTAAGCGCTATTTCAATAACTGTTGTTAAGAAGATACGCACAGATATCGTAGGCTCAATGAAATTAGAGAATCGGGAAGTGCTCAACAGGGTCGGCTCGTATGTCGGTAAAATTGTCGGGGTTGACAAAAGGAGAGGAGTGCTTGTTGTGCAAACAGGGTTCGGGCAGAGAGTCAACATTAATCTAGAGGACATATACGATATCGGGGACAAGATATTCGTAAAACAATAGGTAATAGGATGATTGGAAACTTTCTGAAATGGTTTTTTGGGTTAGTTGCCCTGGCACTCATTGCATGGGCAGTGGTTCCATACGGCCTCGGTCTTCTGGAGCTTGTGAAATTCATAGCTGTGGCCGTGGGTGCATCCATAGTCATTTTGTTCGTGTACCCACACGTACGCGGAGTTAAGAAAGGGGATCCTCTTCTTTCAATTAAGATGAGCACCTCTCCAGTGCTCTTTTTCAATGCATCAATGTACACTGCTTTGGAGGATGGGAAAAAGGGAGACAGGATAGGTGTTATGATTTCAGATGGAACGATGGCTGAAGGAGTAATTGTCGCATATGAAGGGCTTCTTACGCCTGCAAGGATAAGGTTGACCCATGAGGCAAGTCCTTCGAAAGTAAATGAGATTACCGTGGTGTAGAAGATGGATACTGTTGAATTACAGGAGATTGTTGGTTCAGTTCTGGCTATTTCATTTGCTTTTACGCTTATATTCATGGATAGGGGAATCGATGCTCTTGGATATGCGGAGTTCTATGTTCTTTTTCCCATTACCCTGATGACAGTAGGCCTTGGTTTTGTGCTTCATGAACTGGCACACAGATATGTCGCAAGGAGTTATGGCGCGTATGCAATATTCAAGGCATGGCCAACCGGCCTTATGATCATGCTTGCTCTTGCAGTTATAGGCAGCCCATTTCTTTTTGCTGCTCCGGGCGCAGTCTATATATACTCGCAGTATATTTCAAGAAAAGAGAATGGGATAATATCTATTGCTGGGCCAATTACAAACCTAGCGCTTGGGCTTTTTTTTGCCATGTTAGGTTTTCTTGCAGCTCCATTCATGGGATCGGATACTCTAAGTATATTGGCATTCGATGCACTTAGGATAGGATTCAGAGTCAACATATTCCTTGGGCTTTTCAACATGCTTCCAATATTCCCACTTGACGGGAGCAAGGTAATTGCATGGGACAAAGCAATTTGGGGATCGGTGTTTGTTACATTCATTTTCCTTTTGTTTGCGCCCATCTCGTTCTAGTGTGTGGGGCATTTATAAGATAATTACAACAAAATAAACACAGTGGGCCCGTGGCGCAACGGATAGCGCGACTGGCTTCGGACCAGTAGGCTGCGGGTTCGAAAGTTTTTCGAAAATCCCGTCGGGCCCGCTTATTCTTCTCTTTCTTCAATAAGTTTAAGAAGCTCCTTCGCCTTCCTCATTCCTTCCAGCTCATCCTTTCTTATGACTGGTACCCCGGCTATATTGTCTTTGCCTGAGCTTGTTACGAGAAAACATGAGCGGCTTTCAACTATTCCGGAAATCCTTCTGTAGATATCTGCTCTCTTAATCATAATTCTCCTATCTGCCTCTCTTCCAAGCATAACTTTATCCTTCTCTCCCCTCTCCTTTCCAAGAACCTGAAAAGGCGCAGATCTTATCTCTATGGCTTCAAAACCATAGAAATCGAAAGTCTTGCCCGTGTCTTTTGTTTTAAATGGGTCTATTCCTTTTTTCAAATCAGACCCAAGAACATCCTCGAGTTTTTTTAGATTCTCTTCGCTTGCCATGGTCGACCCGCGCTCGTATCTGTAGAGGGTTTTCTTTGCTATTCCTGCTTCAGACGAAAGTGCATCAAGTGAGAGCTTCAGTTCGTTTCTTTTTCTTATTAGTTTCTCGGAATCTATGTTTACCCCCAGTTTCCTAAACTTTCTTTTTTCTGGGAATCTTTTCTCGAACATTATATCTCTGAATGTGCTTATATCGCTCGTAGGTATCCCATGACGCTCATACATTGTCCCGTTTTCAAGTAGGAATTCCTTTGATTGTTCTCCCACTAGGTAGGGTCTTGCTGAAAGCATTGAACATATGCTCTTAAGCTCAGCAGCTTGTATGTTTGTGAAACCATCTATATTCTGAAGTACTTTTATGAGTAGGAGAAACTCTCTTTTTGCAACTATGTCAAAGCAGCCCCTTGGGTTGGGACAAACGAACACTGTGAATCCTTCCTTTCCGAGTTCCCCCCACAGAAGCCTTATTATGTGCTCTCTCATTGTCTCACATATGTGTTTTACAAATTATAACAGTTATTCCGGGACAAAATCATGCCCGTCTTTTACAACGTTTAGTATTACCTGTGTGTTTGTGTGTTCGATTCCAGGGAGCCCGTGTATTTTCTTAACAAGTTTTGATAACTCGCTTCTTGTTTTGCATACTACTTTAACAAGGGAATCGTATTCTCCAGTTATGTCATAAACAGATACTACTCCCTTGAACCTACTTATCTTGTTCTGTACATCAAGCATCTTTCCCTTTGATATGCGGACCTGCATAACTGCCATATAATCATAACCCATCTTCGAATAGTCAATGAATGCCGTGTAGCTTAGTATAACTTTCTCTTTCTCAAGTCTCTTCAGCCTCTCTATCAATGTTGCAGGGTGTACACCTACCCTTGCCGCGATCTTTCTATAGGAGCCGGCTGATGATCTCTTTATCTCGGAAAGTATCCTCAGGTCTGTTTTGTCGAGCAATGTTTGTTCACCTTTTCAGTTTTTTCAATTTGTTTTTTGTTATTTTGTATAATTTAAATTGAATTAGTAAACATATGTTCAAAAAAATTTAAATAAATATATATTTCTCAGTAACAAAACCTCTTTAGGAGGGATTATTATGACTGAGGGAGACGAAGTCATTGAAAACATGGAAAAAAACGGTGTGGAGTTCATAGACCTTGAATTCGTAGATATAATGGGCACTGTAAAATCCTGTGAGATAACTAGGGAGAAGATGCAGGAGGTTGTTGATGACGGACTCTGGTTTGATGGATCATCCATAGAGGGTTTTGTAAGGATATATGAAAGCGACATGTTTCTGAAACCAGACATGAGTACCTATGCAATGCTTCCATGGACTGATGGAAAGGTAGCCAGAGTTATATGTGATGTGTACACTGCTAAGAAAAAGCCTTTCGAAGGAGACCCTAGGTACGTTCTCAAAAGAAATCTAGAAAAGGCAAAGAAACATGGGCTGGATTTCTTTGTTGGTCCTGAACTAGAGTTCTTCTTGTTCAAGAATCAGGATGGCGGAGTATTGGAACCCCACGATAGGGCGGGATATTTTGATTTGGGAAAAAGAGATATGGCTGCAGAGGTTAGAAGGGAGGTTGTAATACATCTTCAATCAATGGGTCTTAAGGTCGAGATGAGCCATCACGAGGTTGCTCCAGGACAGCATGAAATAGATTTTAAGTATGGAGGTGCTCTTTCAATGGCTGATTGGGTGCTTACATATAAAACCACGGTAAAAACAATTGCACGTAAATTCAGTTTGAAAGCATCCTTTATGCCAAAACCACTTTTCGGTGAGAATGGGTCAGGAATGCATGTGCACCAGAGCCTTTGGAAAGGCAAAGAGAATGCTTTCTATAATGAAAAAGACCCGTATGGGCTTTCGGATATTGCAAAGCAATTCATTGCAGGTCAGTTAGTACATGCTCAAGCACTTTCTGCAATAGTTGCTCCAACTGTTAACTCATACAAGAGACTTGTTCCGGGTTATGAGGCCCCAGTTTACATATGTTGGGGAAGAATAAATCGTTCTGCCCTTGTTAGGGTTCCTAAATACAGTCAGGGAAAGGGGGGCTCTGCGGCGCGGTGTGAGTTCAGAGCCTCTGATCCATCGGCAAATCCGTACCTTGCATTCTCATCTATGCTTGCAGCAGGACTCGATGGGATAGAGAGCAAACTGGAGGTTCCCAAACCACTTGAGGAGAACGTCTACGTACTTACGAATGGAGACCTTGAGAAAAAGAGCATACCGACAATACCTCACTCATTGAAAGATGCAGTTATAGCGCTTCAGAATGATAGTGTTCTTAAAGAATCGCTAGGGGCGCATGTATTCGAGAAATTGACAACCGCCCAGCTTGAGGATTGGAAAGACTACAAAAAACAGGTAACTGACTGGGAACTTAAGAGATATTTCGAGGTTCTGTGATCATGCCTGCTTTACATCCATATGGCCAAAGTTATCTGTGAATAGGACTATTTTCTCTTTTTTTGGATCTCTGCTTAGTGCAGACGCTGTTTCTTTTAATGTAGCGCTTTCACCTGTCTCTCTTGCCAGTATATTGAGTATCTCAGCAATCTGTTTTGACGTTAACACGAATTTTCCCATCTGACCACCTTCTAACACTTATTTAATTGTATAATATTAAATAGCTCGTGGTTATCGTGAGATACGTTGTTCTGCTGTGTTTATTCTTTATAATGGGAGGCGGTGGGAGGTTGAAATGGGGGAAATGGCTGTGATACTGGGTGGAGTTGGGGTAACAGTGAGACAATAGACGAATTCTGCAGTTATTTTGATGAGGGCGGATGTCCTGAATCTCCGTAAGCATTAATAGGGTTAAACAGTATATCTATAAGTTCGATGCTTGGGAGGAGAATATATAGATCTGCTACTTCTGGGGGAGCGCAAGCTCCGGTATTTAAGAAACGCGTTGAACCGGATGGGCCGATAAAAAAAGAATCCCTTGGGCAGAGAATGGAGAGACTTGGAATAGAGATACTTCCAGACTCAAAAGTAAAGATTACATTCCTTATTCTGGATGACAAGAAGTGGGCGGGGATGAGTTCAGAACAGAAGAGCTCCGCTCGTGCTGCGACAAAGGAACTTAGGTCTGGGAGAGGAATTAGTAAGGAGAGGAGGAGCAGTTTGTTTTCCATGGCTGTTCCTTTGAAAGAAAGGAATGTTGCATATCCCAGCTTAAGGAGCGCATTGCGAGCAGTAAGAGACCATATACCTGAACGAAAGGATACGCAGCGGGGAGCGCTGTTGGAGATAATTGATGACATAAGGAGAGTTAATGAGAGGATAAACAACACAAAAGGAAAGATAAGTGTAAAGGAGATGGTAGCGAAATTCAGGGAGCTCGAGGACACAATAGAAACGCTTGAAACAAGAAACCTTGTCACTATGAAGGATATGCAGGCAGATCTGGCAGGAGTGAAAATAGAGGAGGCAATAGGAGAACTTGAGAATGGAAGATGGTGGGTTGCGTGCACAAAGTTAGTTGCGGCGATGAATATTCTCAATGAGAGGCTTGATCATTACACTGGAAACATACTAACAAAGAATGCTGAAAGGGCAGAGGTTATTGGGGAGATAATAGAGAAAAGAGCCAATAGAAATAATAGAATCAGGGCTGGGGTTTTAGGAATTGTTGATGAGTTGGAGGAGATAGGAAGAATTAGGGAAAGGCTTATCAAGAAACTCGAGACCGCGGTAAGTATAATTGATGGTGGCTTCAGTAGCGGCCATAGGAGGAGCAGGGTTGGACCTGGAGAACTTGCAAGAAGATTCGAGAAATCAAAATTAGAGAATCTGAGAAGAGCAAGTGAACTTCTTTACACGGCAGAAATTATGCTGATGGGTTCTGGAAATGAACAGGGGGCAATCAGACAAGCCAGGGATATTTTTTCAAATATGCTTAAGAGCATGCGGGATGAGGAGCTCTTTGGATGGCAGAGGACAAGGATTTCCAATGAACTGCTCGGTATTTCAGATCTTCTTAGGAATTCAAATGAGGATGTACTGGTGGATGCAAGAAGGGAGATTCTGAGGATGAAAGATTCGATAATGGAAGGAGATGTTCAGGATTCTGTTGGAAGATCGCTGACAATTACCCAATTGCTCGATATAGCAAATGATCTTACAGGAGAGGAAAAATAACTAATTCCACGTCGTAAAAATAAGAAATCATGCTCCAGCCGCAAGGCAAGACGGAAACTAGAGTCTGAAGATTCTAAGAGCGATAACCGAACTTCTTTTCGTATCGTCCGTGGTCCACAATATCCAGGATAAATGCTACTATTTCGACCTCGCCGTTAGAGGTTAATGAATAAAGCATCCTCCAAGCGCTTGGAAGACTCACCCAGAACAGGTTATCAATTCCGTACTTCTGGATATACCTGGCCGGTATTTTCGACTTTGCGATTGGCTGGCCGTAATGAACGTTCACTTTTATCAGTTCCTTCTTTTTGTTGATTGCATTGAGGATTGAACGTTCTGTTTTCGAAGTCGGAGCCTTCTCGTTGAGGTACATATAGACTTCTTCCGCTTCCGGAGACAGGATAACTCTTACTGTTTTCATATTTCGAGACCCTTCGCAATCGCGTTCCTGAGATTCTGATTGGTATTGTGTATCCAGGTTATGCCGCTTATGCTTACCGCTATCTTGTTGCTCTCCTCAAGATAAAGCAGAATCGTCTTCAAGGTGTTATGGTTGACCTGTTTTGGAAGCATTCTCTTTAGTTGCGCCATAGTAACGACGCTGTTCTGCGCCTTCGCAAGGGTGTTTTCTACCATTATAACCGTATTGAGAGTGGGCGCGTGCGCAACTTTTAATACTTGAACTCCTTTAGTCATTCAAATCACATTTATTTATTAATTTATACTATTTTGTTATGAATATGTAAGTATATAAACCTTTCGTTCGAGAATATTCTTTTGTTGAGTCCCAATACTATTTCGCTTCCCGTCTTATCTCCGGCCATTAATTAATTCCACAGACCAAGATAGAGGAGTCCTAAACATGAGGGTACTAAGCCGACAATATATGGGAGAATCCCACTGTAACGCTCGGAGGGATAGTTCTCATTCAGATAATAACCGAGAGTTGCGAGAATGCCGAAATAAAGTGAGATGTGTATCATGCTTAGTAGAATAAACAGTATAGCAGAAACTAATATTGGGACAAAAAGTCCGATTAGGAACTGGATTACTGCATTATGCTCTTTTCTGAAGTATAATATCGGGATTATAGCAAAGATTGCGAGTGGGATTAGAAAAGATAACCCAAGAAACAGATAATCGGTGTAACCGGGGCCGCTATAACAAGCGCCAGCGCAAGCGTAGATGTTTCCAGTAATTTTTCTTTTTGCATTCGGTCCCTCGTCATTGAAATAATACTCGATGTTGATTTTTCCAGTAAAGGAGTCTCCCTGCTCAAATTTTATGGGGTTTCCTTTTTCATCATTGCAGTTCACGTTAAAGTCAACGGCCTGACCGAGTTTGACCGTTATGCCTTCGCCATCAAAACTCTGGCCGATTCTGCAGCCGGATTCGTACATGGTGAGGATGAGGGCCTTGTCTCGTGGATTGGTTGTGGCGTTTGCCATCCGCTCGACTTCCTCAACGGCCAGTAGCTCTTCGGGCAGTTTGTGTTTCTTATTCTTCATCCTTGGCTTCAGCCACTTGATTTCCGGCGGGTAGTCCTCGTCGTTCCCTTTCAGCCAGCGGTAAAAGAGCCTGAGAACGACTTTGATGTCATAGGTCGTGTAATCAGAATATCCCTTGGAATCAACGGCAGTTACGAGCTTTATCAGGTCTTCTTTTGTCGCTTCTGAAAAATCCTTACCTAACCATATGGCGAGATAGCGGATGCACCACATGCACTTGACGACGCGGAGCTTTGTTGGGCCTTTCGCCAATCTGATTCCGGCGAAGTCCTCAATCTGCTTTTTTGTTTTTTCGGACAGGGCTGACGCTCGGAGCCGGATGAGCTCCTTTTCGAAATTGTTCTGGTGCTGGTATATCATATATTCGTTCATGGGCCTGGACCTGCTCGAACTATTATCTATAGTCTGCTACTGAATTCTGAAGTTTGGTGATTGACGAATAGAAAGTTAGGATACTAGAAAGAAACAAAATGCTCCAGCCGGGATTCTCAGACCCCCTTTGTTTTCTTTGGGGAATCGAAAAACCTTTCTTT
>CAZYPB010000059.1:0-8775 GCA_964649265.1 Microcaldota archaeon
CTTAGGATATCTTCCTTTCTTTCCACCAAGTTCCTTTCTATGACCAAGCCTCTTGTTGTGCTTGCGGTAAACAATTGCTTTTTCTCCTTTGGAAACCTCTTCCAGGAGACCAGCGGCATACTCTGCATCTTTTCCTCTAATGGAATCACACACTGCACCAAGATCCTTGAATGATGCATTCACGTCGTGGACCTGGCCTTTTGCGACCTTGTTTTCCGATACATTTGAGTAACCAAAGTATGCCATAAAATAACCTACTTAAGAGGTATGAATTTGCTTCCCCTCGTTGCCCCAACACCTGGACCTGAGTGTGCAACCCTGCCAGTTGTATGGGCGAATTCTCCGAGTCTGTGACCTATCATCTCTGGAAGAATCTCAATTTTTTTGAATTCCTTTCCATTATGAATTCCAAATAACAGTCCAACCCATTCGGGAAGGATTATCCCATCCCTAAGGTGGGTTTTTACCGTGACTTCCTTTCCATCAAGTTTCATTTTCTTTGCATTCCTTACCTTGGCCATTAGCTTCTTGTATCTAGGAGTTGCTTTTTTCAGCGCGCGCCTTGTTCTTGAATCGAAATAAGGCATAAGCTCCTCCATGCTCATTTTACTGAGCTCCTCGATGCTTTTTCCTTTGTATACGAATTTTCTAGCCATCGTATCTACCTTTTCCTCCTTGATTTTCTTCTACCTGTGCTCCTAGCAGCTATATGACCTACCTTTCTTCCTGGAGGTGTAGTCCTTGCAACACAGGTGGATTTACCTGCATGGTGCTGACTTCCCCCATGTGGATGTGAAACAGGATTCATTGCAACTCCTCTTACCTTTGGCCACTGCATGTTCTTTGCACCCATCTTGTGGAAGTTCTTGCCTGCAGTCATGAGTGGTTTCTCAAGTCTTCCTCCGCCGCAGATTATACCTACTTGTGCCCTGCAGTTTTGGTCAAAATACTTTGTCTTCTTAGAAGGCATTAGAACCCCAATGTCCTTTCCTTCATGAGATACAACTGAACCATTTGTTCCTGCTGAACGTATGTATTTCCCACCGCTTCCAGGATATGCTTCCACATTGAAAACTGGGAATCCATCTGGTATTTTTGAAAGAGGTAAAACATTCCCAAATACAAGTTCTGCGTCACTTCCCTGTTGGAATGTCGCTCCTATCATCGCTCCCTCTGGAGCTATTACGAATATGTTTTCCCCGTTGTCCATCTTTACGTGCATAAGGAGTGGGGTTCTTGCAACATCATCTATAAACCCAATGATCTCACCGCTTAGTACACCATCTCTCTCCTGTTCGTCGAATTTCCTGTATGTAAGTCTTGTAAAGAACCTGTGTGATGGCCTCCTGTAGGAAGGAGTGCCTTTTCCTTTTCTCTGGCTTCTTGTTAGTTTACCCATACATCACACCTATGCTATCTTGAGTTTTGCAGCTATATCGTCTGCAGAGTATCCCTTCGAAAGCTTTACAAATGCTTTCTTCTTTCCTCCAAAGGATATCATAACATTTATCTTATCCACCTTAACGTTGAATGTCTTCTCAACCTCTTCCTTTATCTGCTTCTTTGTGGCCCTTGAATCAACTACAAATGCGATCTTGTTTTCTCGCTCTATTAAGCCAACGGCCTTTTCAGTTGTTATCGGGTATTGAAGGACTTTCATAAGTATCAACTGGATAGTTTCTTTATTGCATTCTCTGTCCACACCGTAAGTCTTCCGGGGTGTGTTCCTGGCGCAAGCAAGCTTGCTGTTACCTTGTCGATCTGCGTTACATCGACACCAGAGATATTCCTGGTACTCTTCAGTGCATCAACCTTTTCTCCAGTAATAACAAGAATGCTCTTAGGTCTCCTGTAACCGCCCCTTCTCCTAAGGGCGACTCCTGAGAGCTTCTTTGAATTCTTTCCCCTCTTAAGATCATCATCCAAACCAAGGGCTGTAAGTGCACTGATAACATCCTTGGTTTTCTTTAGTTTTTCAAAGTCACTTGAGATTATTATCGGGAATTCCTTCACTTTCTCCACTTTATGGCCTCTCTGGACAACAGTGTCTTTATTCGCAGTTGCTGCTATTGCGCTGTTTACTGCTTTCTTGTATTCCTTTTTGTTTATCTTCTCAATAAGGACCTTTTCTGGCTTCGGGGGATGTGCCCTTCTTCCCTTAACTGCAAATGGAACAATCCTTACTCTACCAAACCTTCCCTGTGGAAGCTTTTCCCTTGGTAACCGTGATATACCCTTGTTCTTTATTGCCCTGTAGCTGTCCTTTCTTCCTTGGTAATCAGCACTTGTCTCAACACCAGCGTATTTGTATGAACCCTTTGGTTGATACTCCCTGGTCTGTTCAGAGATAACTGCCCTGCTTATAAGATCTTCACGTATGCTATCCCGGAATACCTTAGGCAGGTCTATCTGCTTGACGACTTCGCCAGTCAATGAGTATATGTTTGCTTTCATCAGATCACTTCTGCTTTGAGGTCAATGAAATGTACTTTATGTCTGGTTTCTTGGGTGTTGGGACAGCCCTGTATGATCTTCTCATCCTTATGAGCCTCTTCTTTGGCCCACCAACTGAACCCCTTATTATAATATAATCGTTTTTCACCACTCCGAAATTTATGAATCCACCCGCTGGGTTGATTTCCTCTGGCTTGTCTCCTATCTTAAGTATCCTCTTTGCGATCTCCGTTCTCTTGTGGTAACCCATCTGTCCTGCTTGCGGAGCAGTGTACATGATCCTCGCAGGGTGCCATGGACCGAGTGTTCCTACGTGTCTCCTCTTCTTTGTTGATTTTCTCCTCTGTAATTCAACTCCAAGCCTCTTAACCGGACCCTGCCAGCCCTTTCCTCTTGTAACGGAAACAAGATCAACATATTCCCCTTCCTTGAAAACATCAGATATCTTCACTTCTTTTCCAAGCAATCCCTTGCAGTATTCGAACTTATCCTTGGGAGTTTTTCCACCAACTGCAATCTCCATTGGAACAGGTCTCTTTCTGCCAGTACCTGTTTTTGAAGGAAGTGCTGCAGCCAATATCCGAACATCAAGTATCTTATCCATGTTCTTTTCGATGTCCTCGACTTTGGCTTTGCCCTGGGGCAACCTAAGTGATTTAGCAACCTTGCTGTCAGAGAAAAACACTTCGGTGAGAACACGCGGAGAAAGAGTTTCAGGATCTTTTACATATGCTCTAAGACCCCATACAAGAATTGGCGGGGCTTCAATAATCGTCGCAGCCACAGCAATTTCCTGAT
The DNA here is from genome assembly GCA_964649265.1 of Microcaldota archaeon. Taxonomy (GTDB): domain Archaea; phylum Micrarchaeota; class Micrarchaeia; order Burarchaeales; family JAKAKT01; genus CAZYPB01. The sequence continues at coordinate 3,253 of CAZYPB010000059.1, forward strand.
TCTTTGTCACTGCATGGGTGTCATCGATCATTGTTAAATGAGTCATTCCTGCTTTAAATCCAGCAAAACCAAGCAAAGAGGACTCTTCGCTAGCAGGCCACCTATTGATGCGAGGCGTCTGCCTTTTTGCCCTTTTCCTGGGCCTGATTTGAAGAGAGCCATGTCTTGGCCTACTAGGTCTTGCCATAATGATTGCTCCATTAAAATGAGTTGTTTTTTGAAACCCAGAGAGAGTGTGCTTTTGCATTTCTCAGAGGGAGGTGTCCCAACCCATCGCTTCCCGTAAATTACGTCAGTATAAACGAGATGGAGTACTTTATACTATGTAGCATTTATATACTTTTCGTCATCTGCCGTTATTTTCCCGTATTGCGAAAAGAACTGATTCCGGTTTAATTTAATGTCTTTTTTCTTGAATCTAGCCGTCAATGCACCCACGAATTCTTCCTAGGTTAATGTTTTGACTATCCCCTCTGATCGAGGTTGTTTTTTCCCAATTGGAGGTACAGATACGGCTGTTCTTACCAACCCAGAAACAGGCAGTTTATCTTGAGCTCTTTTTGTAGTAGCAAACGACATATTTCTAAGTATTATCTGAATTCTGAAATATAAAGATATGTTTTTGTGAAAAATGCGAAAAGTTAACTTTATTATCTATTCACCCCCTAGTCTAGAATATGAGATCGAGAAAGGGACAAGCAGCAATTGAGTATCTTATGACTCATGGTTGGACCATACTTGTTCTTACTGCTGCACTGATAATTCTCTATTCAATAGGAATGTTTACCCCCTCCAGATACATGAGGCAGGAATGCTATTTCCAACCAGACCTGCATTGTCAGAATTTCATTTTCACAAAGCAGGGTTCACCGCCTTACAAGCTGAAATTCTCCTTGAGCAATGGACTTGGGTTTGACGTATTATTCGAAGAGATAAATGTAACCACAAGGGACATAGGAAAAAACGGAGATTACACCCATTCGGATGGCTGCTCTTCAGGAATATGCTCACCCAGTGGAGGTTTTGTTAAGAGCGGGGAGAACCTGACTGTAGAGTTCCCCATATACAGCTCAGACGTATTGCCGGACAAAGGAACCCTTCACCATATAAAGGTGAATATAGTCTACAGGAACTGCCTAACTGATGGCGATTATGCTGAAACCCCTGAAACGTGTTCCAAAGGCTCAAAACACGTGGTTTCTGGAAGAATTGTGGCAAACATCGAGTAACTGAAGCACAATCTATATATATGTCCTATTTGTTATTCATTATACCGCATCAGACGTAGGCGACCAGAATGGTGCACATAGACAAGATACAATTTAGGTATTTTAAATCATTTAGAAACATCGACATTGACTTGTCGCGCGGATTTGTAGCCCTCGCAGGCCCGAATGGTAGTGGAAAGAGCAACATATGCGATGGGATTAGATTCGCCTTAGGGGAGAACTCGCTAAAAAGCCTTAGGGCGAAGAGGGTCTCCGATCTTATTATGCAAGGTTCTGATAAAGCAGAGATAAGACTACATCTTAAGAAGAACGGTCAGAAGGTAGAGGTAAGAAGGGCAATAAGGGACGATGGAAAAACAAAGTACAGATACAACGGGAAGAGAATGACCAGAACGGCAATTATGGATGCTCTAAGGCCCATGGGTGCAGAAGTTGGAGATCACAATGTAATAGCCCAGGGAGAAGTTGAGGAAATAGTTAAGATGAGTGCGAAGGAGAGGAGAGGGATTATAGACTCTGTTTCCGGAATCTCTGAATTCGAAGAGAAGAGAACCGAAGCTCTCAGAGAACTTGGAAAAGTAGACGCAAAGATAAACGATGCATCGATAGTAATGAAGGAAAGAGAAGGTTTTCTCCTTGAATTAGAGAAAGAGAAGGACGATGCAATCAGATACAAAGAGATAAATGTCGAATTGGAGAGACTACGGGGATCTCTAATCTATGCTGAGATGAACAGAGTTAATGAAGAACACACTCACTCCCTTAACAGATTTCTGAAACTTGAGAAGAAAATTGAGGATATTAAAAACACCATGGAATACCAAAAAAACCAGATCGCAGAACTTGAGAAAGAAAAAAACAGTATTGTTGATGAGATAAATAGGAGAAGTAAAAAGGATGACGCTTACCGTGAAATTGAAGAACTTCGGGCATCATTGAAGATGGATGCTTCATCAATTGAAGAGAAAAACAAGGATGTTGCAGAAATAGAAAAGAGGGTAAACACCCTTAAAAAAGAGGAGAAGGATCTTAAGAAACAGGCCTCGGACATAGAGGCTGAGATGAAGAGCTTATCGCAGGATATTGAGAAAACAGAGAGTAAAACAAAGGAGCTCGAAGCAATTCGAAAGGAAAGCATGAAGAATGCAGGAGATGCAGAAACAAAATTCGTTGAGAACAAGCAGAAACTTGAGAAATTATCCACTGAAATTGAGGAAATGGCACTTAAGGAAAGCAGGCTAAGTAGCGAGGTATCGAAAGAGGAAGAGATAAAAAAACTGAAAGAACATGAGCTTTTAAAGCTGAAATCAGCTTCATCAAGTGACGACCAGAAATCATCTAAAATAAAAAATGAGATCTCAGGATTCCAGTCGCAGATAAAACGGCTCTCAGAAGACGCAGATAGAGTCTTTACAAAGGAAAGGACCTTGAATAAGGACATACCTGAGATAGAAAAGAAATGGCTCAAAGCAAAGGAACGTGTTTCTGAGCTATCTGCTAGAATAGGTGCAACTGCCGCATCCAAGGGCACAGATGCGGTTCTTCAGATGAGGGACAACGGAGAGATTGAGGGAATACATGGGACAGTTGCGGAATTATGTTCATTCAAATCAGAATACGCAGTTGCAATAGAGGCCTCTGCCGGACAGCGGATGTCATATATTGTTGTTGACAGCGCGGATGTTGCTGCAAAGGCAATAAAAAAACTAAAGAAAACACAGGCAGGAAGATGTACATTCATCCCCCTGGACAGAAGACAGGATAGTAAGGGAATCCCTGCGGTGAAGGTACCTGGTTCAATGGGGCCACTCATGAACTACATAGAGTTCAGCAGCAAACACAAACGCGCTTTTGAATATGTTTTTGGGGCAACCATCCTAGTAAATGACGTTGACTCGGCAAAGAAATCCACTGGACGAGTGAGAATGGTGACACTCGACGGCGATATTTTTGAGCTCTCCGGAATAATAACTGGAGGACTTTTCAAACCAAAACTTTTCCTTAAAGAGAAAAAAGAACTGGAAGAATGGGAGAACAAAGCTTCCATGTATAAACGTGAGAGAGAGAATCTCCTCAGTTCTCTTGAGAGTATAAGAACAGAGATGGCGGATATACGAAAGGATAAGGCAGAGAAGGAAGTCAAACTGAAGTCATTAGAACTTGAACTAGATAGTTACAATGAGAAGAAAGAGGAGCAGAACGCTGCAAAAAAAGAAGCAGCTTCCCTTGAGAAAGAAGTCTCCAAACTCGGAGAAAGGATTGAGGCTCTTAAGAAAGAGCTGTCAGAACTGAATGTTGAGATAAATGGGATTAGGGAGAAAAGAACTCAGTTTAGGGCACTCGTTGAAGATGGAGAGAAGAGAAGTTATGAGAAAAAAGTAAGCGAACTTGAGAAAAACTTGTCTGAAACTAGCTCAAGGGCATCTTCACTTAAAGCTACAATTGAAGGAAAGGAAAGAGAATTCAGTTTGATAAACGAACACTTTGAGGATATAATACAGGAGATAAAGGATTCTGTGGTTAGAAGAAAAGAAACGGAATCAGAAATAAAGAAAACCAAACAACGGATGAGCGATAATCAGGTAAAATTAGACGAGAACGAACGCATTATGAAAGATATTGGAAAGGCAGTTGAGAAGTTGTTTGCAAAAAGAAATGAACTGGAGAAATCAATTGAGGAGATATCTGTAACAGTAGGGAAAACACAGCATTCATATGAACGCTCAATGAAAGAAATGAACGAGATCGCAGTTAACAAGGCAACATATGAAACAAAGCTAACAGACCTTAAGGCTGAATACGAGAAATACACTAACCTAAAACCAATTGAATCAAACAAGGAAGACCTGGACACAAGGATAAAAGAACGAGAACAGAAAATACTGGAACTTGGAGATGTGAACCTTCGGGCACCCGAGCTTTATGAGGAAAGAAAGCGAGATATGGAGGAGATAAAGCTAAAAGTAGGGAAACTTGCTGAGGAGAAAACTGCCGTAATGAATGTGATTGATGAGATAGAAGGAAGGAAGAAGGCAGTGTTCGTAGAAACATTTAACATGGTTAATGATAATTTCAAGAGATTATTTGTACAGGTTTTCAGGGGAGAAGGATTCCTTTTGTTGGATAAACCATCGACTCCATTTGAAAGTGGACTGAACATAAAGGTGAGAGACGAAAAGAATGAGAAATACCTTGAGTCCATGTCCGGAGGAGAAAAATCCCTTCTTACATTATTATTCATATTTTCCATACATATGTACAAGCCGGCTCCATTCTACCTTCTTGATGAGGTTGAGGCTGCACTCGATAAGGAAAACAGCAAGAAGCTCGCGCTTTTACTTAAGAAATTGTCTGCGAACACCCAGTTCATAATGGTAACGCACAATGATCAGGTGCTCTCAACTGCAGACATCGCTCTTGGAGTTACAAGAACAAAGGATGGATCAAAGGTAGTAGGAGTTCAGCTCAAATAGAACCGAATTTTTTAAGTTCAGATGCTTTCACTGCAAGCAGACCTAACTCATTAGAAGGAGGTTCCTCGGAATTAACCATGGGTCCCCCCTGTTCTGGAAGATCTTTTCCCCTGATGGGCAAACCAACATATGCACCTAAATTTCTCCAGAGATAGCCTGACCCCATTGATGGTCCTGTTTTCTCCCCTACCGGAAGCCCATGTTTTTCCTCAACTAAACTGTACCACCATCTTTCGGAAGGAAAATCAGAAATGACATCTATCTTTCCAGAATTTATCTGGACAATTATCTCATCCTTATCTCTAAACAATTCAAATGAGGGTTTTCCATCATCTCCAATTTTATGCTCTATCGCGAGAAGAAGGTTAGGTGCTCTCCTTATTCTCTTATCTTTTGGGACAGGAAAACGAAAAACTTGGCTTGTTTTCTCATCCTTGAAAATCACCCAGTCGCCATTGTCCTCCCTGTTTGCTTCTATGAAAGATTCTCCTGGTTTAACGTGGGCAATGAGAGGAGAAACTCGTATGGGATAAGAATCTCTCTCACTCGCCTAGGTATCTGTTGTGATTAATCTATCGGTTGCCAGCCTATTTGAGAGAATTGTAAGTCTTTTCCTGTTTGCAGCTTCTATTGATTTCTCAAGGGTAAGGCCTTTCTCTTTTGTGGCAAGTGAAACTGCATCAGGTATTTTAATTATCCGCATAAACTCACTCAGAATAAGAAATGTATTATGGGTTTTGTGGTTTATAAAACTACTCAACAACATCTTTTACTGAGTAGAAAACAGAAAGCAAACGGAGGTACGAGTTAACTGTTGCCCT
>CAZYPB010000060.1:0-6636 GCA_964649265.1 Microcaldota archaeon
ATCCCATAAGCAGAGCCATGATGACAATTGGAATAAAAATAGCAACAACTCCCTTTCCAAAATCTATGCCATGTGCGACCTGCAGTACAATTACATATAAATACAAAACAGCAACCAATACAACCGTTCCCAGAGGAAGGCCAAAGCAGCATAAGGTTATTGTGCCAATTACTGCCCCTCCGATACCTGATAGCACAGTCATCCCGGGATATATTATTGCAAGAAGGTATGTCTGGGTTTCAAAGTTTCCTGTACCTCCTACTAGCTTTGCTCCGATGTAATATATTCCTGATGTAATGAAAAAAACAAGAGTGTTCAAAACAGTTCCAGCAACAAAAACAACTACTGACCAAATAACTGCCTGCTCAAGGCTGAAAAACGAGAATCCGATGAAAACAGAACCTGCAACTATAACTGAAATAACCATGGAGAAAGCCAATATTATTCTAAACGACTCTCCGAAACTTGCGTTCTCTCTGTGTTTCTCAAGTGCCTTCTTAGGATCACCCGGAATCTCTTTCCAGAGGGTTATCATTTCAAATAGATCCATGTAATCGATTTGTTTCCCCAAATATAAAAACTAGTTGCTTTTCTGTTTTTTCTGATTAGGTAAGGCTATCTCCTGTGGGGATATTACACACCTTATCTTCCTTATTCTTTTTACAAAATCATTAAGGGGCGTCTTCTGTATTCCTTCCTTGCTTCCTGCAAAATGATACACATTTCCTTTATAGTAGATCCCCCAATGTTCTCCCCCGCCAGTCCCGGTCCAGGAATGCCCCTGAATGAAAACACCATCCATGTTTTTCAGTTCATTAAGTGCCCGTTTGTTTCCCCTCCCGCCATACCATTTCCAGACACTCCACCCGTTGATCCTTTCCTTCTCCATCACCCGTGTTGAATCGGCAGAATAATCCCTAACATATTTCTGCAGATAATCGCTCCCCCGCGCTTGGGAAAGAACAAAGGTGCAGAAATCAAAGCAATCATTATCATGCTTCTTGTATCTTCCCATCACATCCACGCCAATTGAATCAAGGGCATAGGCTACCTCTGCCATTCTCCCCACCTTCTCACCCAGGGTCTCTCCCTCTATCCTAAATGCAACGTTCTTTATCACAGACCCAGCTTTCAATTTATCGTCAGGTATCTGGAAGAGATGAGGGTAATGTACTTGGAAATATATCTGAAGCTGTACATTGCTCGGAGGCACGTAGTATATCCTCTTTGTCTTCTCCAACTTACTCCTCATCCAGGATATCGAGAGATTGTCTTTTGTAGCACTCAACTCAGACAATGTTTTAACAAGAACCGCATTGTTAAGGAAGTCATTACTATGAAGCCCGTCTCCAAATCCATGTTTTTTCTTTCCATCAAGTAGTCCTTTGAGCGTTCTGTTTATCTCCGCATCCGAGATCCCCCGGACCTGCGCAGACGTTATCTGATTACTAAGTTTTTCAAGTACATAGCGGTGCACTCCATCCACAAATATCTTCTCGCTGTAGAATGATCTAAGAAGATCAACCAATCCCTCATCAATCGTCTCATTCAGGGTTTTTCTTGGTATGTAGACAAGCGTGTCTTCTCTGTCTGTCATGGAGCTCACACCATATTCTGCACTTTCCGGTATAAAAAGATAGGTGGGGATCAGCCGTACATTGGCCCAAGTCCCTGCACTTTCTTGTAATGCTCATGAGCTGTTTTCGCGTTCTCCATTATATCTTTCATCTTGCCCTCTATTGTCTTTGATTCATTGACAAGCTCCTTTGTGTCTATGTCAACATCTATGAATTTCTTCAGTTTTTCTAGAACCATTGCAGCTGCAAGCGGGTCCATAAAATCAGGTTTAGCCTCAGCAAGGAGAGAAGCTGCTGGGAACTTCTTTGATGCGCACTCAGCAAGCAGCACTCCGCTTACCCCAGTTGTTGCTCCTTCCTTTATCATCTTTATTCCCTTCCCTTGCAAGCTCTTTCTGAGATCCGGTGTGCTTGCAATACCATAGACGTCCTTCTGCTCCCCCTGAATCGATATCCCACCCAATGAGAATATCTGCTTAACTTTGTGTTCAGATGCCCATTGGATTATCTCTGACGAAAGTTGGTGTATTGTTCCCATTGGAACGGTGAATTCGCTGAAAAGTATTACTAGGTTGTATTTTTTTGATTTGTAAATCCTGGCTGGGTGTAATGGCTGGTAGTTATGAACAGCAGCTATTGGCGGAAATTTCTCTGAGACTATATATCCAAGGGGTTCCATCTTAAGTTTCTCAACCATATAACTTGCAGATATGGTTCCAACAAGACCAACACCTGGAAAACCCTCTATTAGGATTGGTTTGTTTAGATCGAATTTAGATACTTCCTTTATTCTCACAGCCATTTGATCACGCAACACGTTTCCCCTGAGTTTATATAAATCTTTTGAAGCCCGATACATTAAAATACTGACCCCGAGATACTCTACTGGTGCTTGAGTGTCGGAGATAAACACCCTAATAGACATGCTATGTGTACTTTTCCTAGCAGTTGGATTGATTTTCATATACTATATCTCAAGGCTAAACCAATACAATGAGGCTTCGCTGAAAAGAACAAGAAGAAGAATAGAGGATGCAGCATACTACCTTTCCAAACTTGAGGAGCAGATAGAGGACATAGAATCACAGACCCATAAAAAGATAGAAAAACATGAGCTTGAAACAAGAATTAAACTAACTGCGTCTGACAATGTATTGACAAGAATGGCCAAACGCGTCGCCCAGAAGAGGAGGTTAGCAAAGACATGATTGAAGAACTACAGATCTCTCAGCAATCAGCTGCTCTGCTTGTGTTCACAGCACTCTTCCTATACTGGTTAATACGTTATGCAAGCGGCCTTCGAAAGGAGTCGATAGAGAAAAGGGAGGGCATAGAATCAGACATGCATGATCTTGAGGAAGTTGCAAAGAAGCTGGAATCAGACATAGATGACATGTACAAGAAACTTGATGGAAAGGTTGACCAGATACACCTTGAACTGAAATTGGAAGAACTTGAGAAGAAAAGGGCAAAGCTCATTCAGGATGCAATAGAGATAAGTAAGAAAGCTCAGGCGTCCATAGAGCTCATGGCCATATTCACCCTGCTTCTTCTTCCAATTGCAATAGGGTTCATCTATGCATATGATACAATAAGTGACTCAAACAAGTACAAAGCAGATGTCGCATTGGACAGAATGAAGTCAACTGCAGAGAAGCTCTATGTTGAGGGCCCAGGCGCAAGCTCTCTGGTTTACGTTGATCTTCCGGGAAGCATAGACTACAACTCTTCATACGTAGGAAACCCATCAAGCGGAGAGGGGAGATATCTGTCGCTCAATGTTTCCGGGTCGGAATCCTTCAGACTCTTGGATTCATGTGTTGGGGGTGACTGGCCAAATACGTCTGGAGGAAAAGTAAAGTCTGGTTTTGTCGTGTTTAATATGACCGTTAATTCGTCAGGCTGTGTTGTTATATTATCAAGGTGAAAGATTTGAAAGCCCAGGTTGCACTTGAATATATATTTGCTTTTCTTATGTGGCTTTTCATATGTTCGATAATATATTTCGCACTAAACCCGTACATAGTAACCTTAACAGCACAGTATACTCTTGTTGGTTATTCCGAAACAGTGCAGGGGATAAATGAAGTGGCTCTTTCTGATGTAGACGGGTTGAGATACATTTACGTCCATCAAAACATAAACAACACTCTTTCTTTTAACAATACAATAGCAGTTCTACACACTGAGAACAGGGATATTATCATACCTTCGCATGTGGCATATCTTTACGCAGAGGATTTTCACAGGGGGGATAAATTTCTTATAAAAAACCAGGATGGCGAGATCCTGATACCAAAGGTGTCATAATGAAAGCCCAGGCAGCAGCAATAGACCTTGTCTTCGCAACAATAATATTCCTTTTAATGGCATTCACTTTAGTTTCTTTTATGCATTCAGAAATAAAGAACACTGAGGTCATTTTTTCAGATGATAAGAGGGATAGGTTCACCCAAGCAGCAGCATCCCAGCTTGCATTCTCAGGAGGAAGACCAGAGAACTGGGATTCCTCAAACTATGAAAGAATAGGCCTCTTATGTGGTCAAGGAGAGCTCTGCACACGCAAGGTCACAGCACTTAATTCACTCTACTCGTCTGATTACAACTCGACAAAAGATAAGCTGAATCTTGGGTCTTATGATGTCTCAATATACATCTGTTCCCCAACCAATTACTCAAACTGCGATTACAACATAACAACATCTGAAAGGGATTCCAACAGAACTGCATCAACAGCTGTTTCAAGGGCAGAGAGATTATCGGAACTGGATGGAGAGATTGTTTCAGTCATAATCTACAGCTGGGAATGATCAGCAGTCAGAGAAATAGACGGAATCGTATACTCCATTTTCAGATACAACTCTGAGCCTGTGGTAACCAGTGCCAAAAGCAGTTGTTGTGTTAAACCGGGCAACCTGCGTTGGCTCCCAAACACCAAGAGAAGAATAGTCTGTCCAACCCCCGTTGTCAAAGATTTCTATTGAGCTAACTGGGATAAACGCCCCATCCTCAAATATTGCTGTTGTATTTGCATCCAGAAACGAACCTCCTGTGTTTTTCACATAAAGGCTTGAGTACCCCCCAATATAACAAGTATCACTTATTATCGATATGTCTGTTTTTATCTGCTCTGAAAGCGAACTCGATTTCTGATTAAAAGAATTCATCACTCCAGTTATCGCAGCAGTCATAACGCCGACAAGCGCGAGAGCAACAATTGCAGCAGCTATAAAGAAGATTGCCTGCGTTACACTTGATCCAAAACCCATTCATTCACCTATGAACAGTCATATGTTCCATATGCGGTTATTCCATTCTCAGTAACAACCATAACAGTGTGGCCGTTCTGGGCACTACTCATATCATAATATATCATATTAATATCTTTGGTAGGGGAGAGAACTACATTGAGTGAATCATTCAGAGCATAGGTGACATCAAGGTATGGATCACTTGTCCTCCCTGTGTTTTCTGTTTGTGTAATATCTATCTGAGCATAGTTGTTGTTCCCTATTGCAGAGTCAATTCTCAGTTCAAAATCCGTGTCCCCCCCTTTGTTTACATTTGCTCCGGGCATGGAAACTCCTTTCCACCCAGTTGCTTCCTGATAATCAAGTTCATCCAAATAAACGAACCTACCCCAGTCTGCTTGAGTTAATGCTGCCCCTATTATGTCCGTACCAGTGTAATAATCAACATTCCAAGTTGGGGAAACATCCGTTTCAAAATATGTAGCATAAACATACAGATATGCGTCAATAACAGTTACATCATCCCTTATTGCTGAAGTGTTAAAACTTAGGTAAGTTCTGAATTCAGTGGTTGCTCCTATTGTGTAGTTTTCAATGTATGAGATATTTACATCATCCACAACAGCATATGTCGACCCATCGTATGATATGTATCCATCTACATCATTCCTAGAATAGAACCTATCTGTCACTGATGTGTTATCAAGACTTAGCATCCCATTATTGTCAAGCACATTCATCTTACTCACGCGCAACGCTCTTCCACCACTGTTCCTCACTTGCACGCTTAGGTTATAATCAGCGCAGCTTCCCTCAACAGTAATGCTATCTATTGTTATGTCTGTTTTCTGCTGCTCTTGATGGCTATGGCTCTGTACTATAAAAGATTCCGAAATCTTTGATGCGCCTGCCTCAAGTATGGGATATGTTACTACAATAGCTCCAACTACACCGAGCAAAATCAGCGCAACTGCAATAATCGTACCAAATCCCATTGTCTATCAACGTATGATAAAGCAGCACTGCTTAAATCATTTTCGGGTTCCTTTCAGAAGAACCTTGAGACAAGCCTTGTAAGGAAGCTCGGTGGCCTGTAGTCAACATCTGCAAGTGCAGCTCCGAATTTCTTCATCTCTATTGAGTAATTACTGTGTGGTTTGTGATGCGAGACCGGCCTACCATACTCTACACTCTCTATTACATTTTCATCGTAGGGGAGTATCCCAAGCACGTCGTTCCCTATCCAGTCCTCTGCTTCTTTTTCCACTTTGCTCCAGTTCCTTCGTACTTTGTTGACAACAGTCCCCAGAACATCCACATCGTATTTCTCAGCAACTTTCTTTGTTTTCAGAGTGTTTGCATATGCAGTTATCTCAGGTGTTGTGATAAGCATAACCTTGTCAGCAAGCTTCATACTTTCAATTGTATTCTCACCAAGTGTTCCTGGTGCATCAAGGAGTATAACGTCTGCAATTCCTTCCATATCGCGGACAACATCAGCCATATGTTCTGGTTTCACAACATTCATGTCATCAACTGAGAGGCTTGATGCGACAACCCTCACTCCCGTTGGGTGTTTGAAAATTGCATCGCTTACATGTACTCCATCAGATACAACATCATGAATTGTTTTCTTCGGAAATGGAGGCCCCAGTATGCACCCTAGGTCCCCGTTTGTTAGGTTTCCATCAAGTATTACAACATCAATACCAAATTCCGAAAGCGAGATACCTAGGTTCGCTACAAAATTGCTTTTTCCAACTCCCCCTTTTCCTGATGCAACTGTTATAATCATAGTTCATCTCCCC
>CAZYPB010000060.1:6646-8494 GCA_964649265.1 Microcaldota archaeon
TCATATGACTCTTAAGGTACGCTGTTTTCTCCTCTTTACTGAGGGAATCAAAACTAACGTTCTCCCATGAGCCCCCAACATTCTCCTGTTTTTCATCATCTATAATAACAGAATTCTCGAGTTCTTTTATAGGATCAAAAGGCTCCTTGTTTTTCTCCTCCACTGGCTGGCAAGTGGTGCATTCCTCAACGGGAAGTGCTTCAGGAACAACTATCTCTCCATTTCTAACCTTCCAATAGTATTCTTTCTCTATCTCAAGCTCAGCGCCGATCACTTCGGAAGGAAGATCGTATCCAATATCCTTTACAGAACAAAGAAATGCTTCCCACTGCGAGTGATCCCAATGTCCTTCCTGCTTGCCAACAAAATCCTTAAGCAGATTAGATGCCTTAAGTTTCTCAAGCTCGGAAGTGTCAAAAACCTGTTCGGTTTGTCCACTCATGGTATGCCTCCAATTATCAAACTGGTCGATACTTTTTTAACTCGGGGGGTATTTAAGCATTTCCTTTTATTGGTAAAAATTATCCAATATATTCAAAAACTCGCAAATGAGGAAAAGATTTAAGGCAATATCTAATAATATCAATATGTGATCCGGTGTACAAGCTAAAAAACGACCAGTTAGAAGAGTTATTTGAGTACCTTTCTAAGGACCGAGAGTTCATAATACCTTACAAAAAGGATGGGGTCTCCTATTTCAAGAAATACGAAAAAAAGGATAAGCCATTCTTGGGAGCAGGAAACACTGACTACTCAGTAAAGCCTTTATTCTTCCCTTACAGGGACATACTTTTCAAATACTCAAAAAGCGGGGACATTGAGGTTCCCCCTGAGCCCAAGGAGCAGGTTCTTTTCGGTCTGAGGCCATGCGACTTACACGGGATTGCAGTTACTGATGCATTCTTCTCAGATGACATAAAGGATCCTCACTACCTAAAGAAACGAGAGAAAACAATACTCATAGCAATGGAGTGCACAGTTCCTGGGAAGAATTGCTTCTGTGACTCTCTCGGAATGAGGGACCCCGTTGGCCACGATATCATAATCTACCCATCAGGAAAGAACTACTATGCCGATGCAGTTACAGACAGTGGAAAGAAGATAATAGAAGAGAGCAACCTTTTTGAGGGAGTTGAGAAAGCAGATCTACCAAAAAGAGAGGCGTGCAAGAGAAAAGCAGAGCCTGTTTCAGAATCAAAGATAAAATGGGAAAAATGGGGCAAGAAATGTTTTGCATGCGGTGCATGCACAAGCGTATGTCCGACATGCGTGTGCTTTGATGTGGAGGACGAGCTCCAGTTAAATGGAAAGGTTGAGAGGCAGAAGCATTGGGCATCATGTTTCACAAAGGACTTTACGACAGTAGCAGGAGGTCACTGCTTCAGAACATCACATACTGAAATGTTGAAGCAATTCGTAAGTCACAAGTTCCCGTATTTCAAGGAAGAGCATGGAACCACGATGTGTGTTGGGTGCGGGAGATGCATAAGTGCGTGCATGGCGAAAATAGATATTGCAAAGATAATAAGTGGAAAATAGGTGTATACGATGGAAAATCCATACATCCCAAAGAAATCAAGGATCCTAAAGATAACAGATGAGACCTCAGATGTCAAGACATTCGTTGTTGAGAATGTAATAAAGGGTCATTCTCCTGGCCAATTTGTTGAGCTAACTGTCTGGGGAGTTGGGGAGGCACCCATTTCGATATCAAGCCAACCTGGAGAACTTATATTGACGGTAAAGAAATTAGGTTCAGTAACAAATGCATTGTTCGAACTGAAGGAAGGAGACACCGTAGGCATACGCGGTCCTTATGGAAAGGGCTGGCCAACGGACGCTCTAGGT
>CAZYPB010000061.1:0-8331 GCA_964649265.1 Microcaldota archaeon
AAGTATATGCAACCAGATGGGTTATCTTCTCAATGATTCTGCCCTTAAGGTCTTCACTCAAGTTTATCACTTACCTGAAGTACCCTATGTCCTCTACAATTGCCTTCCCTTCTTCACTCAACACAAAGTCTATGAACTCTTTGGTTTTACCGGTGGGTTCTCCATCCGTATAGAAGTTCAATGACCTTGCAATTGCATAATCCCCACTTTTCACAGTCTCCTTATTTGGAACATACCCTGGAGAACTGAAATCTTTAGATATCTTCAATATCTTAACATCATTCCTCTGTTTAGCATAAGCAACTCCAACATACCCAACACCAGTCTTATCTTGTGATATTGACTCCACAATTGCAGAATTCCCAGAAGAATATCTGGCATCAGATGCATAATCCGCTTTCTTCAGCACATGTTCTTTCATGAACTCATAAGTTCCTGAGGATGATTCCCTTGAGTATATTCCTATGGCTCCGGAATTTCCTCCAACATCTGCCCAGTTTGTAGTTTCTCCCTTGAATATCTGTCCAACCTGTTCAACTGTAAGCTGGTCTATGGGGTTCTGTGGGTTAACAATTATTGCTATTCCATCATAAGCAACAATTGTCTGAACAGGAGTGATTCCATTTGCCTCAGCTTTCTCTATTTCAGAACTCTTCATCTCCCTAGAAGCTTGCGCAATATCAACATTGCCCTCTATCATAGCGGCAATGCCCACTCCTGAGCCTCCTCCTGTAACTGAGACACTCTTATTTGGGTTGAGTTCCATGTACTTCTCAGCCCAAGCTTGCCCCAGTATAACCATTGTATCAGAGCCAATTATCTCTACTTGTTCTGTACTCTGACTTGAACATCCAAAAACAAGCAGTACACCTACCAGTAAAGTTAGAATGCCCATACTTTTCATATTTTCACCTCATTCTTAAGTATTGCAATCATTTTCTTAAACCTTTTCCCGGGGTATTTGGATTCTAGCGAGTGATCATATAATTCTTACAGAACTCATTGCCCGCAGGCTCCACTTCTATTTTACTTTTTTTCTTCGTTTTCCAATATTCGACAGTTACTTTTCCCTCAGCATCCGAATACCTTGCAGTTAGGGAAGCAGCTGCCCAAACAGCTTTCTTACTTTTCATTCCTTGAAGCAATGTTGTGGGGCTCCCAATATCCGGAACCTCAAAACAATAATCCCCTTTTCCCTTTAGCATTGTGAGCATGTCATTATCTCTGCTGTTTCTCCCAACAATAATCTTGTTTTTACCTATTCTGAAATGTCTTCCATACCTGAGGAGCATCACATCAGTTAATCCAAGTTTTTTCTTATTTTCAAAAAGATCACTTAATTTGGATTCAAAATCCTTTTCACAAAGCGGGCACCCACCAGAAGGGGATTCATAGTTCTTTACTCCATACTTCTTTGCAAGCTCCATCTGAACTGCTCTCCTCCTCCCATGAATTCCCAACAATTTCTCCCTGTTAACAAGACCTTTTTTCTCAGCTTTAGTTTCTGGGAGAAGTTTTGCACTCAATGGTCTCAGGAGTTTTCCCTCAAGTCCAGCTTCCTTTTCAATAAGTTTAAGTGATTTCATGTGTTGTGACATGGGCCTCTGCCCAAGCACCTCGCCTGTAAAAATAAAATCAGCCTTTAGTTTATGTGCAATCTTTTTTGCTTTCCTCAGTCTATGTATCCTGCAATCCACACATGGATTTATTGCACTACCATATCCATACTTCGGGTTGCGTACCATGTTAATGAATTCCATACCCTCATTAACTAACCTGAGTTCCACTCCAAGCTCCTTTCCAGCTGTTTTAACTGTACATCCATTTTCACTGCAAGTGCAGAATGGAGATTCGAAATGAAGTGCAATCACCTCTATTCCCTGCCCCTGAATAAGCTTAACAGCAACAGAACTATCCAATCCTCCTGAAAACATGGCAATTGCTTTTACCATAAATACTTACTTTTGTAAAGAAATATAACTACAGTCCTTTCCTATTTGCAAAATACGAACTTTTTAAACCTAGAAACCATAATAATAAACCTTATTCTGAGGGAGGATATGGTTTCTACTCAAAAAACACCGATACCTAGGCTTCATACTAGGAAACTCACCATGATTGATACTTTGAAGCTAATGGAAAGTGGGTTCAATGTAGTGTCAAACAGCTTTCTGGATAGGATGCTTACAACCGGAGGAGGTTTAGAAAAGGCTGATCCAAAGGTTAGGGACGCGTTATTGGGGGGCCAAGTATTAACAAGCACATTCTTCTTCAGGTCTCATGTTTCAGCAAAAACCCCCAATGTTGCTAAAGGAAAAATATTCGGTTTAAGAGTACCATCAAGACTTTCCAATGCAATCGCAGCAGCAGAACTTTCCCCGGGTAATTTTGCATTTGAAGTAAGTGGAAAAGTATTGAAAATACACTTAATGGGAGAAAGATTCAGGGAATTCGAACTTATTGGAAGTTCAAAAAAGAGATTTGTACGGGGGAAGGAATCATTGTGTGAGTATGCTGGAAAAGGAAAGGCTAATGAAAGCACTCTTTTCATACCAACAACTGAAAAATCAGCAGGCAAAACTTCTGAAACCCGCGTATTAGATCTTAATGCGAACATCACTTTTGGCTTCATATGCCGCACAGCAGGAGAAATCAGTTATCTACAGCCGAATGGAGTTCATGGAGACAATTTCTGGGTAAGGAAAGAAAATGGAAACTACATTTTATCCTTAAGTAAACAAGACGAAGAATATCCTGTAATAGTTCTTGATTCAGGTGAGCAGAAAGGAAGCGCCATGGATGTTATTAAAGAAAAAGCTAAGGCAGCAGCAGATTTCTTTAAGGGAATGGATACCATAACAAGAACTGATATGGGTTCTGCTCCAGCAATACTAAGTTTAACTCAGGCTGTGCTGGTACATGGGGAAACTGACTTAAGTGAATTAGTTAAACTTGCAAAACAAGCACAAAGAGAAATCAAAGCTTTAGAAGATAGATACACTGATGTTCCTGAACCACTCAAAGATTTTGTGAATACTGTAGCAAGTTCTCAACTCTTATAAGCTGATTTAATAACTTTCTTTATCTCATTTGCTCTGTTTTTTCCCATTCCTTCCAATTCAAGAAGTTCAGTTTCAGTTGCATTAATAACATTCTCAACACTGTAGAAATATTTAAGAAGCTCCTTTGCCCTTTTTGCCCCAACACCTGGGAGACACTCAATTATAAGCTGCTGTTGCTCAGGCAGGCTGTGCGATTTTTTCTCTCCAAGAAGTCTGAGCTCTCTTTTCTCCATTACCTGTTCTCTTCTTGCAACTGCAAAAAGAAATTCAGCAGTTCTTTCAACATCTCGCGTGAACATAACTGATATCCCATAATCAACCATAAGAGATGCAATTGCACCCAGAAGAGCGCTTCTTTTCACTCTCTCTTCAAAGCTCTCACCCTCAATTATTATCATGGCTCTCTGGAATCCCTTAATCATTCTGGAAGCCTGTTCAAATAGCCTCCCATCTATTATTGATTGTTCGAAATCCGCACGGGTTTTCCTCTCAGCAACAACCCTTTCGGAAAGTATCGCATCCCCAACATCAAGTCTTTTGGTGATGACAGTCGCTCCATTACTCTTTAGCTCTTCAGCAAGAGCCCCCTCCCGGTCATCAACAAATATCTCAACCTTCTTTTTCCCCATATAATTACCTTATCATATTGCAGAATTCGTCTATCTCTGAAAAGGAGATTCCACATCCATTGAACTTGAGTCCATAGAGTGAAGACTCAACTGTCTTTTTCTCAAGTTTTCCGTATTTTCTGAAGTGTCCCATCTCATACGCCATCATAACAAGCTCGCTGCTTCTCACTATGTTCAAGTCCCCAGCTATCTCGGAGAACTTCTGTAGGTAATTCTCGTTTATCTCCACCTTTTTCCTGAACTCGCGCTCCATGTGTTTCCTAAGTTTCTCAGAATCCTCAACCAACATCCGGGTTGTTCTCTCATCTATGAGTATATTCTTAGTTCCAAGTGATTTGGCAGTTGCTATCATGTCTGCCTCTCCAAGATGCATTATTCTCAGGGGGAATCTCCCTATTCTGAAAACCTTGTTTGAAATATCCAATATCCTGTTTATTTCAGCATGTTTGCTTTCCTGAGTAAGTTTTAGGCTTCCTCTCTGAAGTGCTGCCTTCAGTCTCACAGCAGTAAGTGCATGGGATCTCATTTTTATCGGGTTGTCAATACACTCAAATTTCACCTTTGGGGATAGGTAAAAATCAACACCATAAACATTGCTCAGCTCCTCAATTATCCCAAACATGCATGATTCTGTCATGGAAATAAGGGAACTTGCATCACATATTATGAGTTTATTGGAAGATCTCACGGACATTCTTCAACCTCTCCTTCACATCCTTTGTTCTACCTACTCTATCGAACATAAGTGTCTGGCCTATATACTTCAAAACCTCGTTAGTATCAGAACCAGTAACAGAAACAACATATGAAAGCGAGAACCCCTGCGCATACATCCTTGATGCAATCTTAAGCTTTGCCTTATAGAATAGACCCCTAACATAATGTCTTTTCTTTATATCGAACTGCTCAAGATACTCCATTATCTCTCCACATACCTTCTCAATTCCTTCCTTATCGTCTGTTTTAGATAATTCTAACGCTTCATTAAGCTTATTTTCAACAAAATCGACTAAATCTCCCCTTTTTTCATCTTTAATGTAACGAGGTTTCCCTAAAATCTTTCCTAAGACATAAGAGATCATACTTAAAGAAAGCATTTCCTTTCTGTTCTCTGTTGCCACTGATTCGGCACATATATTGCTTATTCTTCTTAGGGCTTTGGTATTTCTCTTTTTAAATGCTTTATAAAGTTCTAATATTGCTTTATTGCTCGAATACCCCATCCTAGCACCTTTCAGATTTCCAAAGAAAAAACGCGAAAAAAACAATTTTCGACGTATGACCGATATATTTATAAATATGTCATGATAAAGTCATGACATTACCTGGTGCTTATCATGACAGAAACTCATGGGACTGAACGAGTATATAAATCTTTCCAAAAAGGCACTGAACAAGCTGTAGTTACAGATGAACTGAAAAAGCAGTTACTAAAGTTCAAGGATCCGGTTGTATTAGGATCGCTTTTCTACACAGTTGCTGTGGAAAAGGAAAATTCAAACAGACTGCTCAAGAACATCCTTGGAAAACTCGATGCCCTCGAGGAACGCATAAACGAACTTGAGGCCCGCGAAAAGCCCTCAAGACCCAAAAGCCCCGGACCAATGCTTCCGGAGGCTGATGAAAAGATCGTTGAGTTCATAGGAAAAAGTGGAAGGGCATGTGCGAGTGAAGTGAAAACAGCTCTGAAATACAGGGGAACAAACGCTGCAAGTGCAAGGATGAACAAGCTTTTCGAGAGGGGAATTCTCGAAAAGGAACAGGTTGGACGTAAAGTCTACTATGTCCTTCCCAACAGGAATTGATGCTTGCATAAAGCAAGGCGACCTATCTTCTTTGTTGGGCTAGGGGTGGTTCGGCCATAATTCACCTCCCACGTCTTATTGTCCCACCCCGCGCCCTTCAATCTGAAAAACCCTAGCAGATGCTAGAAAGAGTTAAAGTTTTTTCACTAGCAATATGCCCTCAGGTGGTAGAATGGGAATGGCCCGGCCAAGATTTATTGGGGATATGTTAGTTACTGGTGGTTTCCGTGCTTCTTTTGATAGAAAGCAACTCCTAAATGAAAGAACAATCAGAAGAGAAGTACGAAAGATACTTTCCAAGGATAAGATAAGGCAGCCAGAAGTAACAAGATTAGTCAGTTTATACAAATGTTCCGAAGAACCCAACAAGATCTTAGATTCAGTTGAATCCGCAATAAAAAGAAGAAACCCAGATCTTGAGAATACAAAGCGTTTACTCAAAGTTTTAGGAGAAACAGAGGGAGCTCGCTTCAATGGTGTGCACCCGGAAGAAAGGTTGTCTAACATAATAATTTCTAACGCAGTAAAGAGAAACGTGAGTGATAGTATTATAGAATTCGCTATTAAGGAATTAGGAAGACTTGGGGAAAAAGGCTCAGAGGATGCCGTGAAATCACTTGGTTATTTCGCACAATTTGACGACAGACACGTCATTGGCGGGGATATGATAGCTGGTTTTGCAAGACTTGAGCTGATGCATCTAAAAGACAATGATAACGGAGTTATAAGTAGGGTAGCTTATGAGCAGATAGGAAAAAACAGCGTTGATGGCTTCTACGGTGGGGTTACTCCCAATATTACAACTAGTTGGAATAATAGAAAAAGAAGGGTAGTAGGTACTCTACCCTAGAAGTATACTCCTCTTTCCTTTGCTGCTGAGAGCATCTTATCAATTGCATATGTGAATGCAGCTGTCCTCATATCTGTTTTATGTTTCTTGGAATATCTTAGTGTCTCCTTGAAACCCTCAGTCATAACTCTCTGCAACTTTTGGTTCACTTCATCCAATGTCCAGTAGTGCTGCTGAAGTCCCTGCACCCACTCGAAATACGAAACAGTTACTCCTCCTGCATTTGCAAGAATGTCTGGGAGAATGAACACACCTTTATCATTTAGAATTGGGTCTGCATCTGCACAAACAGGTCCATTAGCTCCTTCTGCAATTATCTTTGCATTCATCTTCTCAGCAATCTCCTTTGTTATTACATTCTCAATTGCACAAGGGGCTGCAACATCTGCATCAATTGTGAAAACATCCTTGTTTTCTATTCTGGTTGCACCCTTCTCCTCGTATTCCTTCAAATTACCTTTCTCTTCAGCATGCTTGAGCATTGCATTTACATCCAACCCCTTGGAGTTATGCAATCCGCCATGGGACTCAGTTACAGCAACAACTTTACACCCACTCTTATTGTAGTACATTGCAGCATGTCTGCCTACATTCCCGAATCCCTGTATTGCAACACTTGTTTTCTTTGGATCCATTTTAAGGTGTTTCAGTGCATCCATCGTAGTCATAACAAGCCCATTCCCAGTTGCCTCTTTCCTTCCCTGAGAGCCTCCAAGGCTTATTGGCTTCCCAGTTACAACTGCAGGGACATTATACCCCATTGCTTTGCTGTATGTGTCCATCATCCACGCCATAGTCTCTGCGTTTGTGTTAATATCCGGAGCTGGGATATCTCTCTGGGGGCCAATATCATTCAGAAGTGCAAGCGTGTACATGCGCGTTATCCTCTTCAACTCTCTCTTTGTTTTTGTATGCGTATGTACTCTAACTCCTCCTTTTGCACCACCGAAAGGAATGTTAACTACAGCACATTTCCATGTCATCATTGCTGATAGTGCAATCACCTCTCTCCTTGTCACAGCTGGGTGATACCTGAAACCTCCTTTGAAAGGTCCCCTTACATCACTAAACTGTGATCTGTAACCTGTGAAAACCCGAACCTCACCATTTTCCATTTCAACTGGTAAGGAGACGCTTATGACCCTCTGAGGATGACTTAGATATTCATACACTCCTTTGTTGATATCCAGATAGTCCTTAACTTTGTCAAGTCTCGCGAGAGTCTCGTTCCAAAGATCTCTTTCATTTGACATAACAACGCACCTCTTTCCCCCAAAGTACCACTCAATGGGAAAATGCTATTTCACAACAAGTGATTAAATACTTATCGCATACCTAAAAAGGAAGCCAAGCTTTCTGTGCTTCTCCTTCTTTAACCTGTTTTACTCTAGCATACTCATTATCTGTTATCCTGTGTTCAATAACAGTATCTGAAGAAACTTCAAGTTTAGAGAGGAATTCAGATGTAACTTTTTCATTCAACTCCAGTCTAAATATCCCAGTTGTTTTCTCTCTGCTCAGTTTAATCATGTTGAATTCTATGAAATCAGATAGGACATCTGCTTCCTCCATTAATGCAACTTTATTGAAGAACTCGAAATAAACAACACCTGGCTTCTCTTTCTGAATGAGTTCTGATAACCTAATTCCCACTTTAGTGAGGTCGGTGTCAACACCTACAATCTTCACCCTATCCATTCTGCTTATGTGTTTATTCAGTTCAGAGACAGTTTCCTGTGGTTTGAGTGAGAGCACAAGCGCACCTTTATCTCCGTCCAAAGTTTCGTTTATCAGTTTGTAGGCATTCTCAGCTGACCTGCTCTCAAGAGGAGCTTCAATAAGAAGTGATGTTCCTGGTTCTATTGGGGGCATTACAAACTTCTTCCCCATTCCTTTCATTATTTTTCTTGCAATGTAAATTAGTAAGAATAACCCAAGAAGGCCTGCAAGTATGTACATTAACAGTTCCATAAGGAATCCATAGA
>CAZYPB010000062.1:0-8045 GCA_964649265.1 Microcaldota archaeon
ATATCCTCCGGGAAAACGGAATCGCTTGTTGAGACGAAGACATTTCCTTCAGGCCCTATACCCGAATAGACTGTATCGAAATTAAGGTTCATTTTGTCCGAAGACCCGTTGTCCTTAATAACAAGCTCTGTCCCCTGAAGCGCGTTTATGTGTTGGATTCTTTTCAATAGAAGTTGTCTCGCCTGTTCGACCTTTTTTCTTATCTCCTGCCTCGTCTTTTCCCTCTCGTAATCCGTTGAAAGTAGTGTGTCTGAGGGCGCAGTAGATAAGCGTTTTTTGCCGATTCCCAGAAGTGCTATAATGATCTCTGAGTAGTTTTGTGAAGGCATGGCATTATTTGAAAAGAGGTGATTTTTAAATACTACGTTTTGATTTTAAACTAAGTTTCAGTTGAACGGTACATTCTGTAAATTAAAAGATCATCTTTCCTGGATCTCACTCCGAGAACAACAAACCCGTGTTTCTTGTATAAGCTAACTGCACGCATGTTCTTTG
Source organism: Microcaldota archaeon (assembly GCA_964649265.1). Classification (GTDB taxonomy): domain Archaea; phylum Micrarchaeota; class Micrarchaeia; order Burarchaeales; family JAKAKT01; genus CAZYPB01. Next base: position 496 of record CAZYPB010000062.1, read on the forward strand.
CAATAACTCTGAGTTCCATCTCGAATTTCCCATTCTTTCTCGAGTATTCAATTGATTTTTCCAGAAGAGCTGTTCCTATTCCCCTTCCCCTTGCATCGGACGCCGTTGCAATCCCAGATATGAATGCACCTGTCTTTCCCAACCGTATATCAACGAAACCAGCAAGCTTCCTCTCGTAAAATGCAACCAAGAACACATGGTTTTTAGAGATTCTTTCTTCTATTATCTGCTTAGTTATTCTAGATAAGGGAAATGTTTTGGATCCTATTTCCACAATTCCCAGGATATCTGATTTTCTAGCGATCCTTACGGTTATCTTTCCTTTGCTCTTCTTCAGTGCCATAAAAATAGAATGTGGGAAAGCATTTATATTGAGTATGGCAATAGAAAACTGGTGGTAGGATGCCCCAGAAAATGGTTGAGTCCTCTGATGAGGTTGAACAGCTTGATGTTGGATTGCAGGAACTTGAGGAGACAATTGGATATTTACGAGGAGTCTGTGGGGAGGAGAAGGGCGCAGACGAGATGCTTGCAAAAATAGAGAACTGCATGAAGAGAGCTCAGGAGAAGCTAGCGCATGCGCATTCACATGGAGCAAGAGACAAGGTAATGCAGCAGTACAATAAGTGCATTGAGAAGGCAATAGATGATCACGTCCCGAGCAGCGCACTGAGGGACAGGGTTACTATAATTGGAGGAGTAACTGCTACATTTGCAATGCTTGGTTCTGCACTTCCAGGTCCTGGGACTGCTGCAGGAGCAATTGTTGGCGCCATAGTTGGAGCAATTGCAGGCGCAGTTGTGGGTACAACCATAAGCCACAAGGTACCTGTTGACAAAAGCCATGGGAGCAGGGTTAGAACCATGCTTCATGAAGGAAAACTAGATGTAATAATAGGAAGCAAGAAAACAGGTGGCGGAGTCGGTAGGTTAGGGAAATACGTGAAAAGCAAAAAGGAAAAGTAGCCTAAAGAGCACAAAACCCTGAAACCTAGGGTTTTAAATAGGATTTTCACTATAATATATTACTTATTCTGAGTGAGGATTATGGGCGTAATGAACACAGTAAAAGACAACAGAGGTACTATTAGGGTATTCGATAACAGACATCTCTCTGTTCTCGAAGCTATTAAGAAACTTCTACCTCAGAATGATCACAAAGTTGATTTGGGCGGATTTGATGTTAAGGAATATAGAAAGGGGATTTATGGGCAACGAGTAAAACTAATTGGGACAACGTTAACTGAATTGAGGACTGTATCTGAAGAAATCGGAGAGATATTGGGTGCATTGAAAACATACAAACACGTTTTTAAAAGAAGTGGGGATGACGCAATAGATGTTCCGGTTAAACTAGTTGATAATCAGGCAGCTGAATTCAGAGGAAAGGTCGATGCACTCATACAATGGAAAACTGAGGGAGCAAGGAAGGAAGGCGCACTCCTTGCAAGAGTCAAGTCACTTGAGCAATTGATTGCCCAGCTCTCAACCATATGCACAAGAGCAAATGCAATTAAAAGGGACCTTAAAGCCCGGATGGGTCTCGGAGTCACGAACCCAGAACTAGAAAAGGAAATGAATGACGTTATGAAAAAACTTGAGCAACTTGAGAAAAAGCTCAAAACTGCAAATAAAAAGGAGAAGAAGGGTCTTGAAGCGGATAAAGAAAAGCTACTTAGGGAATGGGATCTTTTGGAAGCAAAAATAATGTCATTTTCATCTAGGGAATCCATTTACATTGATTCCATAAATGAATGCTCAACTTGCCCAGATCTTGCAGCAATGGAAACGCTGATAATAAGGATTCGGAATGACATGGATGCTGCAAAGAACCTCATGAGAAACTTTGACTCAAGCGAGGTTCGTGAAGCAGCAAGGATTCTGGATGGAACAAGTCCTCGAATTAAGAGTGAGAAGGAAAAAAACATGAGGGGACAACTAATAAACGCTGCTAGAGCAGCCCTAAAACTCAGAAAAGGCCACATGGAAAAAACATCTGCAAAGCTTGGAAGGGCAAGTGCAACTACTGATGAGCTTTTTGACAAGATATTTGCAGAAGTAACCAGGTTGGATAAGCTCTTAAAAGGAGAAATAAGCGCAGCTGAAAAATCTCTTGCGTTTAATGAGACACTTGTAAGCAGAAGCCAGTGATTACATCTCTAATTCTTCTTCTGGATCCTCAATGTCCTCGTCGACTGTTTCTAAGTATATTCTGTTTACATTTATTGAGAGGATTCTCATCTTCATGTTGCAATGCGGGCATTGTATTATGCTTCCAGCTTCGGGTTCCTCTATGTCAAATTCCTTTCTGCATTCGACACATTTTGCAATCAAACAAACACCGAAAATATTTCATTCAAGGCTTTTATAAACATTCTCAAATTTGTCTGTTGAGATATCCCATGTGAATTCGTCTTCTGCTCTTTTTCTTGCCTTTACCGAAAGCTTTGTTCTTAGTTTCTTATCCTCAAGGAGTTCCTTTGTTTTAAGGCAAAGTTCATTTGAGTTCCTTGATTCTACAGCCCTTCCGCAATCATCATTTATTATCTCTGGAGTTCCTCCTGCCCCGAAAGCAACTATTGGCGATCCAGATGCGAGTGCCTCGAAAAGTACAACTGCGCATGGCTCCCATATGGAGGATAGTTGGAATACATCTGCTGCATTGTAATAGAGAGGCAGCTCTTCCTCAGGGATTCCAGTTGTAGGGAAGAACGAATCACCAACCCCAAGCTCCTGCGCACGCTTTACTATCCATTCCTTTAATGGCCCTTTTCCAATTGCTATCATCTTTGCATTTTTGTGTTCCTTGTCTGCTTTTAATTTTGCAAATGCATCTAACAGGTATTCGTAGCCTTTTTGTTTAACCATGCGCGCATTTGTGAGTATGAGTTCCTCGTCTCCAATGCCGAACTTATCCCTTACGAATTGTGCTGATTTTCTTGGTCTTGGTTTGAATCTCCGGTTATCAACTGCGTTGTGTATAACTGTTGATTTGGGCCACAGTGCCTTTGGAACAGTCACCCTCTTTGTCCAATCACTCACTGCAGTTATCCTGTTGCAATTTTCCATAATCCTGTTTGCCCACAGAACATCATACATTTTACCGCTTGTATCTGTTGCCCAATCTATCCCAATGGGCCTTGCATTATGGAGAGTTAGCATTAGATTCTTTTTCTTTAGTAATTTTATTGTGAGAAGAGTTCCCAGATAGTACCAGAATCTGTTGTGCATATGGAAGACATCTGCGTCCTGTTTGAGTATATCGCTGTTAAGGAGTGGTGCAAGTGTAAACGGTGGCGGGAGGAACGAGAATGGAAGTTTCTCAAAATAGAGCGCTGGGGAGCGAACTATGTTTATCCCCTCCATAACCTCTTCTTTTGGCGTGTTTGGAAGACGCGATGTAAGGACTGTGACCTCATGGCCTTTTTTTGCAAGCCTCTTCCCAATCTCATAAACAACTTTCTCAGCACCTCCAGGGTAGGGTAGGAAAAGTGGATCAAGCATACATATCTTAAGTGTCTCCATCAAACCACAACCTGTTCGCCCATTCTTGGGGCGTATGAATCATATCCTTTTTCAGTTAATTCCTCTGAAAACTGCGAAGTGTGGTCCCCATGAACACAGATCACCTTCTCAGGGTCTGCTTTCTTTATTAGCTGAAATAGGTCAGATCTACCGGCATGTGCTGAGAAATCCATGTATTCTACAGGATTCTCTATTTTCCTGGGGACATCATCAATATGAACTATTCCTTTGTTCATAAGGCGCCATCCATTTGTGTCGTCAACACAATATCCTGTAAGTATTATTCTTGATTTTTCGTTTAGGTTAAGTAGGTACTGAAAAACTGGACCTCCCTCTAACATGCCCGCAGTTGTTACGATAACACTTGGCTCATTAAGTGCCTTTGCTCTCTGTTCCCTTGTGTTCACCCACTCAACCCATTCAAGTGCCTTCTCATATGTGTTGAAATCTTTAACAAAACTTGGACATTGGCGCACAAGCTCGCATGCGGTTTTTGCCATTCCATCAAGGTAAACTCTGTTCTTTTTGTTTAATGTATAGAGCACCTGTAGAAGCTCTTGGCTTCTTCCAACAGCAAAGGAAGGTAACAGTACATTGCCACCATTATCGAGAGTTGTTTTTATCCTTTCTGAAAGTGTGTTCTCAAGCTGTTTTCTTTCAGGATGTTCCCTCTGAGAATAGGTTGTCTCGGTTATGAGGACATCGCACTTTGGGACATCTGCCTTACCCTCCATCCTCACATCATTCATATTGAAATCTCCCGTGTAAAGTACGGTTTTGTTGCCCATGTTAACTTCGGCCATTGAGCTTCCAGTTATATGTCCTGCATCATGCAAGAGAAAAGAAACCCCTGCCTCCTCATATGCCGCACCATATTCCATTGAGTTGAAATGCTTCATTGCCCTTTTGAAACTTGATACTCTGAAATTTGTTTTTCCCTGAATCTTTATTGAGTCCTTTATAAGAAGGTTTGAGATAAGTTGTGTGGGATAGGTTCCAAACCAAGGGCATGCATAATGATCATAGACGGCTGGGAGAAATCCGCAGTGATCCAGGTGTGCGTGAGTTATTAAAACTGAATCAAGTCCGCCTTTTATGCGCATGGGATATGTTGTTCTGTGGTGATCAAGTTTAATTCCATAGTCAAGAAGAAGCCTGTATCCGTGGTCTATAAGCACTCCACTTCTTCCAACTTCCCCCGCTCCCCCTAAAAAAGTAATTTTCATTTGGAAACACAAACAAACTATCTACATCAATAGGTATTTAAACATTAAGCAGCATTCATTTTTTGTGACAGCCATAGACGAAAAAGAACTAACTTTCCTTGATCTGGTTGTTCTTCAGAGGATCGGTCCAGATACTACATTGGAGCGCTTTGGCTCGAAAATAAACTCATCCTTTTTTGATGCAGCAAACATACTTGGAACAATAAAACTCAAGGGTTATGTGAACATAGAGTCCTCCATGGGTGCCAGCAAGGTAGATGTCTCTGAAGCAGGTAAGGCAGTCCTTTCCATGGCAGAGGATAAGAGCAGCGGGGAACTGGATGAACTTGACAAGAACATACTTCAGACAATATCGAAGGGAGTCAAAGACACAGAAAAGCTGGCCTCAAATATTAACATAAGGACAGGAGACCTTGCATACCACCTGTACAAGCTGGTCAAGAACAACTACCTTGATTACGATGTACGGGCCGGAAAAGTATCTGTAATGCTAACTGAAAACGGATTCAACAAAATGGGGAAGGTTGTGGAAACAGAAGAGCCTGAGGAGGGTGAGAGCCTTGGGGAAGATATCGTTGGGGGAAAGGATGCCCCACGCCCGAATGAGTTGAAGGGTGGAATTGACATAGATGATGTAAGAAGGAGAAGCAAGATGGATTACTACATGAAAAAATACGGTGGCCATGGAATAATTGCCGTTATAATTGTATTCATAATCATCATTCTTATTGCAGCCTATCTTTTGCTTTGAGAACATACTTTTTAAATATCCCGCATTCTAATCCTAAAACATGAGAGCACAGGCATCTGTTGAGCTGTTGATCATATTGGCTATAGCCATGACCCTTCTTGGTGTTATAATAACAAGCGGAAGCAGGGAGCTTGAACACGGGCAGACAATGCTCAGACTAACACAGGCTCGATCAGCAGTTAATGATGTTGCCCATGCAGCTGATGTAGTTTACAGGGAAGGAGAAGGTGCTGTTAGGAAGGTCCGAGTGACAATACCGGATGGTGTTTCCCCTGAAAGAGTGTTTGTAGATGGGGGCATAGTCAATATAGGGGTATATGTTAGTGGTGGGGAAAGCGATGTCAACGCAATGTCGATTGCTGAACTAAAGGGGGCACTGCCGTATGAATCTGGAACATATTGGGTGTATGTAAAGGCACTGAAGGGGTGTGTTGTTGTTGGACCTGAATTGGAAGGACTTGGTTGCTGAGGTTTTCAGATGAGAGCCCAGATAAGCGTTGATTTTATTATCGCCTCAATCATAGTCATGATACTATTTACACTTATATTCGGCCTCTATGCTGAGAAGAACAAAGGAATAGGGACAGTCATGTCAAGTTTAGAAGCTGAGAGAGTTGGGGAGAAGATAGCCTGGAACGTAAATGATGTCGCAAGAGGCGGAGATGGTGCTCGATCAGAGGTAATAGTGCCTGAAATGATACTTGGTGAGGAGTATTACATTTACATAAACGATAGGTGGATAGAAGTGACCTGGCAGCATGGGGGGGTTGAGAACCATCTCTCTGTTCCACTTATGACAAACAGCACCGAAAGCGCAATACTCGAACCTGGAAGAAGCCTTGTTGTCGAGAACAAAGGAGGAGTAATATATGTATCGTAAAGGGCAGATATTCTCATACGATCTTATATTCGCAGTTATGGTAGTCTCATTTCTATTGTGGTATGCAGTAACGGCATCCAATGACCTAGCTGAACGCATACATCACAATGAAAAGGAGAACAGGCTTGCCGAGGTTGCCCGCTCTGCAATCCAGCAGTTATCAGAAAGCCCTGGGGACCCTTACAATTGGAATGACTTCAGTGCCAATAGCATTGGATTTGCTGAAAGCAGAGGAGTACTTGATCAGAGAAAGGTGGAACTGTTCGCAAGATTGACAGCAGAGAAAGAAGGTTATGACAAGGCCCGGACACTTCTCTCATTAAACAGGCAGGGAGGTGCTCATGTATTTGCATTGAGGATAAACGGCATGGGCGGCTCTACTCTCTATTCTGTTGGAGAGGAACCTCCTGATGACGTTTCGGTTTCGTCAGCATCAAGGATAATGGCCTTGAACGGAAGAGCCGTTAAGGTTTGGATCAGGGTTTGGGAACCCAGCCTGGTGATTTATACATGAGGGGGTTTGTATTTACAATAGACGCGCTTTTCGCAGTAACCGTTTCATTAACTATAATCCTTTCCCTCTATCTGCTTATTGAACAAGTACAGATAACCCATGCTGAAAGAGGGAGTGAGTTCGATATACTCTCTGTTCTGGATAAGACGGGGAGCATGGAGAGCATTACATCAGGCGAACTTGATAACATGCTTTCAGGTTACAATAGGTGCGGTTCATTGATACTTGAGAAGGATGGCGGGAGTATTAGGGAAGTTATTGCCTGTGGGTGCGATCCTGAGGGAGAATTCTACTCAGGAAAAAGGAGCTATGTTAAGCATACACAAACAGGAACAGACTACATGGTGGCGTCACTAAAAACCTGTCCGAGGTTTGTTAGATGAAAAAAGGATTTGTTTTCACAATTGGGTTTTCATTGTTCTTCCTTATGTTACTCTATACTGTCTCAATATATCTGAATATGCTGGAATTGAGGGAGAGGTCACTTGATACTCCTGGGGCAGGGATGGAGAACTATTATGCAGACGATATTGGGTTTGATTATCTGGATATCTGGAGCATGGAAACTGAATTAAAAAAAGATTCGGAAGTCAGTTGGACAGTGAGCGACAGAATCCCACATGAAAACTTGGAGACACGGTTACTTGATTATGA
>CAZYPB010000063.1:0-7822 GCA_964649265.1 Microcaldota archaeon
TTCCGGTTATTGCTATCTGAAGGGTATTCTTTGGTTTTTTTATTCTCCTTACTAGATTGGGCCATTCGTTGAAATCGCCTGTCCTCGATTTTAGATCTAGTTCCTTTAGGAGTATGTCTCCTAAGTTCTGTTTTTCAAAGAACAATGGAAGGTCGTATATTGTATCCAAGTCTAGGTCGTCTATTATGTTCTCAACCGGGATGTTGCAGAACATGCTTATCTTCTTTCTCGCCTCAGTCCTGAGTATCTCGCTCTCGCGCGAGATTATTATCCTCGGAATTATGCCAAGACTTGCAAGGAGCCTTGTTGCGTGTTGTGTTGGTTTTGTCTTCTGCTCTCCCGAAATCAATGTAGGGACATATGTTAATTGAACGAAAAGTACGTTCTTCTCTTCTTGGTAGAGCTGTCTCATCGCCTCAAGGAAGTAGCCGTTCTCAAGATCTCCTACTGTGCCGCCAACCTCAACAATGACAATATCTGAATCAAAGTCCTCGCCAACGTTCTTTATCCAGCTCTTTATCTCATTTGTAAGGTGTGGGACTATCTGCACATCATAACCAAGATAACCCCCTCTCCTCTCCTTTTCAATTACCATCCTGAATATCTTCCCGCCGGTGAGTGAGTTGTTGTTTTTCAGTTTCAGTTTTAAAAAGCGTTCGTATGTTCCGAAGTCCATATCGCACTCTGTTCCGTCGTCCAGAACAAACACTTCACCGTGCCTGTATGGGTTCATTGTTCCACAGTCGACATTCAGATAGCCATCGAATTTTATTGGAACGACCTTGAGCCCTCTGCTCTGCAGTATCTTTCCTATTGAGGATGACACTATTCCTTTCCCAAGACCGGACATCAGAGAACCAGTTATTACGATAAACCGTCTTTGTTTTTTCTCTTTTACTTGCATAGTAGATTGTTTAAACAAGTGATTAATAAGGCTTTCTCAGATATGCGAATTTTCTCCTAAACTTATCTGTAACCTCGTGGGGCATAATTTAAATAGTACTGTTTTCCATAGGATAGCGGTGGTACAATGCTAGCGCGGGACATCATTACATACATGGAAAAAATCGCTCCGTTCTCCCTTGCTTACCCTGACGATCTCGTAGGACTTGTGTTCGGAGATCCAGACAAGGAGATAAACAGAATAGGGGTTGCATGGGCCGCCACCGAATACGTTCTAGAGCAGGCAGGACTTATCTCTGGGGGCAAATTTTCCGCTGGAAGAAGGACTGTAAAGCCAAAGACCTATTCGTTCAAGAATAAAAAGCAGGCAGCAGAGGAGGAGAATTACGTTGACCTCCTTGTTCTTCACGAGTATCCTTTCTTTGAAGAGGTGTATGATGTGTTCCCAGGGCTTTCTTTCTTTGAGAAACCGGCGAATTACAAAAGACTAAAGGACATGATAGGTAAGGATGTTTGCATATATGTTGCGCATAGCAATCTTGATGAAACGGAGGGGGGGACAACGGACATACTTAGCAAAAACTTAGGCATGAAGGTGAAGGGAAAGATGAAGTGTGGTAGGTGGGGAAACATACCTGAAACATCTCTAACCGGGCTCGTCTCAAACCTTAAAACAACCTATGGCGTGGATGTGATAAGGATAGTTGGAAACCCGGAGTCGAACAAGAAATTCGAAGTTGCAGGCTGTTACATAGGAGACGGTTTGGCAAGCATTGACGTTGTTGAGGAATTCTACCTAAAAGGCTGTAATATACTAATATCCTCGGGTCTTACGGAATATGTTGCGCGATATGCGAATGAGATAGGTATGATGTTAATAGATATAGAAAAATCAAAATTAGAGCGGCCGGTAATGAATAACCTCGCTGAGAAGATGCAGGCAGATATGAAAAAGACATTCATAAGCCTGTACGAATGTGAGGATGCTGTAGTGTACATGTGATACAATGAAGTTTGAAGAAGTTCTAAGTAAAAATAAGCACGTGAGAGAATACGTGGAGGGACTTAAAGAAAAGAAGATACCCCTCCCTAGATTCTATGAAAAGCTTTCACGAGATCTAAAGGATGAACCAAAAGTAAACATCATATATCCAACAAGAGACCCCATGGTGTTTGTACATATATTCAAGGAAAAGATGACTAAGAGGATGTTTTTAATTGAACCAAAGATGACCCCTGATGAGCAGGAGAAATACCATAGGATATTGGACATAGTTCTTGAGAACGCACCGCATGAGAAGGTTCCTGAGAATGATAAAGAGCTTGAGAATACCCTTGTAAAACTTTTCAATATGAGTGTAAGAAGGACTGCGCTCTCATTAACTGACTTCGGTTCAAGGAAAGTGTTCGTTACCGAAGAGGAATACAATAAATTCCATTATTTTGTTCAGAGAGACATCGTTGGACAGGCGCAGCTTCAGCCAATATTGAGCGACAGCTACATTGAGGATATTCATGGGGTAGGGCCTAGGAATGTGAGGCTTATTCACAAGATATTTGATGCAATAGAGACGGATGTCTGTTTCGAGAATGAGCAGATAATGAAGGATTTCCTTAGAAACATGAGTGAGAGGATTGGGAGACCGGTGAGCATTGCAAGGCCGATTGTCGACTCCGTTCTGCCTGATGGGTCAAGGATTAACATCATATATGCAGATGATGTGAGCTTGAGGGGGCCTAGTTTCACTATCCGAAAATTCTCAGAGATCCCTCTGAGCATAATACAGATAATAAAATTCGGTTCAGTCAACTCGCAGATCGTAGCATACATATGGCTTTGCCTTGAGAACGGGATGAACGTATTCGTTGCTGGTGAGACGGCAAGTGGTAAGACAACAATATTGAACGGTGCCCTTGTTTTCATACACCCGGACTCCAAGATACTTACTGCGGAGGACACCCCGGAGGTAATACCCGCACAGCCACTGTGGCAACAGCTTATAACAAGAGAGACTGGTCCACCTGAAGGAAGGGTGGATATGTTTGTAATACTTAAAGCTGCCCTAAGGTCAAGGCCAAATTACATAATAGTAGGTGAGATAAGAGGTAAAGAGGGGCTTGTTGCTTTTCAGGCCATGCAGACAGGTCACTCGGTTATGGCAACATTCCACGCTTCAAGTATCAGGAGGATGATTCAGAGGCTTGCTGGGGACCCGATAAATGTTCCTCTGACTTTTATGGATAACCTAAATGTCGCTGTTTTCCTTCAGGCAGTATATGTGAAGGGACGATTCTTAAGGAGATGCGTTGCAGTTGAAGAGGTTGAGGGATATTCGGATGATGCAGGTGGTGTTGTCACAAGACAGATGTTTAGCTGGGATGCTTCAACAGATAAACACAAATTCGCAGGAATGAACAACAGCTATATACTTGAAGAGAAGATTGCATCGAAGGCAGGATACATAGACCCAAGAAAGATATATGATGATCTTGCAGAGAGAACAAAGATAATAGATGTGATGGTGAAGAAAAACATCGTTGACTACTTCGAAGTAAAGAGCATCATTCTTGCATTTTATAGGGGAGGAGTGACTGCCCTTCCATTCAAAATTTAAGTGATCAGATGGATGTTGACGATTATATTGGCCTTATACAGTCAATGGGGATGAGTGTCTACCAGTATATAGTTACATTTGGCCTCCCGGTTGTATTTACGGGATTCCTTGTCCCCATAATTCTCATCGTTCTCCTTCCTGAACTTTTCGAGGGTTTTACTATATATTTACTTTCAGTTGTTCCCTCACTAGCGATAATCTTTGTCTTTCTTTATCCTCTTTTGCAGGCAGAGAGCATAAAGCACGAAATTGAGGATAACATGCACTTTTTCATTACACATGTTGGGATACTTGCAACATCTAATTCACCACCTGCTGATCTTTTCAGAGTACTTTCAACAAAGGAGGAATATGGAGGTATAGCGAAAGCATGCGGAGAGATATATATGCGCTTCGCTGTCTGGCACGTTACATTATCGGACTCTTGCAGGCTGAAATCAAAAACAACCCCGAGCATAATGCTTGCAGACTTTCTTGATAGGTTTGCCAATGCTCTTGATGCTGGAGAGGATATAGAGGAATTTCTTCTTGATGAACAGAATTACGTGATGACGGACTACAGTATAAAATACAAAGGAGCACTTTACGATATCGACGTCCTTAAGGAGATATATCTATCAATTGTGATAACCCTTGTTTTCATGGTTTCCTTTGCAATCATAATTCCATACCTTACAACAATCGAACCAGTCATGCTTATGCTTCTGGTTGTCTTTATGTTTATTTCAGCAGAGATCGGCGTTCTTTACTATATAAAAAGCGTTCTTCCAAGTGACACCATATGGTATAAGAATTTTGCAAACCGGGAAATGAAGAGCGAGCTTGCTCCCGCGTTCTTGCTTTCATCGGCCGGCTGCGTTGTTATGTCGATATTCTCTAATTATTTTCTGGTGTTCCTCCCCTTGGAGATTTTGATTGCAATAGTACTTACCCCAATGCTCATTGTCGGATACATCGCAAGGGTAATTGAGGAACAGATAAAACGAAGAGATCAGTTCTATGTTGAGTTCATCATATCTCTTGGGCTTGGTGCTGCAGCGCGTGGTGGTGTTGTGATCTCCTCACTTAAATCACTAACATTCCATGATTTCGGTGAACTAACACAACCGATAAGGAATCTTCACGAGAGATTGAAAACGCGAATAGACAACTACCAGTCATGGTTTCTTTTCAGGGTTGAGTGTGGAAGCTTCCTTATAAACAAATTCACAGAGATGTTTGTTGAAACATTGAAGATGGGTGGAAAGCCAGACAAGACAAGTGAAGTAATAAGCACCAACTTTATGACAATGCAGATGTTGAGAAGGGAGAGATATCACTCAACAACAAGTTTCATTGGAATAGTTTACGGGGTTCAGGCTGTTGTTGCCTTCTGTCTTTACATCTCTTCTGGTGTTGTGAAATACATGAACAGCATATACTCAACACTTGATGTTCCTTCTGAGGTACTAAGCACAGTTATAACATTGCCCGAAGCAGCGAGCACAGAGCTCATAGGAATACTTCTTGTATTAACTCTTATTCTGAATGCCCTTCTTTCTGCAGTTGCAATAAGATTCATGGATGGAGGAAACATGCTGAATGCAATGATTCATTTTGTTATGCTTGTGTGGTTAGGGGGAGTAGTTGGGCTGTTCTCGGCATATACTCTTGATATGCTCCTGCCTATGCCGGGTGAAACATTTGGTGCCTAGTTTTTACCTCACAACAAAAACAGTATCGCACCCGGGTGGATCACCAAAGAATCCGAATAGGAAGAGCTTGAAATATCCTAGATATGGAACCCTTAGGATTACCTTCCCAACTGTTCTTTCAGGTGTTGTTGGGGTATTATCGTATTGTATGTCGAACCTGTCATTATTGTCCCCTTTTGTTATATAGTATATCTGGCCGTCCTTTGTGTGAACCTTAAGGAGAACCCTGTGGATTATCTCCTTCGGTTGGCCACCTGAAAACCCATCTGTTGGTAGTGATAGGTAAACTATTGTATCGCCTATGAGCTGTGCCTTATACTCTGTTCCGCCTACTTTAATCGACTTCGTGCAGTGTATGTCATAGCGCTTTCCATCCTTCTCCATACTGCATGTCCCATACCTGAACTCAAGAGGCCCATATGTTTCATATACCTTCTCTGGGGAGGTCTCAAGTGTTCTGCAAGGTATTGATCTTGGTTGGTATGCACAATAGGATAACATAGACATATTTGTTTGAAATTCTCCTTCACCTTCCACATAAACGGAAATGTCCTTGTAATTGAACTCATCAACCTGGATGTCTATTCCTCCGGGCTCACTTCCCTGAAGTATAACCAAGTCGCCTCTCTCTAGGTTGGGGAGCATACTACACGAAACCACTGCATTAAGAGGAGCAGATGTGCTTAGCGCAAACCCAAGTCCGTACCATATAAGCAGTGCTGCTGCAATTGCAAGGATAAGTTCTGTTATCTCTTTTTTCACTCCATGCTGGGATACACCAACAACAGACTCCCCTATTAACATAAGTAATATTACTATTGCACATAAGACGGCAAATATTGCAGAGCGAGTAAACAGAAAGAGCACGAAGAATACCCCAAGTAATAGGTAGATGAGTTTACTGTCAAGAGACCTCTTGAGAAGTTTGAACTCGGGTGAATCTCTCCAGGTTTTCTTGTCACGATTTTCCATGGGACTCTCCCGTTACAATCCCTGAGGCAATCACATGCGCAAGCCTTATGGGATCGTTTCCAAAGATAGCGACTATTTCTCTGGTTTCATTTAAATTGATTCCTGTGCTCCTCACATACCAGTTGCCTATCCTCTCCGCTGTGCCCGAGGAAACCATTATCCTCTTCTTTTTTTCTTTGTTAGGGACATTTTCCAAAGCCCTTTCCGCAGATTTTTGGTCTGGTCTCTTTCGGGTTAATGCAATAACTGGGATCCCTGTCTCTTTGTTTAATTTGCCAATGTCTACTGCGTTGAACCCTGCCAGCATAATGCTGTTCAGCATTATGGCTTTCACTTGTTTTAGAAACCTTGATTTCATTAGCATGCTTATGAGTTTTTCCGTCGAGTCATCACCATCGACTGAAACCCTCGTGCTCAATACTCCTTCAATCGAGTTTTTCCTGCATACTACCCCTACAACTAGAGAGTCCTGGTGATGTCTTTCAAAAGGAGAATCATCTATCCCTAAAACCCTGATTCCGGTCTTCATGATCGCTATTTCTTTTTCTTTACTGCCTTGGTTGCTGTTTTCAAGTCTGAAACCTCTTTCCTTACTTTCTTTACAGCATCGTTTAGTACCTTTTCGGCTGTTTTCTTTCCGTTGGTTTTTATGTAAAGCTTCGGGTTTCCCAGTTTCGGGTGATCTATAATGTATGACGCAAATTCCACCGACGGGTCCTGCATTATCATCTCCCTGAGGATGTTAGGGAGAGAATGATCCTCACCTATGATTTCGACTTCAAGTTCATTTTTCTCTTTGGTGATGGTCTTTACTTCCAAAAAATCACCTCAAATGTTTCTGTACGGGGATCCGAGCTTTCTTTTTTCCTTGTTTCCACAGTTTCCACATGCGAGCATCTCATCCTCTTTTTCAAGAGGGGTCCTGCACTTAGAGCAGAATGCCTTTATGATCCCCATCCCGCCTCTTTTTGTGCTCAGGTATATCTCGCCATTCTTTATCTCATCAACTACTGCCTTTATTATGTCTCCTATCCTTACCTCTTCCTTAATGTTTCGCGCATAGCCCATCTTTATTCTTGAGACATGGAGAACGCAGTAGAACTGATCTATTACCTGTCTCTCATTTCCAGTTGATATGGGCTCTATTCTTACAAGTGCTATGGGGTCGAATATCTCCTCAATCCTTCCGTAGAGAACCATTCCTAGTTTTATCCTCTCGGGCACGGATGTTCTTGTTTTTATGGCCATCTTTCTTTCTGAATCTACCTGAAGCTCTCCATAAAGGGCAGCAGAGATATTGTTCTCTTCTTCATACGTCCCTCTGCCTGAAACGTATTCTTCTTCTGTACCTAGAAATTCGCCTGGTGTTTTCATTTAATCTACCTTCATTAGAACAAGGCAAACTATTCTATCTGCCAATATTTAAATAGTTATCCTTATATTTTATACCTCTGCAACCTATAGGGGAGAGAAACATGGCTAAAAAGAAGGTCCTTGTGATCTGCGTAGATCGGGACAACGATCTTGGAGAGAAAGTAGGGATAAATGGACCTGTTGTAGGAAGGGAGTCCAACCTGGAAGCAGCTGCAAAGCTAGCCCTGGCTGATCCTGAGGAACCGGATGCAAACACCATGTTTG
>CAZYPB010000064.1:0-7815 GCA_964649265.1 Microcaldota archaeon
GAGTTTAAGCTCAGTTGCGATGTCTATTGTTTTCATCCTGGCTTTATTAGACAGCAAACTAAGAACCTTTAATTCGTTTTTAGATACTTTAACTTCCTTCTTTGTTCCTAAAAACTCTATTTTTCTCTGCTTCTTCGCGTTTAGGAATCCAAAAGTACAGTCATAAACGCCGGTGTAGATTGCAACCTGGGTTTTAGAAACATTGGAATGATATCTCCTATCTAATTCTTCCCAAAAAGCTTCGAAATCCTTAAGGTTTTTTATCCACGTTACAACTCCGATATCGAAATCCCCATCAATGCTCCCGACCCACCAGGTTATTTTACTGGAAATAAGATGTTTTAATATTGAGTTTCTCCGTTTGGGGCTACACTGCCTTAGCTTTATGTATGCCCTGATGCCCGTGTAACCAAGTTTTCCAACATCTATTACGGAATAGAACCCTTCTATTACCCCAACATTCAAAAAACTCTCAATTTTGGTTGCGACAGTGTTTTTATTAATCCTTAATTTCCGAGCAATTGAAAGATTGCTCTGCCTGCTGTTCTGATCAAGTTCGAATAAAAGGTCCGTTTCTCTTTTAGGGATATGCATACGTTTATAGTAAATAACAATATTTTTTTAATTCTTTCTTATCTTTTTTCTTATTTTTTAATGATTAATTATAAATTAAGTATAATGTAAATCTTCTTTTTTAATGATAAAAAGCAAACGAAAAACACAATACGGAAAAGAAGTATCCGAGATATGGGATTCCCTTATCTGTTGGGATAGGCGAAAAAAGGAATATGGGGATTTCTTCTCTAACATATTGTCTAAACGAAATGCTCGGACTGTTCTCGATATGGCAGCGGGAACAGGTTTCGATAGTATAGTTCTTCTGAAAGCAGGTTTTCAGGTAGTATCGCTGGACGGAAGTCAACAGATGATTGAGATTGCAAAAAGGAACGCAACGAAACACGGGGTGTCTCTTTCCCCAATTGTTGCAGATTGGAGGGAACTTGACCAGAAATTCGAAATGAATTTTGATGCGGTTGTATGTCTTGGAAATTCGTTCTGCCACCTAAATTCTGAAGAAAGAGAAAATACATTAATTCAAATATCAAATCTCCTCACACCAAACGGCACGGTTATCATGGATTACCGCAACTATGATAGAATATGTGAAAGATGCCCCCCAGAGGCAGACAGCGGAGGATATTATTTTGGGGAAGGAATAACCATATCCTGCAAACAAAATAAAGGAGAGATTACGCACACCTACAAAAAAGGAAAAGAGGAGATGTTCTCTCTCACTTTTAACATTGTCCCTCTGAAGACAGCGATATCTGAAACAGAGTCAGCAGGATTCTCGGTCAGCATTTACAGCGATTTCAGAAGGGGATACAATCCCAACGCAGCCTTCTACCAACTAGTGGGCTTCGCTAGTTAATCAATCTTTTTAATGGATACCCAATAAACTATTTTCATGAAGAAACTGAAAGCAACACTCATACAAGCAGACTATATAACAAAGAACAACAAGGCAGTGATAAGACTACTCCTCAAACACAAGCGTTTTCTAAGAATGTACGATGATTCTTTTGAACCATATTTCTATCTTTTAGCGGACGATTTAGACAAAGCTAAAAAAGAGCTAGACTCCCTTGAAATCGAACACAAGGATGAGACAATAAAAATAAATAGAGTGGAGAAAATAAAGCGCAAGGTTCGAAGCAAAGACACAGATATTCTGAAAGTCTTCTGCCACCACCCTTCCCATGTACCGATTCTAAGGGGTCAGGTCAGAGATATAGGAACTCCTTTTGAACACGATATTCCATTTGCTCGAAGATATTTTATAGACAAGAAGCTGACTCCGTTCAACATTATGGAAATAGAGAGAAGCCGGAAGATAGTGAAGAGAATAACTGACACCGGAGAGTCAAACACAAACCTAAGAACACTTGCTTTTGATATTGAGACATATAACCCTGCAGGTGCACCAAGGGAAAAACAGGACCCAGTTATTATGGTAAGCTATTCTGGGGAGAGCGAGGGAGTTCTAACATGGAAAGAAACAGGGAAACCATTTGCAAAGAAACTGAAAGATGAGAAAGAGATGATAGAGGAGTTCCTTAGAGTAATAAAACAGAACGATGTAGAGATGCTGCTAGGCTATAACTCAACAACATTCGATCTTCCATACCTAAAGAAAAGAGCAGACATATGCGGTGTTGATTTCAAACTAGGAAGAGACGGCTCAACCTACAGGGCTAGAAGAAAAGGAATGTTCAACGAAGTGAAGATAACAGGAAGACTGCATATTGACCTCTACCCAATAGTTAGGTTCATGGGCGTAATAGGAGGGCTTAGAATATACAAATTCACATTGGAGAACGCATATCAGGAGATAACTGGGAAAAAGAAGCTCATGGTTGGGAAATTAAACATATGGGAGATGTGGGACGATGAAAAGGATAGACAGCTTCTGGCAGACTATTCTCTTGGAGATGCAAAATCAACATTTGAAGTCGGCCAACACATACTCCCAATGGAAATCGAGTTATCAAGGACTGTTAGAACCCCTCTTTTTGACATAGCTGGGATCTCAACCGGACACCTTGTGGAATTATATTTAGTAAACAGTTCTTATGAACGGGGGATGGTCGTTCCAAACAGGCCGCGAGAGGAACAGGTTAAGGAGAGAGCAATGTCTATGCTCAAAGGGGCATATGTGAAACTTCCAAACCCGGGAGTTTATGAGAACATAGTTGTGTTTGACTTCAGAGGACTATATCCCTCCATAATCTACTCGCATAATATTGATCCAGATATGATAGATTGTGAATGCTGCTCAGAACAGGAGGCACACAAATCCCCCTCGGGCTCATACTTCTGCTCAAAGAGAGTGGGGCTTATACCTGAAACACTCAACAACCTTGTTTTGCATAGATCTGAGGTAAAAAGAAAGCTAAAAACCCTGAAAAAGGATTCCCCCGAAGCAATAACCCTTAATGCCCGGCAGCAGGCTCTGAAGGTTCTTGCAAATAGTTTCTATGGAATGCTTGCATACGCCCGCTCAAGATGGTATTCCATGGAATGCGGGGAAGCTGTAACCTCTTTTGGCAGGCACTACATTCAGGAGACAGCAAAGAAAGCAGAGGACGAAGGCTTCAAAGTCCTATATGGTGACACAGACTCAATTTTTCTACTGATGGGAGGTAAGAAGAGAGAGGAGGCAACAGAGTTCATGAAAAAGGTTAACTCAGAGCTTCCTGGAAACATGGAACTTGAATCAGAAGGGTTTTATCCTAGGGGATTATTTGTAACAAAGAAAACTCAGGGGAAACAGGAGTCAACAGGTGCAAAAAAGAAGTATGCGCTAATGGGAGAAGACGGAAACATAAAGATAAGGGGGTTCGAACTTGTAAGAAGGGACTGGTCCCGTGTAGCCAAGAGGACACAGCAAGGAGTACTGGAAGCGATACTAAAAGAAGGAAGTAAGGAGAAAGCAGTATCAGTTGTAAAAGAGACAATAGAAGACCTGAGGAACGGAAAAGTTGCACTCGATGACTTAGTGATAACCAATCAGATTAAGAGGAGATTCGAATCCTATGAGATAATAAGCCCAGAGATGATAGTTGCAGAAAAACTTAGGGAGAAGGGCCTCCCGGCAGATGTCGGCTCAGTTGTCGAATATGTTGTAACGAAGAACAGTAGGATATCAGAAAAACTCAGGAAAAAGATAGAGAACAAGAGAAATCAGATGCGTTTGAAGAGAAACATAAAGACAAAGACAGATTCGCGCTCAAGTGACCCCATTTCATACAAAGCAGAGCCAGTTGACTTTGCAAAGGATTATGATGCAGACTATTACATAAACAACCAGATACTGCCGGCAGTACTTAAGATCCTCAAGGAACTGGGATACGATGAAGGAGATCTCAAATTCAAAGGAACTCAGAGCTCTCTGTCCGACTACTAGCGAGTAGCAAACTATAAAACCCTGAACTCTCAACCCTTTAGCATGAAGATAAAGGCCATCTTTTTCGATATAGACAATACTCTTTACCCTACGAAAGAATTCGCAGAGCGTGCAAGAAGAAACGCAGTTAATGCAATGAGGGAATCAGGACTTCAGGTGTCTGAAGAGAAAGCGTACAGAACCCTGATTAAAATAATAAAGAAGCGCACATCGAATTACGACTATCATTTCGATGAGATGCTCAAAGAGCTGGGAGTTAAACCCTCCCCAAGAATTGTAGCAGCAGGGATTGCAGCATACCACAATACAAAGTCTACAATACTTCCATTCCCTGAGGTTACTCGAACCCTTCTGTTCCTTAGGGATGCAGATTATAAAATATATGCTGCATCCGAGGGGTTTGTATTGAAACAATGGGACAAGCTGATAAGACTTGGTCTTTACCAGCTTTTTCACGATGTATTCGTGACTCAGACAGTCTGCAAAAACAAATCAAAAGAATTCTATGTCCACATACTAAAAGAACTAAAACTAAACCCAAAGGAAACATTAATGATTGGGGATTCAATTGACAGAGACATAACTCCAGCAAAAAAAGCAGGAATGCGCACAGTACTTGTCTCGGGAAAGAGAAAAAAGGACGGAGCAGACTACTGCATAAAAAACCTTAGTGAACTACCAAAAATACTTTCGGAGATGATGTGATACCATGTTAGAGGATTATGAAAAGGCAGGAAAAATAGCTAGAACCATACTTGAGAACTCGGCTGGTTTGATAAAGCCAGGAGCGAAGCTCATTGATATTGCAGAATCCATAGAAAAAGAGATAATTTCACAAGGAGCAGGCATCTCTTTTCCAGTCAATATTTCCATTAACGAACAAGCAGCACACTATACTCCAGAATACAATTGCGAGAAAACATTTGGGGAAAAAGATGTAGTTAAGCTTGACATAGGAACCCATGTAAACGGCCACATTGGCGATACAGCACTCACAGTGGACCTCTCAGGAGAACAAGGAAAATTACTTGAGGCAAGTGAGGGGGCACTCGAGGCAGCGATATCCTCAATGAAACCAGGTATGAAAACAGGCGAGATAGGGGGAATCATAGAAGAAGAGATAAAGAAAAGAGGGTTCAGGCCAATCTCAAACCTTACAGGGCACAAGCTAGAGAAATACAAACTACATGCAGGAGCAGAGATACCCAGTATAAAGACTCCTGCATCCTATGAATTAAAGGAAGGGGACGTTTTTGCAGTTGAGCCATTTGCAACCGATGGAGCGGGAAGGGTTTCTGAAGCATCTCAGGTAGAGATATTTATGTTTACAGAGCAGAGACCTGTCCGCCTCAGAGAATCAAGGAAACTCTTGAATTATACACGGGACAAATTCCACGGCCTCCCCTTTGCTGAAAGGTGGCTTTACAAAGATTTTAGATCGAGGCTTCTTCTTAATTCAGCATTAAAAGAACTTATGATGTTTGGGGTTCTCAAACCATACCCTATTCTAAGCGATGCAAAGAAAGGAGTTGTGTCTCAGGCTGAAAGAACAGTTATAATAGAAAAAGATGGCGCAAGGCCATTTACGAAAATCTAGCCTGATACCTCTTCCGGCTTGAATGGTCTCTCACAGTATGTACAGCGCACCCCTTTATCTTCCAATTTGAAATCACTTTCCATTGCTTCATGATTTGTGATGCACTTTGGGTTTGGACACTTTCCTATACCTGATAACCTATCCCTTAGTTTAACATTTCTCTTCTCTACAACCTCATATTCCTTGACAATATTGAGACTTGCTTCTGGAGAAATTAGTGCGATTCTGTCTGCTGTTTTGTCATCAATGTGTTTGTCAGCTATTTTTACAATGTCCTTTTTTCCCATCTTGTCACTGGAAGCATTCATAACAAGAGCAACCCTACCTGGATAACCCGACTTGATATTTAAGATCTCAAGGACCCTAAGTCCCTTCCCAGAGGCTATGTGGTCTATAACCGTTCCGTTGGCTATTTTTTCAACCTTCAACATATCTACACCTTACCTAGAAGTTTCATTATTATTGCCATCCTTATTGGCACACCAAGAGTTGCCTGCTCGAAATACCTTGCATGTTTGCCTTTATCTATCTCGGGATCTATTTCATCTATTTTAGGAAGAGGATGGAGTATTATAAGATCGTCCTTTACTCCTGAGAGCTGCTCCTCAGTAATCTTGAATCCTTTCTGGACTTTTTCTGCTTCATAAGGGTCTGCAAACCTCTCCTTCTGTATCCTGCAGATATACGCCACATCTGCCCCCCTAAGATCCAGAGAATTCGTTTGCTTTACATCAACTGAGAAGAGCTTCTTCACCTCTTCAACAACTCCCTGATCCATCTCCAATCCGTTCGGAGCAACCAGGGTTACACGCGCATTGAACATCCCTAACCCATAGAGCAGGGATCTCATTGTTCTGGCATATTTTAGGTCGCCCACCAAGTAAACATTCAAGCCTTCGATCTTCTTCTTCATCTTCTTTATAGCATAAAGGTCTATGAGTGTCTGTGTTGGATGCTGGTTTCCTCCGTCTCCTCCATTAACAACAGGATGCTTTGCAACCTGTGATGCAAGTCTTGCGGACCCCTCGAGCTTATGCCTGATTACTATAAGGTCGACATATCCATCAATTGTCTTTATTGTGTCCACCAATGTCTCGCCCTTTGCCATGGATGTCGAGGCAACAGAGGAGAAGCTTATCAGATTAGCTCCGAGCCTCTGCGCTGCAGCTTCGAAGGACATCTTCGTCCTGGTGCTGGGTTCAAAAAACAACGTGGCTATCACTGAGTTCTTCAACGGGTTTTCTTCCTTAGCTAACATCTTTTCCATCTTCTCTGTGACGGAGAAAAGTGCTTCAATATCCTTTTTTTCCAAGTCCCTAATAGAAATAAGATCTTTTCCGTTCATCTCTAACCCAGCTAACATTTTGGCGGCAGTATTTATATAAACCTTTTTCCAATCTCCATTTATGAGAGGCTTACTCATTTGTTTGGAGGGCATAGACGGTTCGGGGAAGGGCCACCAGATACACAAACTCCTCGAGGTGTCACCGGATGCCCAGTTATACCAGTATCCTGATAAGAACTGGGAGATAGGGAAAGCAATAGGCGCATTCCTAAAAAGGAAACTCAAACTAAACCCCACGCACCAGTTCTTCCTCTACCTTTCAGACATATACAAAGACCAAACAAAAATAGAAAATCAACTTGAGAGAGGCAAGATAATATTCCTTGATCGCTATATAACCTCGACAATCGCATACCAGGACGCATCCGGGTTTGATATGAAAAGAGGGATGTCGATAACAAGGGAACTCGGTTTCATAGAGCCAGATTTAACAGTTCTAATAGACGTTCATCCTGAGATATCTATCCGAAGAAAGAAAAAGCAGAATGGGAAACTTGAATTCTTCGAGAGAAAATCTTTTCTCCAAAAGGTAAGGCAAAATTTCCTCAAACTTAAAAAATCAGGGGTTTTCTCTAAGAAATGGCTTCTTGTCGATGGAAGCTTGTCTCCAGAGGATATTTCTGAGAGGATAAATGAGGAGATCTCATACATCCATGTAAACAAACATCTCGAGAAGATAATGTAAAGAGAAAACACAAACTTTTATTAACAGTTAAGCCCTTAATTATCCCCCATGCTCCAGTAGTCTAGTGACTCTTTTCGGCGATGCCAAAAGTATCAAGGAAAAGGTCGGACAACTCGGTCAAGGATGTTGGCCTTTCGCATCAGAATAAACCTGATAAAGAAAGCCAATGACCCGGGTTCAAAACGAAACCCCTTTCTTTTCGAAAAGAAAGGTTTTTCGAT
>CAZYPB010000065.1:0-7653 GCA_964649265.1 Microcaldota archaeon
ATATTGGGACCGGAGCATCTGATTATTTGCCCGCTAAGTGGAGGATGGCGAATTTCAATGTTGACTCATGGATGCGCGCCATTGAGGGCGCTGTAGATGATTCAAAACAAGCTTCCGATGTTTTCGAAAAGGAAAACATTAATATCGATAGCCCATACTTTAATAAGATATCAAAGGCATTGGATGAGTTTATAAAAAGAGAGGGATGGTTGTAAAAATGAAAGCAGTTATTTTGGCAGCGGGAAAGGGGACACGTCTAAGGCCCCTAACGTATGGTATACCTAAGCCCCTTCTTCCAGTCGGAGGAAAACCAGTTATCGATTATGTTATAAGCAACATAATGACTGCAAAGGAGATAGATACCATATATGTTGCAGTTTCCAACTGGTCGTCCGTAATAAAGAACTATCTTGATAAGACTCCAAGAGACCACACTAAAATCGAAACGGTGCACACCCTGTGTTGGGAAACTGGGGGAGATCTCAAAATTGTGAAAATAGAGAAGTCCCTGAACGAGCCATTTGTGGTGGCATATGGGGACAATGTAACTAACATAAACATGAACAGGCTCATTAGTTTACATAAGAAACTCAAAAAGAAAGTCACAATAGCACTATTCAAAGTTCCCTGGAATGAAGTAAATAGGTTCGGCATTGCAGAGATGGACGGACACTTAGTAACACACTTCATAGAGAAGCCAAAAAACAAACCTAAATCTAACCTTGCGAATGCAGGATACTATGTTCTAGAGCCGGATGTTCTGGATCATGTTCCAGATGAGAAAATAAAACTGGAGCACTCTGTGTTTCCAAAACTTGCAGAACAAAGAGAGATTGCAGGAGTTGTTTACACTCCTCACTACTGGCTTGATATCGGAACTCTTTCTGCTTACCGGAAGGCAAACAAGATGATAGAGGGAATTCTGCCTCCCTAGTTTTTCTTGAACCAGTTCACAGTATCCTCTAATGCTTTTCTGAAATTCCATTCGGGAGAATATGAGAATGTTTCTTTTACCTTATTTACATCTGCAGAGGAATGCTTGACATCTCCTGCTCTTGGCTCGCCGTATATTGGTTTTATCTTCTTTCCAAGGATCTCGTTCAAGTCCGAAACAAGCGAGTTTATACTTTGACTTTTTCCACTTGCGATATTGAATACGTCTCCTTTTCCATTTTTTGATTCCATTATTTTCTGATTTGCAAGAACAATATCCTTAACATAGATGAAATCTCTTGTCTGTTCTCCATCTCCAAATACAGTTGGGGGTTCTCCGCCCCTCATTGCACTAATGAATAATGGTATAACTGATGCATATTCAGACTCTTTATCCTGCTTTGGCCCGAATACATTGAAATACCTGAGACTTACGGTTGATAGTCCAAAGCTCCTTGCGAAAACAGAACAGTAATGTTCCCCAGTCACCTTCGATACTGCGTACGGAGATATTGGGGAGGGATTCATGCCCTCATTTTTCGGCATTCCTGGCTCATCTCCATATACTGATGAAGAAGAAGCATATACAAATCTATCCACCTCTGCATTTGAGGATTCCATGAGTAGATTTAGGGTCCCAAGTATGTTAACGTGGTTTGTTTGAAAAGGATCCTTGAGTGATATGGGAACAGAAGAAATTGCCGCATGATGAAGAACACACTGTACTTCTTTGAGGGCATGGTTTACTGTGTTCCTATCGCATATGTCACCATTTATAAACTCTATTTTCTTAGGAAGGTTACTCTTATTGCCTGTTGAAACATTGTCAAGAATAACAACATCGTGTTCTTCCGTTAGTTTCTCAGCTAGATTTGAACCTATGAAACCAGCACCACCAGTTATTAGTATTTTAGCCAAAATATCAACCTTCCTGCGTTTTCATCAGTTCAAGGCCTTCCCTTGCACTTAGCATCTTTATCTCTAATTCTTTTTCTGCTTTACTGACATCAAGCGGGGCGTATAATGGCCTTTTAGCCATCTGATTAAGTTCATGTGTTTTAATTGGTTCAACAAGTTTTCTATCAAATCCGAATACATCCGCAAGTATCAGGGTGAATCTATATCTATCTATGGCCTCTCCGCCCCCAAGGTGGTAGATACCTGTTTTCCTCAATTCAACTGCTTTTAATATTCCCTCGGCTAGGTTATCTGAAAGGGTGGGGCTCCCAACCTGATCATCAACTATCTTTACTGGATGTCCCTTTTCTAACTCACTTATGGCCCATGTTGCGAAATTTAGTTTTGTGTCGTTCCACCCATACACAACACTTGTTCTAGCGATCATGTTGTCTCCGTTGGTTTCAAGTATCTCTCTCTCAGCCATGAGTTTAGTTTTTCCGTAATACCCAAGCGGATTTGGCTTATCCTCTTCAGAATATGCACTTCCTTTGAGGCCATCGAAAACATACTCAGTTGAGATGTATACACTATGGGAGTCAATGGATGAGCATACCTGTGCTATGTTCACGGCAGCATCTACATTTATTGCTTTAGCAATATCCATATCTGTCTCGCATTTATCCACAAGGTGGAACGCAGCAGTATTCACAACTGCACCGGGGTTTATTTCTTCTATAATTTCCCTCGTAGCATTGTGGTCTGTAACATCAAGTTTGTAGGAATCCGGGCTGTCAATCTCGTGCGTGTGATATGTTGAGTATATCTCGAATCTTCCCTCCGCTAGTTCAATCAGTTTGTTCCCCAGAAGCCCTGTTCCCCCGATAACTAGTAATTTCATTTAAAACCCTTTTTCCTGACTTCTCTCATTGGGAAAAATTAATTAAAAAGCTTTTGCGGAAAACATATGGGTGCATAAATGATAGATGGAGTGGAAATAAAGGAACTTAAGGTCCATAGAGATAAGCGGGGTTTCCTTTTCGAGATTCTCAGGGGAACAGACCCCATAAAATCAGACGGACCCGGTCATTTTGGACAGTTCTATGTGAGTGCCTGCTATCCCGCAGTTATAAAGGGCAAGCATCTTCACAAGGAACAAACAGATCATATGACTGTGATAAAAGGGAAAGCAGTTATACATATTGAGGATCAGAGAGAGAACAGCCCTACGAAAGGAGAGAAGATGGCAATAGATGTTGGGGACGATAACCATAAGCTTGTGAAAATACCCCCGAACGTGTGGCACTCTGCAGAGAACATAGGAACTGAAACAGTATATTTCATAAACTACGTGACCAAAGAATACAATCCGAAGAAACCAGACGAATATAGAGGAGAGTTCGATCTTGAAGATAAGAGGATGCCAACTGACCCAAATACAATAGGGTAATCAGATGAAAAAGATACTCGTAACTGGAGGTTGTGGATTCATAGGGAGTAATTTCATCCGTTTTCTTATGGGTAGGCATACGGGATTGGAAATAGTGAATCTAGACAAGCTCACATATGCTGGCAATAGGGAAAACACAAAAGATCTGGAGTCTAATAACAACTACTCCTTTGTAAAAGGTGACATCTGCGACCCAGGAATAGTTGCGGAAGCAATGGAAAGTTGCAATGCAGTTGTAAATTTTGCTGCTGAAACACATGTTGACAGATCCATAGAAAGCGGAGAGAATTTTATTGAAACAAACATACGTGGTACGTATGTCCTTCTTGAAAAAGCGAGGAAGATGAAAATAGAGCGTTTTCTTCAGATATCGACCGATGAGGTTTACGGAAGCTTAGAGAAAGGCTCATTCCAGGAATCCGATTTGTTGCAACCTAACAGTCCTTATTCGGCAAGCAAGGCGGGTGCAGACCTCCTATGCCGTTCCTATTACACAACATACGGTGTGCCGATAATCATAACAAGAAGCTCGAACAATTTCGGACCATACCAACACCCAGAGAAATTGATACCTTGTTTCATAACCAATGCATCAAAAGACCTTGAGCTTCCTCTTTATGGAGATGGGCTTAATGTAAGAGACTGGTTGTATGTTGAGGACAATTGCGAGGCAATAGAGGCAGTTCTGCTGAAAGGAAAAACAGGTCAGGTATATAATATCGGTGGAGACAATGAGAAAACTAACAAACAGATAACTGGGATGATTCTAAAAAAGTTGGGGAAGCCGAGTTCTCTTGTAAAGAAAGTTGCTGATAGATTGGGTCATGACCGAAGATATTCTGTTGATTCAAACAAGATTCGGAAACTTGGCTGGAAGCCAAAACACGATTTCGATCAGGCAATTGATGCAACGATCTCATGGTATCTGAATAACAGGAGTTGGTGGGAAAAACTCATCTAGGTTGAATCTTTTTATTACTTACCATCTAATTCTTTTTTATGTTCGAAGAACTAAGGAAGAAATTCCACGACATTGCATCCATAGATCCACCCTATGATGTTATAGATGGCCCAAAAGAGATTATGGAGCTCGCGAAAGTTATAGGTACATCCGAGTTAAACGCAGATGAAAAAGAACTTTTCTTTAATTCCCTTAAGGATGAATGTCTTGCAGAGTACGGTCATGTTTCTGAAGAGATGTTTAATGAGGTTCTTGATAAAATAGAAAAAAACAGAGGTTAGAGTTACTCTGCACTGGGTCCGATTCGCTTTATTATATCCTCAACATTCTCCTTTTCGCTGTTTTCAAGATTATGGTATAGTGAATGCACCCTATCAACTCCTTCCTTCAGAGAATCATATCTATCCAGATCTATTGAGCCTGTATTCTTGTACTCTTCCAACACATGTTCTATTGATCTAGTTACTTTGGATATGTTTGTAAATCCCATCGCATCACTTATACTCTTCAGACCATTGCATGATTCACATAATTCCCCCATAAGCTCAATATTCTTCGGATTTTCCTTTAGTTGCTCTATTTTTCCAAGAGTTTGAATGTAGGTATTTGCCTCCTCTTTGTAAGCTTCGATAAATTCTTTCATTCCCCCCTCATCCGGTTCATTAGCTTTTTCAGTCTCATTGGGTTCCGTCTCTTTAGGTGTGTTTTCAGTAAGAGTATGTTTAACTGATGGTATGCTATTGGTGGCTTTTATGGATTCTCCCATCTCGTCGGCTATTTTTGAGATCTCTTCGTGTTGGGAGGTTATCTGATCTTTGAGCCAATCGTCCTCAGAATCCTCACCGTTCTCTTCCTGCACTTTGTTCAGTTCTTTGCTCTTCTCCTCCATCCATTCCCTTTCCTTCTCTACTACCATTCTTACATCTTCTAAGCCCTTATCTGTATGTTCAAGAGGAACATGGTCTTCTTCTATACCTATGTTGAGGCATATCTTGCCATTTTCATCTTCTTCAGTAACCTGAAGCTCTCCTTTTGGTTCAACAATTATGCTTGTTTTAAATAGGTCACTCATCTCCTGAGTTGTTAATCCAACCATTCTTAGGTTATCCCCTGGATCCATGGAGTTTATTCTATCCGGTAATACAGTTTTCAGGAATTGAGGAAGTTGCCCTGTTTTAATCTGGATTCTCTTTTCAAGATCAAAACCCCCCTGAATCAAGACCTCGATTCCAGATTCTTTCTCATTTATCTCAATGCTCTCTATGAGGTTTTTTTCAAATTGGTCTAATCCAGAAACAGGGATATTGTGCACTGGCTTCTTGACTGTCTCCACCGGTTTCTCTGTTTGAACCTTTAGGGGCTCTTCATGTTTTCCTTCAGGTTCTACGGCCACTTCTTTTTTATGTTCATCGTATTTTACGTGTTTGCTAAGTTGTTTTTTTATTTCTTCATGTAATGCGTGGAACTTCTTTTCTTTCTTGTCTTTCGGATGATGCGTTTCCTTCTTTTTAGTTGCATGCTTTTTCTTTTTGGAATGCGAATGGGTTTTCCTCTTTTTATGAGTTTTTTTCTTAACCATCTTCATCACCCCTTCCGATTATCTCAATTATCTTCTTAGGGATTTCCTCCACAGTCAGTATGTGGTCAACACTTTCGGATTCTATTGCGCTCTTTGCCATTTGCGGGCTCGGACATCCCCAGGATGGATCCTGTACTATCGTATGTCCCCCCATGGTTTTTAAATCCATTAGTCCTTTTACTCCGTCAGTTCCCTCTCCTGTAAGAAGAACTCCAACACTTTCAGCTCCACAGGATTCGGCAACTGAACTAAGCAAAACATCGAAACTTGGTCCTCCTTCGCCACTCGCAGGTTTTACTTTCAAAACAAGTGTGTTTCCATCCTTTTCTATGGCGAGGTCTGAAGTTTCCTTAGAAATAACCACGTGTCCCTTACTTAATATCATTCCATCCTCGGCAAGCCCTATATCCATTTCAGAGGATTCCTTTAATTTAGGCGGTAATCCTTCCATGAGTAACTTAGTGAACTTACTGTGAATCTGTTGACATATGATTATTGTGGCTGGGAGTGTTTTTGGAAACCCAGAAATAAGCCTCATTATCTCTCCTGGGCCTCCAGTTGATGTACATATGACCACAACTTTACTACTTACTTCATTAGATCTCCCGGCTTCAGCAGATTTCTTCATCATCTCTTTCTTTATATCTTTTGGAACATCAACCTTAGAAGCATCCTTTATTATTGATACTATGCTTTCCCTCATGCCATCCATGTCCTTTTTTGATGCGTTCTTGGGCTTCTGAATCATCCCAAAAGCCCCGTTTTTTAAAGCCTCTGAACTTGCTTTTGAACCCTCCTCGGTGTCTGTGCTTAGGACTATTATTCTAGGCCCGGGAGCTTTTTCCTTTATCTCTTTTATCTTTTGCAGATATTTGTCATCAGGTTTAAGATCAAACAAAACAACGTCTGGTAAAGTGTCCGCAATAATCTGTGAAGATTCATTTAATCCGCTACTACCTATTATCTCAAAAGAAGAATCCGAGCCAATGAGTTTCTCTAGCATCATACGCATGAATTTTGAATCATCAATTATAACTATTGAAATCATTTTCCTCCCAAATACTCTCTACTCGTTTATTTATATTATTTACATCAAGCACTAGATCTTTTTTTCATTCTTGGAATTTTCTTAGTGCCCTTTTCCTTTTCCTTGCCTTTGAAAACAAACAAAACGACAAGGCTCAGAAGTAGAAGCAGAGAAACAACTCCAACGATTATGAGGGCTGTTTGATCTGAGCTCTCGTATGGTATCCTGAGAAGATACAGGCTTCTGCTCTGTATATAGTTTGAAAGTATTATTGAATCCGCTAACCTTCCTTCATCAAAAGCGGTTTGTGAATCCTCAAGGTACCCCCCTAGTTTCTCAATTTCGCTGTCTATTTCTGGATCTCCTGATCTCAATTCAGAAAGTTGTTGCAAGGAAAGTTTGGAGTTTTTAAGTTCCCTTTCAGTCCTTTCCTGCAAGGAAGTCATCTGATCTAAGATCTTTGTTTGGATTAGTTCAACCTCGTTTAGTTCGTTCACTAAGATCTTAAGTTCCCTGGAGTTTTCTATTATGAACAGGTAAATATCTTCCGTAGAATCCATATTATTAGTTAAGCTTTCTAGGTGTAGTTCAGTTGCCTCAACATGTTTCTCCAGATCACCCGGTTTGACAGAGGTTTCAGGAAGTCCCGTTTTACTTACTCTAGTTTCTGTAATTTTCAATGCCTTGTCTAGCATTGTGATATCTTTCTCCATATCGTTTCTCTGTCCCCAATATGCATCAACTTTCACCTCAAAACCTGATTCCTCGACCGATGGGGAAACAGAGTTTTTTACACCGTAGATCCT
>CAZYPB010000066.1:0-7493 GCA_964649265.1 Microcaldota archaeon
TGGAAAGAAGGGAGAAGCACTTGGCAGGGCAGAAGATTACGCGGGTGCTGCTGAAGCATATGGAGAACAGGCAGCTGATATTGACAGTTTTGCCTTTAACTTCTCAACTCGAGAAGATACTGGCGGGTACATTGGATCCCTTGGGAAAGAATCTGAGGCTCTTGTGAATAAAGCGGAAATGTTGGGTAAGGCTGGAGCAGAGGGTGGTTCAAAGAAAGCATATTTGGAAGCAGTGGAAGTATTGAAAAGGAGGGCAGATGTCCTAAGAGAAAATGAGGATTACAAAGGGGAAGCAGGGACATATAGAAAAATTTCTGAGGTTCTTACTAAAGCCGGGGAAAATGAAGGTGCTGCTGAAGCATTGAGACTTTCGGAAGATGCCGATAGGGCTGCCGGAAACTGAGCTCTTTTTTGGGAACTGGCAACATATTTAAAACGATTTCAAGCATAAATACGAGCATGAAGTTTGATAAGAGTAATTTCTCAGAATGGTACACAAAAGTGCTTGAGGAAACAGACATACTGGACATAAGATACCCGGTTAAGGGAATGCCTGTTTACAAAGGCTGGGGCTTTGGGGTAATGAAGAGATCCTTTAGAGTTCTGGAGGATTTGCTTGAGAAAAAAGGAAACCAGCCTATGCTTTTCCCATTACTTATACCAGAGGATAATCTTCAGAAAGAAGGAGAACACATAAAGGGTTTTGAGGATCAGGTTATGTGGGCAAGCCCACTGAATGCGGATGAGGGGGAAAGAAAGCTTGCAATAAGGCCCACATCCGAAACTGCAATACACCCAATGCTTAAACTGTGGATAAGGTCACATGCAGATCTTCCTTTCAAGATGCACCAGACAGTTTGTGTTTATAGGTATGAGACAAAGGCAACAAGGCCACTCATCAGAGGAAGAGAGGTCTTCTGGAATGAGGCGCACACGGCGCATGCTGATTCAGAGGACTGTGAAAAGCAGATGCTTGAATCCGTTCAGGTTTACAAGGATTTTTTCAAAGCACTCTGTATCCCTTATAAATTGGTCAAGAGGCCTGACCATGATAAGTTCGCTGGTGCAGATTATACTGTTGCGTTCGATATGCTTATGCCTGATGGAAAAGTGTTGCAAGGGGGAACTGTACACAACTTGGGGCAGAATTTCTCAAAAGTTTATGATATTACATATGACGATGAGAAGGGGGAGAAGAAGTACGTTTACCTTACTTCCTATGGAATAAGTATGAGGTGCCTTGCACTCCTCATTTCAATTCACGGAGATGATAATGGGCTTGTGCTTCCGCCTCTTGTTGCACCCATTCAAGTCATCATTGTCCCCATATTCTATGGAGACAGGAAGCCGATAATGGATCATTGCAGAAATGTTCTCCAGGAGCTTAAAGATAGGGGGATAAGGGTTAAGATTGACGCAAGAGACATAAGGCCCGGTGAGAAATACTACCACTGGGAGGGAAAGGGAGTGCCTCTTAGAATTGAGATAGGACCTAAGGATATTGAGAAAAAACAGGTTGTCATGGTGGATAGGCTTGGAGAAAAGCAGACCATAAAGGATGAGGAGATAGGTGAGAAAGTAATAGGAGCTTTTATTCGAATAACTGAGAAACTTAGGGGCAGGGCAGAAGCGGATATGAAATCAGGAACACATGATGCCAAGAACCTTGAGAGTGTTGAGAAACACATTAAGGAAGGCGGTTTTGTTAGGGTGGGTTGGTGTGGTTCTGTTGAATGCTCAGATAAGATAAACGCAACAACTGGCGCTGAATTAAGGGGAACTCTCTGGGAGAAGAAAGGGAAAACAAAGTGCTCTGTTTGCGGAAAGGAAGGAGAAGTAGCTTTTGTAGCAAAGGCATACTGACCCTAAAAACCAATAATGATTTAAACACCGAATGAGTAGTCTATACTAGTAGGGGTGTGCCCATGGTTATTGCTACAAAGCAAAAGAGAACCAGACTTGATGATATATATAGTACCCTTGAGGGTAAAGGACATGAGGTTAAGGGGCTCAGTGCTTCAGGCAATTACGAGTTAAGTATACGGTATGGCGCTGTTGCTTTTGCAATGAACTGGGAGAAGAATAAGAGCTGGGGAGGCTTTGCACAGGCAAATGGCGTTGATGAAGATTTCTTTATGGTCGCATGTAATGTGCTTGGAAGAAGCGGAGCAGTAAAGGCACTCAAGAATTATTCTGAGAATGCACAGGAGAAACTCCTTAGCAACGAAGGAGGGGGGATGTCTGATAAGAGACATGCTTTTCTTAAGAAATCGTGGGAAGTATACAAACTACTCAAGAGTATGAATGATGAGCAGCTTCAGAACCTCTTGAGCAATTTTACCAGCGGAACCGATAAGGGAATTGATGTTTACACTGCAATGCACGGAGCAATCGGGGATGTTGTTTCTGATTCCCATAATATTGATAGATGCCTTATATCTGCACTTGCGCATGGGATTGCTTGGTCCACCTCAGAGGGGATGAGTGCAAAGGAATCAATACAGACATATTCTGAGAACCTTAAGGAGAATCCATCCTTCTTTAAGAAAGAGGGAGGTCCTTTCGGAGTTTCCAGAGCAGCTGTTGCTGATAGTATAAGCGAGTTTGGAACAAAGAGATTTGATGTTCAGATACACAAGGTTGAAGAGAATGATGCGAATTCTGAGGAGAGGTTAGCGGATCACGGAAAGATAAAGGGGATAGAGAAAATAGAACCAATTATTACTCCTGAAGAAATGGAAGCTCGGATGAAAAAGAATAGTGAAGAAATGATGGAGAGGGAAAGAGTGCACCTACAGAGAAGCGCTGAGGAGTATGCGAAGTCAATCAAACTAGAGCCGATCCCGCTTCCAGAACAAACAACAGAACAGATGATAGATGGGCTTGGAAACACAAACAAATTGACAGTTGCTGACAGGCTTGTATTAGAAGAGGATCAGACAGTTGTAAAAAAAGTTCCTGAAGGAGAGGTTAAGGAGAGTGCTGGAGAAAGGCTCAAAAAAATGATGGCAGAAGATAGAGAGGAGGGATTGGATAATGCCCGAGCAAATGTAAGGGATACTATGAGGTTAGCAGCTGAGCAGATCGCTGGGTTAAGTGAAAAGGAAATAGAACTAATGAACTCAGCAATAGGTGTTTTAAGGAATCTTGGACAAGGAGAGGAGCTACTTAGTAGATTGGGCAACATGTCTTTTGACAAGATGAAGGCAAGGCTCATCGTTTTCTCAAGGTATGATGGCTCGGACCCACAGGCAGGTAAACTGAAATACGATTATGCTAATGGGAGAGTAACTGAATGGGAGGAAAAAGACAGCCCAAAAATAGCGGAGAAAAAGAAACCTCCTGAGATTAAGATACCCAAACCGGTTGAGGATGAAGAAGTTGTTGATGAAGAGATTACACTTGCAGGAAAGACAGAACCTGCAAAAATAAAGAAGAAACCTCCTGAGATAAAAATACCTACGCCAGTTGAGGATGATGAAATCGTAGATGAGGAGATTAAGCTTGCAACAAGAACCGAGCCTGCTAAAATAAAGAAAACCCCCCCAAAAATAAGGGTTCCTGAAGCAGTAGGGGACGAAGAAGTTGTTGATGGAGAGATTAAGCTTTCTACTAGTGGACCTGCTGTAATTGAGAAAACAGATGTTGCACATGTTGAAGCAGCGGATTCAGTAGTTGATATTGACACACTTGTTACCAGAATGGTTAAAATGAAGCCTGGAACTCAGGAGCAGAAACTAAGGCAGATGTATACAAAAGGCCTTCAGATTGTTCAGGGAGTTGATGAGACTGGGGAATTCCAGAGCAAGCTTGCAGAGATAGGTAAAAAGGATCCGAGTGAATTGGCTTCAAAACTAGAGTTCTTTGCGAATAATGCAGAAATCGCAGACGAGGACCTTATACGCTTCCAGCTTAACTGGTAGAGTTAGCCGTCGATTTCTATGTCGAAAGGGGATGGAAAGCTATAAAAAGGACAAAATGCATAAATAACCCCTTAATGCACAAAATGCGAAATGTACATAGGTCGTGGAGAGACAACCAGCCTACTGGGAGGTTTAGTGATAGATCATCTACCAATGGCATGAGTAAATTCACAAGAATCGAGCATCCAAAAGGACATAAACACAACCTAAATGGAGGAAAATTCGATGGATTACAGACACTTGAAAATCTTGTTGAGAATGGACGCATAAAAAACCGGAGAATCGGTAGTGTAGAGGTTGAGTATGTTATACCAAGAACCTGGGAGCTCCCCAATGGCTATCACATAGACCTGATGAAGCATAATAAAGGGAATATTATTACAAAGGGAAACTGGGATAGGATAAGGGATTCTTTTGACAATGCAGGGATTCCAGAGACTGTGAGAAATGCACTTACTAGGATTGTTGAAACATCCGGAAGCGATGTTCTTGTTGTAAGGTCTGATTCTTTTTGTGAGGACGGGATACATCCTTTTGCAGGTGAGTTTACGAGTGAGTTCGTTGTCCTTAAAGGATCCGTTGAGGATAGAGTGGAACAGCTTGCCACTGCATTCAAGCGCGTTTCAGCAAGTCTTTTCGAACCAGGTGTTCAGAAGCTCATAAGCCAGCATGGTCTCGGCAGCTCTGAGCAGTGGATGTCTTTTGTTGTGCAGGAGGTACATGGAAAGGAGCATGAGATAGAGGTATCGGGGAGAAAGAAAAAACTGTTTTTCCCAGACATGTCGATGGTCCTGTTTTCCAAATGCCTTATGCCATGGGATACTAAAATAAAGAGGACAGACCCAACAGCAAGGATTGCAGCTGGTTTGGGAACTTGGGTAGTTGATAAGGATTGTGCTTGCAGGGGTATGTCCCTTGCAATACCCGGAACTCCTGGTCCTAATGAGGTATATGCTGTTAGTTATATGGAAAAGGGAGATACTGGAGAACTTGATGCTTATGCTGACAATACTCAAGGAGGATTTCACGCAATAGATATGGAGAGTGGGAATATTGTGAAAATAGATCTCCATGATATTCCTAAGAAAACTGTTTGTGAGCTGTTCCCCGGGGTCATATCTGGTTTTGAGCCAATTAGAGAGACAATTCACCACGGGATAACCGGTTATGGAAACCATGGTGTACTCAGGGCAACTTTCATGGGAGATGCTGCGAACAACAGGGAATTCTACTCACAAGCCATGGTTGATCTTGTTGAATTATTGAAAAAACAAGCAGGTTTTGAGGTTGATGTTGAGTTGGCAATACGGAGAGAGGGAAACAGATTCATAGTTGCACTTGTGCAATTGAGGCCTTTTGGAACAAGCACAGATAATCAGCCAGTCAAACTGAGCAATGTACCCAAGAACAGGATAATTGCAGAATCTGATAATTGCATAGGGCATGGTAGGTACCAGTTCAACAGAATTGGTATTCTGGAGAACAAAGAAGGAGAGAGTTATGTGGTTCTTGGGAGATTGAATGACAGCGCTCCCGGGAAGTATCTGCTCATAGGATCTGAAGCAAGCCAATATCTTGGAACAGGTGGAGCTTACAAGCGCTGCATTAATCCAGGAGCAGTTGTTGATGTTCAGGGGAGTGACCAGAAAGCAATGGATGCAGGTACTCACAGTTTCATGAATGTGGCAATGCAAGTGGTAATACCAGTTCAGCAGAGTGAACTGAATGTTAGTGGGATAAAAGGCACTGTTGAGAGCGGGGTGCTTATATCGGATCAAATAGTGGTTGTAGAAGTCAACGGAGAAACTGGAAAAGGACAGGTGTTCATAGATGGGCAGTAAGGTTTTTAACTTAAAAAATGCAAAATGTGAGTTGGTGCCGGATGCTTAATCGACGCTTTTACCAGGCACATTCTAACTCTCCAGGCGTTTCCGACAGAGCAACTTTTGAAAATAAGATGCTTGAAACCCGTAGCCTTGCCCATAAAGTAAAGGTTGAAAATGTTCTCCTTTTCTTCAAAGATCAGGGTGAGAAAGAGATAGTAAGAGATGCTCTTGCATCACAAGGTAAAATTAAATTCGAAGATATTGTCGGGCCATTTGCACTCCTTAATATGAAAAGGGATGACCATTTTGTTCTTCTTGTTGATGATAATGCTCTAGAATACCTTAATGAAGAGAAATTCAGGAAAGACAATCCAAATGCAACTGTTGTTCTATTAACAAGCAACCGGGAAGTAAGGCTGCTTTCTCCAGGAATTGCTGCAGAGAAATACCCGTATACAAAGAAGGCAGATTTTGTGTTTTCATTGAGGGAAACAGGAGTAGCGCCAAGTGAAATTGCAAAGACCCTTGTTAGGGTTGTTGAGGATAAGAAGAACCTTGATGGAGGACACGATGCAAAGAGGTTTATATTTCTAGTAATAGATGACCAGCCCTGTTGGCTAAGTCAGTTCCTTCCAGATCTTTACAACACAATTGGAAATAGGGCAGATGTTATTACTGCTAGAACATATGGGGAAGCAATGGATGTAATTGATTCTCATGGGGAGAACATTGCTGCAATAATAACGGATATTGTGTTCCCTAAAGGTGAAAAGCAGGACCATCCATCTGGTTTGGAAATAATAGAAAAGGTGAGTAAGGAATACCCAGGAATAACACTTGCAGTTGCATCCCAGGCTGCCACAGAATACAATATACGGATACCTGATACTCTTGTTATACCAAAAGGAAAGGAAGGAGCTCTTGATCTGTTGAATGAATTCCTGAATGATTTTGCAGGTTTGGGAGATTTTGTTTTTGTATATTGGGGAGAGGAACTAGGGCGTGCGAGCAACATATTTGAGCTACGTGATCTTATTGCGGATAAGGATACTATTCCAATTGAAGCAATAAAGGAATTCGGGGAGAAGGACTTCTTCTCAACATGGTTCTATATGCATGGTTATGATGAGGTTGGAGATAAGATAAGGCCCCAAGATTTTGTAGGGGAAACAACAAGAGAGTACTTGCTCAAAGTAATTGATTCAGAGATAGAAAAGATTAAGGAGATGCCACTTGTTTTTGAATGGGATGCTGGAAAAGGTAGTAGAGAACACCGAGCAATTGTGGTGGACAGTGTTAAAAAATTACATGAAGTACTGGGGAATATTCCGGATAGAGTGGTGGAGAGATATGGTGAACAGGACCTTGTATCTCTTTGGCTTATGAGAAAAGGACACAGCAATCTTGCAGATGAGCTAAGGCAATGCAAGGGAACGGGAAGCCAGATAAAGAAGCAGGCAATTGAAAAAATAGGAAATTGGTTGGAAGCAAGAGACTGATTCTTTACTTAGGATTTATAACTTGTCACTCTAATTCTGCTTGGGGGTATTGTTGGTTGAGCTTGCGACAAAAAGCACAAATGTTCTCCAAGATATCGAGCTGCTTAAGAGAATATCTGAGAGCAATTGGTGCACTGTTTGCTTTACTGTCACCACAGCTGATGAAGAGATGTTCTGTTCTTGAGAAGAACGCTCCTTACCCTAAAAAAAGGCTTGATGCGCTTAGGAAATTGAGGGAACACGGG
>CAZYPB010000067.1:0-7169 GCA_964649265.1 Microcaldota archaeon
AGAGACCAGCTCGATAGGTTTAGGGAATTCTCAATACTTGGTGTCAGGTCCGAGGTGTATGATGGGGATACTGGGGACACTATAAGAAAAAAGATTAGGGGAAATTTACCCCATGTTCTTATAACAAACATGGATATGCTCCATTTCATACTGATGAACAACAGGCTATTCAGGGATTTTTTCGAGAAACTTGAATTCGTTGTTGTGGATGAGATACACACATACAGCGGAGTTCTTGGAACGCATGCATCCCATATTCTAAGGAGGCTTAAGAGAGTTGCTGGGAGGTTAAATGTGAAACCTGTTTTCATAGTGTGCTCTGCAACAATATCGAATGCACCAGAGTTCTGCGAACTTCTTTTCAAGGAGAAATTCAGGGTAATAAAAGCAACAGGTGCTCCGAGACCAAAGATAAGGCATGTGCTACTAAGCCCACTTACAAGCTATGTTACTGCAAGCCTCAAGGTAACTGAGGAGAATCTTAGCAGAGGATCCAAGACACTTGTTTTCGGCAATAGTCATTCAGTTGTTGAGAGAATAGGCATAATGGCTAAGGAGAAAGGGATCCAGGTAAAGGTCTACAGAGGAGGGCTTGCGCAGGATGCTAGAAAGAAACTTGAGCATGATTTCAAGAAATGCAAAGTCTGTGCTCTTGCGACAACATCTGCACTGGAGCTCGGAATGGATATTGGCAGTGTGGACAGTGTTGTTCTTGCTGGTTTTCCCGGGAGCATAACTCGAATGAGACAGAGGATAGGTAGGGCTGGGAGAAAGGGGGATAAAGCCTATGCGTATTTCGTTTCAAGGGACAATCCACTTGATCAGTATTACTTTGAGAACACAGATGAATACCTGCACGGGGAACCAGAGAGCTGCTATGTAAACCCTGATAATGAGTACATCGGGAGATGGCATGCACTTGCAAGTATGAGAGATTACCCCCTTGAGAGCAAAGATGCGGATGATGGGGCGTTGGAGAATCTTGTTCACCGGGGTTTTGCAAAACAATGGGCAGGGAAGTACATCCCAACAAAGAAAGGCGTTGCTGCTCTTAGAAACATGAGTATAAGAGGCACTGCAAATTCAATTCGCATATTCGATGTAGGTAAAGAGAAATTCATTGGAGAAAGAGAGGAGCACATAGCACTGAGCGAACTTTTCCCAGGGGCAATATATCTGCATGCCGGTGAGAGATACCAATCAGAAGGACTTGATCTTTACAGGAAAATAGCATATGTTAGTAAGATGGATTTTGATACAAGCGAGTACACGCATGCATTGAGGGAGAAACACGCAGAAGTAGAAGTAACCGATAAGCAGAGGAGTGCGTTTGGACTGAACCTTTTTTATGGGAAAGTGCATATTGTTGATGAGATCTACGGGTATATTACAAAGGACTACATAAAGAACACAACAACAAGTAAACATGAACTTGATGAGCCACTCCATTATGAGTTCGATACGTATTCGTTCTGGGTTGATTTTCCTGAGAGCATCGTCTCAAGTGTAAGTAATTTTGGGGATGGATTGCATGCTGTTGAACATATCGGAATAGCCATGATGCCTGCTTTAACTGGTGCAGATCCAGGCGAGATCGGAGGGATCAGCTATCCTGCTGGGAGAATGTATGTTTATGATGGCGTTCCAGGGGGGGCAGGTCTTACGCTTATAGGTTACAACAAATTTGAGAAAATAATGGAGATGGCACACTCTAGGTTGAAAAAATGCAGTTGCGTAAATGGTTGTCCTTCCTGCATCTTAGACCCGCAGTGTGGAAACAACAACAGATACCTAAGTAAGGAATCTGGTCTTGAGATATTCAGGGGAGTCCTAGGGTGATTTCCATGCTTCTTTGTTAAGGAGCTGGGGCGGGACTTTCCCTTGGAAAAAGGAGATTATGTTATTTGCTGCCATGTCTGCCATTTTTGAACGAGTTTCTGTGCTTGCGCTTCCTATGTGAGGTAAAAGAACAACGTTCTTAAACCTGAGGAGAGGATCGTCTGGTTTTATTGGCTCGGTTTCGAAAACATCCAGCCCTGCACCAGCTATGGTCTTCTCAGATAACGCTTTCACAAGAGCACTCTGATCTATCACTGCTCCCCTTGAAGTATTTATAAGGAAAGCTGTTTCCTTCATCTTTGAAAGGTTCTCACTATTGAAAAGGTGCATTGTTTCAGGAATTAATGGAACATGTATGGATATGAAATCTGAGTTTTTCAATAGTTCATCTAACTCGGCCCTTTTTGCACCGAGCTCATTGGCCGTTGGATTCTCCCTTGAGTCTGAGTATATTATGTTCATGTTGAATCCCCTTGCTCTTTTTGCAACCTCTGTTCCGATCCTTCCCATCCCCACAATGCCCGGTGTCTTTCCGTGAATATCTGAGCCAAGCATAAGGAGTGGATTCCACCCGCCTGTCCACTCTCCTCTTTTTACATAGTTGTCAGCCTCAGGGATTCTTCTTGCAACTGAGAGCATAAGTGTAAATGCAAGGTCTGCAGTCGTCCCTGAGAGCACTCCGGGAGTATTTGTTACGCAGATACCTCTTTCAGTCGCTGCTTTGAGATCTATGTTATCGAATCCAGTTGCATAATTCGCTATTATCTTAAGTTTCGGTGAAGAGGAGAGTATTTCCTCGTCTATTTTTTCTGTTAGAAGTGTTATTGCTCCATCCGCATCGGAGAATCCTTTCATAAGATCCTCCTTTGTTGGGATGTTCTCGCCCCCAATTTGCAGTTGGAATTTGTCCTTAAGCAGGTTTAACCCGTGCTCGGGTATCTTTCGGGTAACGTATATTTTTGCCATATTGAAAATTGACAGACCAAATGTTTAAGTGTATTTTGCTTTAATATACTGAATCCTAGGGAGGCATCTTTTCATGGAGGTGGATATATGCCCGAGAATAAAGGACTAGTAGGGCTTAGGCCCAGCGACAATGAATTCGCTAAAACATTTGTAGCACCACCATATGACGTTATAACTTATGGAACGCCGCTCCAGAAGGTTCTTTCAGAAAGGGAAAACCTCATACATGCCCATCTTCGTCCAAAAGAGGAAGGAGATGCCAGGTATAAGAAAGCAAAGGAAAAACTTGATGAGTTAGTTTCAAAGAAAAAGCTTCTTTTTGATGATGAACCATCCTATTATGTTTATGAGCAGGCTTTTGGAGATACAAGTAGAATAGGAGTTCTTCTAGCATGCAAGGTAACTGATTACAAGGAGGGAAAGGTAATAAGGCATGAGAGGACTTTTGATGATAAAGTTAAGGATAGGCTGAACTTAAGGAAAGCCACAGGTTATCAGATAGGGGTTGTGTTCAGCGTTGTTGAAGATAAGAAAAACGAGCTTCTTAAAATATTGAAAGAGGTTTCTAAAGATGAACCACTCTATTCATTTAGGACTGATTTCAACGGAACTTCAGATATGGATGGGATAGAGAACTCTGTCTGGAAGGTTCCCGAGGATTCTGATTCTGGAAAGAAAATAAAGAAGGCGATAGAATCAGAACCAACATATATTGCAGATGGGCACCACAGATACCACTGCGCTCTTGTTCTTGGGCAAAAATACCTTCAGATGTACATCTCACCTTCTGCAAGTGCAAGTATTCAAGCATATGACAGGGTTGTTGGAAATGTGAACCCTGCAGATGTTGGGGCACTTGGGGAGAAGATAAAAGACAAGTTTGAGATAAGTGAGCACAAGGAACTTGAGGTTCCTGAAAAACACAGCATGATCTTCTATTTCAAAGAAAGGATACTGAAATTCAAGGCAAGGCCGGAGTTCCTAAAGGAATTGGAGAGCGATCCTGTCCAACTGCTTGATTGCAGTATACTGCAGAACCACATACTCTTCCCGCACCTTGGGTTATCATCTGCAAATATCAAAGACAAGAAGTACTTCTACTATCTCCCAGGAAATGAGAGTGGCTTTGCCCACATGAAAAAACTTGTTGAGAGTGGGGAGTACGTGTTCGCTGTTTCACTTGCGCCTGTTGAGTTCTCTGAGCTCAAGGCAGTTGCGGATAAGGGAATTGCTGATCCGGAGATTGTTATGCCCCAGAAATCCACGTATTTCTGGCCA
This sequence comes from Microcaldota archaeon, assembly GCA_964649265.1. Lineage (GTDB taxonomy): Archaea > Micrarchaeota > Micrarchaeia > Burarchaeales > JAKAKT01 > CAZYPB01. The sequence continues at coordinate 4,084 of CAZYPB010000067.1, forward strand.
AAGCTTCTAAGCGGACTGTTCATATACAAATTTGAATGAGGTGGAAAAATGGACCATAAAGTATTGTATATCCCCGGACCTGTTGAAGTGAAAGAGGATGTTCTCCAGGCCTGTGCAAAGCCGATGATTGGCCACAGGACCCAGGCAATGAAGGATCTGTATGCATCGATAAAACCAAAATTGAAGAAACTGCTTTACACTGAAAACGCGGTGATGGTTTCAACATCAAGTGGAAGCGGATTTATGGAATCAGCTATGAGGAACCTTGTGAAGAAGAAGGTTCTTAACTGCGTTAATGGTGCTTTTTCTAAGAAGTGGTATGACATTGCAGTTGACTGCGGAAAAGAAGCAGAGAAACTAGAAGTTGAATGGGGAACTGCAGTGAAACCAGATATGATCGATGAGAAATTGAAGACTGGGGAGTTCGATGCAGTGTGTGTTACACACAACGAAACCTCAACAGGGGTTATGAATAACCTAGGGGAGCTCTCAGCTATCATAAAGAATTATCCGGATGTGATGTTCCTCGTGGATGCTGTTAGCTCCATGTCTGGAGCAAAGATAGAGGTTGATAAACTGGGCATCGATATGTGCCTTGCGAGTTCGCAGAAAGCATTCGCTCTCCCACCGGGAATTGCAATGGCAGCTGTTTCTGAGAAAGCATTCAAGAAAGCAGAGACAGTTGAAGGCAGAGGCTACTACTTTGATTTACTGGGATTGAAGAAATCCTATGATAAGGATCAGACTCCATACACGCCTGCAATAGGTTACATGCATGGGCTTGACTATCAGCTTGAGAAAATGATGAAAGAGGGGCTGGAGGCAAGGTTCGACAGACACGCGGCACTTGCAGATAAAACAAGAGGATGGGCAAAGAAGATGGGATTCAGTTTGTTCCCAGAACCGGGATATGAATCTGTTACAATGACATGCATCAACGATACAAAAGGAATGGACCTGAAGAAAATGCAGAGCATGATGAATGAGAAGGGATATTCTGTTGATAAGGGATACAGGAAACTGAATGAGAAACTTGAGAAGGAAGGCAAGAGCATGACATTCAGAATAGCACATATGGGAGATACAACTGAAACCGATCTAGATGAAGTGCTCGCTGCTTTCGAAGAGGTTATTGAAAAACTCTGAGGTGATAGTGTGGAATATAGGATACTTGTGTCGGACAAACTCTCTGACAAAGCACTTGCTGTTTTCGATGGGGATAAGGACTTCTCAGTTATAGTGAAAACAGGAATGAGCGAAGAGGAGCTTATTAAGGAAATCCCAGAATATGATGGGATTGTTATTAGGAGCGGTACAAAGGTAACGAAACCAGTTATTGAAGCTGCTACGAAACTAAAAGTTGTTGGAAGAGCAGGTGTTGGAACAGACAATGTAGATAAGGCATCTGCAAAAGAGAAAGGAATTGTTGTGATGAACACTCCGCTTGGAAATGTGAACAGCGCTGCTGAGCACGCTGCAGGAATGATGATAGCTCTCGCAAGACATGTGCACAAAGGACATGTCTCGCTTTCAATGGGGGAATGGGACAGGAAGAGATTTGTTGGAAGAGAGCTAAAGGGAAAAATTCTCGGCATAGTTGGAGTTGGGAATGTGGGGAAGATTCTTGCAAAAATAGCGGTAGGCTTTTCCATGAAAGTAATTGGTACCAGCCGCTCGAAGAGTGCTGAACAACTCGAGAAATGGGGGGTTGAGAAGGTTGAGCTTAAAGAGCTTCTGAAGCAATCCGATTTCATAAGCATGAATCTGACTCTGACTCCTGAAACTAAATACACACTAGACAAACTACAATTCGAGAAAATGAAGGATGGGGTTTACATAATAAACGCTGGCCGGGGCGGACTGATAAACGAAGCTGCACTTGCAGAAGCAATAAACACAGGAAAGGTTGCGGGTGCTGCAATAGATGTTTGGGAGAACGAGCCACCAAAGGATTCTCCTCTTGTCAATATGGAGCAGGTGCTCATGACTCCGCATCTTGGTGCGTCAACAAAGGAAGCGCAGGAGAACGTCGGAATCGATATTGCAAATCAGGTTATGAATGCACTTAAGGAAGGAAAGATAGAGCACTGCGTAAATGGAGTTGAGAAAATAAAGGAGGTTTAACCTCCCCTCTTTTTTTATTTTCCCGTATATCCCGTTGCTTGTTTGAATTGTTCTGGAGATGTTGGCTGATTTGGATAACTCCTTAGTTTCATAAGGTCCCTTTCCATCGAGCCTTTTGCATGCAGGTTTCTCTCTTCATCAATTGCCCTTTCCACTGCTGAGATCGTATCTGTTGCCCTCAGTTTCCTAAGAGCATACGTTGCTGAAGAGGTTACATCTGAGAACGTTGAACCTAGAAGTTCTGTTAGTTTTTTTATTGCTTGCTCTCTTTCAGAAAGTGTTGAGACGCTCCCAACTATCTCATTTGCGCCTGAGCAAAGAGCATGTCTGTCCGTTTTCCTTGAGAGCGAAACCATTGAGAATCTGAAGTTCTCATCCTGTGAAGGGGCATCCCTGAATAATTCTCCTGGGTTCATTTTTGGAGCCCATATCTTTCTTCCAGCAATTGTCTCAGAAACAGGTACTGTCTTTTTGAATCCTCCCCCATCATTGCTTGGGGCTAGATCTCTAGAAGTTCTTCTCATATTTTTATACAACTACCACACCTCCCATTCATAAGAATTAAGATTAAGTAAGGAACGGTATTTGTTATTAATATTTCGGCCAAAAGGGGAAAAAAGTAATGAAAAAAACAATTATGGCTCTTCCTTTGTTGTTTCGAAACATGCAATTGTAACTGTTCTGCTCACCCCCTCTGTTTCCCTAAGTTTATCGACAACCAGTTTCCCTATCTCTTCAATTGACTTCGCCCTTACCTTAAGAAGCATATCCCAGTCTCCTGCAAGTATGTGAACCTCATATATGCTGGGTATTTTGGATATCTTCTCTGCAAGCTGCCTTTGAGTCAATTTTGAATGCTGATCATAGGAAGCGAGTATGAAGGCAGTTGTGTTCAGCCCCAGTTTTTTGTAATCTGGCATTATTGTGAATTTCCTAATAACGCCCTTGTCCTTCATCCTCTT
>CAZYPB010000068.1:0-7100 GCA_964649265.1 Microcaldota archaeon
CATGCCCTGCCCTGGGAAGTGCATCTATTGCCCAGGAGGGACTGAGTCCCCTAAAAGTTACACAGGGGATGAGCCTGCCGCCATGAGGGGAGCGCAGAATGATTTCGATCCATACAGGCAGGTGAGAGCAAGGGTTGGACAACTTAGGGAAATAGGCCACTCTGTTGATAAGTGTGAGCTAATAATAATGGGTGGGACATTTAATGCCCAGAGCAAAAGATACCAGAGAGCTTTCATGAAAGGATGCTTTGATGCTCTTAACAACAAGAAAAGCAAATCCCTTCTGGAAGCGCAGAGGCTTAATGAAAAGGCAAAATCAAGGGCGGTTGGAATTACTTTTGAGACAAGGCCTGATTTCTCAAAAAAAGATCACATTAACAGTATGCTTGACCTTGGCGCTACAAGGATAGAGCTTGGGGTTCAGACCCTTAGCAACAGAGTTTACAAAAAGGTTCAGAGAGGGCATTCAGTTGAGGATGTTGCAGAAGCAACTGCTCTTTGTAGAGATTCTGCACTTAAGGTGGGCTATCATATCATGCCTGGTCTTTTCTCGACACCTGTAAATGATGTCCTTATGTTCAAAAAACTCTTTTCTGACCCAAGATTCAAACCAGATATGCTAAAGATATACCCATGCATGGTTGTTAAGGGAACTGAGCTTTATGAGATGTGGAAAAGAGGGGATTATGAGCCATATGACACTGCAACTGCTTCTGAGGTGCTTGCACAGGCAACAAGATTCATCCCCACTTATGTGAGGGTAATGAGAGTTCAGAGGGATATTCCAAAGAAGAGGATAGAGGCAGGGGTGATGCACAGCAACCTAAGGCAGATTGTTGAGGCAAAGCTCTTGGAACGTGGGGAGAGCTGTTCATGCATAAGATGCAGGGAGATGGGGCTCAAGTCACTTAAACTAGGGATAGAACCAGATGCTGAGGATGCTAAGCTGTGCAAAATTAAGTACAATGCCTCTGGAGGGAAGGAATTCTTCTTGAGTTACGAGAGTGGGAATGGGCTTTTTGGTTTCCTAAGGCTCAGAATACCGAAAGCCCCTTTCAGACCTGAGCTTAATAGTAAAACTGCCCTAATAAGGGAGCTCCATGTTTATGGTGAGGCTCTTGGGATTGGAAAAGCTCCTGGAAAGGAATTCCAGCATCGGGGTTTTGGGAAGAGGCTTCTTGAGAATGCTGAAAAAATTGCAAGGAAAAGTAACTGTGAGAAGCTTGTTGTTATGAGTGGAATCGGCGTGAGGCAATATTATTATAATCGAGGGTACAAAAAGGATGGCGTGTATGTTTCAAAAATTCTTTAGGTGTTTGTATGTATGCAGATAATGTTGCTGAAAAATTGAATAGCCTTGGAATAGAGCCAGGGGATAGGATTAGGGTGGGAGATAAGGAAGGGATGCTGATGCCAAGATCTGAAGGAAAGAACAACGATCATCTTGTTCTCAAGATGGATAATGGCTACAACATGGGTGTTGGTTATAAAGAGGATGTTAAAATAGAGAAAATTGGGGAGAAAACAGAGCTTGAGAAATTCCCCTCAAAAGAAGTGGGTTTCAGAAAAGACAAGCCTGTTGTTGCTGTACTTTCAACTGGAGGGACAGTTGCCTCAAGGGTTGATTACAGAACAGGTGGTGTTGTGCCAGCTTTCTCAGCAAGTGATCTTGTTTCTGCTGTTCCCGAATTATCTGAAATCGCAAATATCAAGGGAAGTGCAATAATGAACATACTCTCAGGGAACATAAGGCCTGAACACTACAAGCTCATGGCCGGAGCAATACTAAAGGAAATAGAGGAGGGTGCTCAGGGGGTTGTAATATTGCACGGAACAGATACGCTCCATTACACTGCAGCTGCACTTTCTTTTATGTTGAAAGGTCTATCTGTGCCAGTTGTTCTTATGGGCGCGCAGAGGAGCTCGGACAGGGGCTCAAGTGATGCTTCAATGAACCTCATATGTAGTGTTAATTTTGCAGCAAATGCAGACTATTCTGGTGTTGTTGTATGCATGCATGGAACACTGGATGATAAGAACTGCCATGTGCATGTTGGAACAAGAGTGCGAAAGATGCACACAAGCAGAAGAGATGCATTCAAGAGCATCGATGTTGAGCCGGTTGCTGTAGTTGATTACAGTATGGGCAAAATAGAGTTTTCTGGAGAACACACTAAACGGGGAATAGGCAGATTTGAGATGGCAAGTGCACTTGAAAACAAGGTTGCACTGATCAAGATATACCCAGGCATGGATGCAGGTCAACTTGCCTTTTTCAGAGAGAATGAATACAAGGGGATTGTTTTGGAAGGAACTGGTTTGGGGCACATGCCCATAAATGATGATGAGAACAGCAGTGGAAATGCTGCTCTTGCAGATGAGATTTCAAAATTGCTTGAAACAGGTTGTGTTATTGTAATGACTTCCCAGTGCATATATGGGGATACTAACATGAATGTATACTCGTATGGAAGGGATCTTCTTAAGAAAGGAGTCATATCTGGAAAGGGGATTCTCCCAGAGGTGGCTCTTGTAAAACTCAAATGGCTCATAGGCAATTATGGGTCTGAAAAGGCAAAAGAGATGGTCGGAGAGAATATGGCTGGTGAGATTGTTAGTAGAAGAGAGATAAAGGTTGATTTTGAGGGTGAGAGTGAATGAAGGCAGGCATAGAGATTCACCAGAGACTTGATACTCACAAACTATTCTGTAACTGTTCTTCGCTTATGAACGGAGAGAGTGGGTTTGGGATTTATAGAAAACAGAGAGCTGTTGCAGGCGAATTGGGCAATGTTGATCCTGCGGCAATGCAGGAGTTCATGAGGAAGAAACAGTTCTCATATGAGACCATGAAGAATTGCTCTTGCCTTGTTGAGAGCGATGATGAGCCTCCTCACAAAATAAATGAGGATGCACTTAGAACAGTTCTAGAGGTTTGCATGCTCCTTGAGGCTGAGATAGTAGATGAAATACATATAATGAGAAAAACAGTCATAGATGGGAGCAATACTGGGGGATTTCAGAGAACAGCTGTTGTTGGGTTGAATGGAAAACTGAAGACAAGTAATGGTGTCGTTGGAATACCTACTATTTGCATAGAGGAAGAGAGCGCAGGAATACTGAAGGAGCAGGATGGTGTTACTCGCTTCAGCTTGGATAGGTTAGGGATACCCCTAATTGAACTGGCAACTGACCCGAGCATAAAGGATGGAAAACATGCACAGGAGGTTGCTGAGACAATTGGCATGATATTGAGATCCACAAGAAAAGTGCAGAGAGGAATCGGGACAATAAGGCAGGATGTTAATGTATCTACTGATAACGGAGCGAGAGTTGAGATAAAGGGAGCCCAGGAACTTAAACTAATAAAGAAATTTGTTGATTCTGAAGTTAAGAGACAGGATGCGTTAATTGAGATAGCTGAGGAGTTGAAAAAACGCTTTGGGGGGAACGTTGATTTCGGTTACCTGGCTGTTGAGGTAACTGAGATATTTAGGGGGACAGAGTCAAAGTTGTTGAAAATGCTCATTGGGAAGGGTGCGCGGATATTTGCCATGAGAATGCCCAAATACAAAGGGCTTCTTGGGAAAGAGATTGGCGATGGAAGAAGGTTTGGAACAGAGCTAAGTGATTATGCAAAGATGAATGCAGGTGTTGGGGGAATAATGCACTCAGACGAGGATTTTTCGAAATACAGCATTTCAGAAAACGAGATTAAAGAAGTTGAGAGAAAACTGTCCCTTGATGAGGGCGATGCGTATGTTATTGTTGCTGACCAGGATGAGAAGGTTTGGAATGCGCTTAGGATAGTGAGAAAACGCTCCCTTATGCTCAGTGTTCCTGAGGAGACAAGGAAAGCTCTTCCAGAGGGAACCAGTTCCTATATGAGACCTCTTCCTGGAAGCGCTAGATTCTATCCTGAGACAGACATACCTCCAGTGAAAATAGGAGAGGATCTTCTTAATGAGATAAAGATAGGACTTCCCATGATGCCCGAGCAGAGGCTAAAACATCTTGAGGAACTGATTGGAAACAAGGAGCTTGCAAAGAAGATGTTCAATTCAAAAGAAGAACTTACTTTTGAACTTGTTGTTAACACAGATGAGAAGATAGACCCCGCACTGGTTGCAGTTACTCTCCAGGATACGCTTGTTAACCTTAGGAGAGAAAAGATAAATGTGGATGGGATCACAGTAAAACACCTCCAGGATCTTTTCATCGAGCATTCAAAAGGCAGATTTGTGAAAGCAGCAATACCCGAGATACTTAAGTACATGGCTGAGAACAAGGACTCCGCCGGTGCTGAAGCCCTTAGTAAGCTTGAGCTTAACAAGATTACTGGGGAGGAATTAAAGCAGCTTGTCGAAAAGGAAGGATCGGACCTTGGACAGATTATGAAGAAATACAGGCTCAGGGTTGATGCAAAGGAAGTGAAAGAACTTTTGAATAGAAGTTCTTGAAAGGACTCTTTTCATCTGTTTCTAATTCTTATTCAGTTATTTTAGAGAAAATATAACATATATGTTTAAATAGTGGAAAAACGATAAAATATCAGTCATGATTTTATCGTGATACCATGAGACTCGACGCGCAAGATAAAGCTATTCTTTACCATCTTGAACTAGATTCCAGAATGCCTGTATCGCACATAGGGGAGAATGTTGGGTTATCTAAAGACTCGGTAAAATATAGGATAAGGAACCTTGAGAAACTGGGTTTTCTAGTTGGCTTTAGCTCTTTAATCGATATAATGAAAATCGGTTTCCAGGGATATGTTGCTTACCTTAGGCTTGGGAAACTAAAACAAAGAAATCGAATTGTTAGATATCTAGAAAGGAGTGAATGTGTTGGGGAGATTAGAGAATGCTCGGGGGGATGGGACATTGTTTTCCATTCTTGGGTTAAAAAATCCTATGGATTCGAGTCTTTCCTCTTATCTTTCCTAAAATCCTTCGGTTCGAGCATAGCTGAAAGGAATGTTAAGACATTGCTTGAGAAAAGACATTATGGGAGAGACTATTTGTTCGATAGGAGTGTTGAGGGGATAGTGTTCACCGGAAACGGGAAAACAGAACAACTTGATTCTGTTGATTATAAAGTATTGAAATTGATTTCAAGTAATCCGAGAATCAGAATAACTGAAATATCGGAGAGTGTTGGGATGGTCTCGGATGCAGTTAAGAAAAGGATTAACAAGCTGGTAAAAAAGGAGATAATTAGAGCGCATAGACCTTTGTTGAACCCCGGAGTAAATGGATATGGAGTCTATGGTGTCTGCTTTAGATTCAGTAGTATAGAAGAAAGTGAATTGATTAAACATCTTAAAAAGAAAAGAAACATAGTTGAGTGCAACAGGTATCTTGGGAATGAGCTTGAACTCAGAGTTGAATCTAAGGGTGAAGGAGAGTTAAAGAAAACTGTTGATGAATTAAGAAACCTTACTTGCGTAGAGGTTGTTGATCACAGGTTGTTTTCGGTTTATAATGAGAGCAAGGGGAAATTTACTTTCTAGCAACCCCGGAAGTGTAGGCTGCCTTATGTACTGCCATTGCAACCTTTAGGTGTACTCCTCTCCACAATGGGTCGGGCAGTATGTGCGAAGCTGAAAGGCTGTCACCCACTGCAGAGGCGAGGGAATTGGAAGCTGCAACTTTCATCTCTTCATTTATCTCATATGCCTGCGCATCCAGTGCTCCCCTGAATATACCAGGGAATCCTAAGAGGTTGTTTACCTGGTTTGGTAAATCGCTTCTTCCAGTTGCTATTATCCTTGCACCTGCTTTCTTTGCGTCCTCTGGGGAGATTTCGGGTATTGGGTTTGCCATTGCAAAAACAATCGGGTCTTTTGCCATTAACCCTATCATCTGAGGAGTTATGGAACCAGGAGAAGAAACTCCTACAACTACGTCAGCTCCCCTCATGGCCTCGTTTATGCTTCCCTTAACCTTTCTCTTGTTTGTTACATTTACTAGGTCTTTTCTGTGCTTCAGTGTCTCCTTATCCTCATCGAAAAGTATGCCTTCCTTATCACAGACAAGGATGTTTTCAAATCCTGCGCTTAACATGTGTTTGGTTATGGCGGTCCCAGCTGCTCCTGCACCTATTATCACAACTGTTACATCTTTAGGGAACTTGTTGACTATCTTAAGTGAGTTAAGAATACCTGCAAGTGTAACAACAGCCGTGCCATGCTGATCATCGTGGAAAACAGGTATATCCAGTTCCTCCTTTAACCTGTCCTCTAATTCAAAGCATTTTGGACTCTCTATATCCTCAAGGTTTATTCCACCAAATGAAGGTGTTATGGCCTTTATTATGCTGACTAATCTCTCAGTGTCTTTTTCCGCAATACAGATTGGAAATGCATCGACACATCCGAATTCCTTTAGGAGTATGGCTTTTCCCTCCATAACTGGAAGTGCTGCCTCAGGGCCTATATCTCCAAGCCCAAGAACTCTGCTTCCGTCAGAAACAACTGCAACAGTATTCCATTTAGAAGTGTATTCATAGACTAGTTTCTTGTTTGCAAGTATCTTTCTACACGGTTCTGCAACCCCGGGAGTATAGGCAAGTGAAAGGTCCTTTCTCGTTGCAAGTGATACCTTGCTTGAGACTTCTATCTTCCCCATTGCACTTTTATGAAAAGCAAGAGCTTCTTCTTCAATAGTCATGTAGATAATTTCTGGCGAAATCATTTATAACTTTTGGATTGCTTCATCTATGTCATTGGTTGGTCTTATGGAGAAAATACTCATACTCGGGATAGATGCAATGGATCCCAAGGTGTGTGATAAACTAATGGACGAGGGAAAACTCCCAAATCTAAGTGAACTTAATTACTCAAGATTACAGACCACAATTCCCCCCGAAACTCCGGTTGCATGGAGTGGGATATCCTCGGGATGTAATCCTGGAAAATATGGGATATTCGATTTCATAAGCAGAGATGCGAAAACCTATCTGCCTCTTCTAAATCTATCAAGGGAGACCCCAGGATTCATGAAAGCTAAGTACACGTGTGCCATGAGGGGGAAGCCTGTTTGGAGGATATTGACTGAAAAGAACATCCACTCAACTGTAATACGGTGGCCTGTTACCTT
>CAZYPB010000069.1:0-6918 GCA_964649265.1 Microcaldota archaeon
GTGGAGGCATTAGGATTGTCTGAAGGTTTTTTCCTTCCAAATCCCTTGAGAATTCTACCAGTATATCCTTCACTCTTATTATTCCGATTATATTACTCTTTGATTTGTAATAAACCGGAAAGCGTGTGAACTCATGTCTTGAGATTATCTTGGATGCCTCATCTATGGACATTTTCGCATCCAGAGAAATAAAATTTTTGAATGGTATCATAACATCTCGGATTGGGACATCATTGAATTTAAGCACACGTTCTATGAGTTTCTGTTCCTGAGGCTCAAGGACCTTTTCTTCAACGCCTATCTCAACCATTGCATGAAGGTCTTTCTCGCTGAAGAATTTATTCTCTTGTCTGGATACAAGCCCTGCAAAAAAATCAAAAAACTGGACAACTGGGTAGAGGATTAATCCGATGTAATACATTGGAGGTGCAGCGAAAAGCGCAAATCTAACTGGGTAGGAGGATGCGAAACTCTTTGGTATTATCTCGCCAACAATTAAGAGCACAAATGTTACAACGCCTGTCGCGATCCCAACACCAATCTCGCCATAGAGTTCAACTGCCAGTACAGCTGCTATTGCAGAGGCCGAAACATTGACAAAGTTGTTCCCTATTAATATTGTGACCAGTGTTTTGCGTTGGTTCTTCTTTAGCTTATTTAGGAAAAAGGACCCCCGCCTCTTTTCCTTCATTATCCTCTTTAGGCGGATTTTTCCTATGGAGATAACGGCAATCTCTGCTGCTGAAAAGAAACCTGAGAAAAGAATGCAGATAAAAAATATCGGATAAATATAGTCGTTCATGACCTACAACCACTCTCTTTTCTCGAGACGATCGAGTATGCTTTTCCTCTGTTCCTTCTTTTGGTTTACATTCTGAAGCCGGGTAACCTGGTGTTCTATTATCTCCTGCTGCTTAGCAAAGTAGCCTATTGCTATTACTGAAAGGGAATAGAAGACCACCGCAACACCTGTGAATGAGATTATTACTGTGAATATTTTGCCTACATCTGTGTCCGGGGCAAGATCCCCATATCCGACAGTGGTAAGCGTTACTCCGGTAAAGTAGAACGAATCTATCCACCCCCATCCTTCTATATAGTGGAAAACAATTGTCCCTGAGACTAACAAAATCAGTATACTAAACACGGCCATTGCAAGTTTTATACTTACTGAAAACATCTCAAGATTTATTAGCAGACAAACAATTTAAATAAGGTTGTTGGCTTCTGTAAACCAGAGGGGGTTTTTTGGCTCTTGAAAGTATACTGTTTGGGAAGGTTGTGTTTCTAGGGGTTGGGAATGAGATGAAAGGTGATGACGGCGTAGGGCCTTTCATAAGCAAACGTATTGAAGGGATAAACGCAGGTACTGTTCCGGAAAACTTCATACAGGTGATAAATGGCATGGGCCCGGATGTTTTGGTTATATTCGATGCGATTGATTTTGGAGGAAACGGAGGGGAGATAAAAATAATTAAGGCGTCAGAATCAGTTGGGTTGAACATCTCAACACATTCTCTTCCATTGGCAAGATTGTCTGAGATGATAGATGCACGGGAAACATGGATTGTTGGGGTTCAGCCGGTTAATATTGAATTTGGAAGTCAGTTATCCGAAGAAGTTAAACTGAGTGCTGAGAGAATAATAGATGAGGTATTAAGATGGAAGAACGGATGAAACGCTTTGTCATATTGTTTGTATTTGCAATCCTGGTTAGAACTGTTTTCATAAACGATGCCCCTTTTTTCAAGGATGAGGCACTGTACGCTGAGACCATAGATGTTATGATTAAAAGCGGAGACCCCGCACCATACTATTTAGGTGAAGTTGCCCGGTGGAAACCACCAGGCATGTATTGGGTTTACGTGCTTTTTGTTTTCCCTTTTCATGATATTGGCGTTCCTGTTGAGGTTCTATACCGCCTTCCAGGTGTTTTGCTGGGCGCTTTGTGCTCACTTCTCGTTTATGAGATTGTTAGAGTAGTGAGCAATAAGGATGATCTCGGGTATATTGCTGGGCTTGCGTATGCAGGGAATGGACTTGTTATTGCAGTTAACCTGAAGCTTCTTACAGACAGCCTTCTTTCTCTCTTTATTCTCGCGTCTGTTATGTGTTACATTCTCTCCAGAAATAACCCACGAACTGCTCTTTTGGGAGGCCTTTTAGCAGGATTGGCGGTTTTCACAAAAACACTGGTAGGCCTTATGGCGCCATTGCTTGCAATTGCATATTTCCTTTTATTTCATAGGAAAGGACTTTGGAGATGGGAGACACTTACTTCATTCCTGTTTATCCCCCTTGTTTTTATGAGCATCTACTTGTTTATGCCCGGAGTTGGAGAGCAGTACCAGAGAGATACTTCAACAAGAATAGTTACAGATCTTGGTTTGGGTTTCTATTTTTCTGAAAACATATTGCAGATACTTCAATTCAGCATGGTTTGGCTTATGATTGGCATATATGGGGTTTACAGATACCGCACAGAGTTGTGCAATCGCTTCTGGTATGTTTGGGCTGTTTTCGGTCTTTTTCCACTTGTGGTTCCGGGCTCACTGTTCTGGTACCTTCTTCCACTTGTCCCCGTAATCTCGTTTTTCGCAGCTAAGGTTATAGTTGCAGATAAGAGAATTGACTTTCTTTCGCTGTTCTTTGTTTTTGCCCTAACCCTACTCTCAATACCTGGGGTATACGTCTACCAGAACCTTATCGTTTCTTCTGGAGATAACCTTGAATCCAGAGAGATTGGAGAATATCTTTCTGAAAAGGACACGCTGTTGGTTATGCAGTACAACCCAACAATTATCTACTATAAGGTTTCAGAAAACAGAGAATATGACGATCTGAGTGCCTTGTTTCTAATTAACCATGAAACATTAACTGACGAGGAGCTTGAAAGCCTGATTGTCGACTCAATGATGCCCGAAAACACGATAGATCTTCACAGCGCAATACTCAGGCATTTCACCTACCCGAGGATACACTATGGGGATTTCAGCAAACAGCGGAATTACGTAGCATTACAAAAAGACATATACGAAAAGAGAATTGTTTACAACTCGGATTATTCTGATTTCAGCTTGGACTATGAGGGAGACTTCTTTGTTGTTTTAAGAAGAAACTAAACCTTCTTTTTACCCTCTCTCTTTATTTCCTTTGCAAGTGAGGAGACTATGTCCTTTGCATTGTGTTTGTTTTCGACTGCAGTTCCGACTTGGAGTATGTCGCCCCCATACTTTATTGCATCTCCTGCTTGTTTCGGGGTTCTTATTCCTCCAGCTATTATATAAGGAACAGAAATTGTACTGGAAACTACCTTTATCATCTCATTTGGAACTGGGCCAACCTTTGATGCAGATCCTACATCCGTTATTATGTATTTTGAACCCATGAGTTCCCCTGCTAGAGCAAGAGATGCTGCTATCTGTGGTTTATCTCGTGGGACAATGTTCACATCTCCGACCCAGCCAACTGTTCCGCCTGGTTCTACGACAATATAACCCACTGGAAGTGATTCTATGTTCATCTTCTTTATTATTGGGGCAGCGAGCGTCTGAGCCTGGGATATCCAGTATGGGTTTCTTGAGTTAAGCAGTGACATGAAATATATTCCATCAGCATATGGAGTTACAGTTGCTATGTTTCCTGGGAAAAGAACAACTGGAACATTTACTTTCTCTTTTATCATGCGGGTAGTGTCATCAAGAAGTGATCCTTGAGCCCCTATTGAACCACCTACAAGTATTACATCTGCGCCCCCGTCACATGCCTCCTGTGCTGTTTTTGCAGCCTTTTCCTCTGAAGAATGATCACATGGATCTATCAGTACGAATAACGATGCTCCTTCCCTGGAGATCACATCATGGATATATTTATCAACTTTCAAGAGATCAACCCCCTTTCCCTATAATACTCCACCATCTCTTTTATTCCTTGCGAGAGGCTCGTCTTTGGTTGGAACTCAAGCTTTTTCTTTATTTTGGTACTGTCAAATGCCCTATCCTTTGTTAGTTGGTCTAAGTTATGAGATGAGAAACTGTATTTGCTTGATGCTGAAAGTATGGGGAGAACTGTTTTGGCAAGCCACAACGGAACAGACCTCGTTGGCTCTTTTACGCCTAGTGCGGAACAGGCTATTTTGAACAGTTCTCTCTGGGTTGGATAACCTGGTCCTGCTAGATTGAAATCCTCTCTCTCAGCATCCTCATGATCTGCAACAAGCAAAAGTGCATCAACGACATCAGAAACATGAACTAGTGGTATGTGGTTCTCCCCATTTCCCAGTATGGGCATCTTACCTTTCCCAAGTGCCTTGAGAACTGGAAGATAGCCCTCTTCAAAACCAGGCCCGTACATCATTCCTGGGCGCAGTATTGATGATTTTATTATCCTCCACTGGCGGGCTATTACCTCCTCTGCTAACATCTTAGATTTTCCGTATTTCGAGATAGGTTTCTTAGGGCACCTCTCGTCAGCTGGGATTATCTCAGGATAACCGAAAACAGATACTGAACTAACATAAACAAAGCGCTTTACCTCTTTTCCTCTGCATGCTTTGAGTGCATTTGTTGTCCCCAGAACATTGACTTCGTAGAATGTCCTGTCACTTAGTTTGGTATCTATAACTGAAGCTAGATGAAAAAAGGTATCATTGCTCCCAACAAACCCTTCAAGTGTCTCCGGTTTTGTTATATCTCCCTTGTGGACTATGACACCTTCAGGAAGGTCTGTTTTTTTGCTTCTTGCAAGAACCTTTACTTTTTTCCCCTGTGACAACAGCCTCTCAACAAGATGTTTGCCAAGCCTTCCTGTTCCGCCCGTTATTACATGCATGATATTCCTTAGACAAGAGGCTCTTTAAATCTTTTCAGACACGTGTTAAACATGCGCAGTATGGCCAATGTGGAATATTCTTATCTCTCGAAGGAACTGGAATGCCTAATTGGGGGGAGGCTAGACAAATTCTATGAACTTGGTGAGGGAGAGTTCAGGATCAGGTTCAGAGTACCCGGGAAATACGAGGATCTTTCCGTTGTTCTTGGAGAAAGAATCCATCTGACTAAGTACATAAAAGAGTCTCCGAAAACACCCACAAACCTGGCAATGTACATAAGGAAAAGGATAAGCGGTGCAAAGCTGCTTTCTGTTGAGCAGCATGGTTTCGATAGAGTACTTGTTTTTGGATTCGATGGTTTCACACTTGTGTTCGAAATGTTTGCAAAAGGAAATCTTGTTTTCCTAGGTGATGACAACAAAATAATACGTATTTATAGAAGAGAGGAATGGAAAGACAGGGTGTTAAAGGAGAGGCATGGTTACGAGTTCCCAAAATCGAATAGGGCATCACCTCCGTTTAGTGCAAAAATAAAGGACGTGCTTGAGCCAAAGGCACTAATAGCAGTACTATCAGCTAAAACAAATTTCGGAAATACTTATCTCGAAGAGGCATGCATGAGATCTGGGTTAAAACCACGGATTAATGCTTCAAAACTGGACGAAAAACAGATCTCGACACTTGTCTTATCACTAAATGACATTTATAGCAAACTTAAGCCAATTGTCTATTTTAAGGAAGGAAAAGCTGTTGACTTCTCACTTGCAGATCTGTGCAGATACTCTGATATGGATAAGCGGGAAATTGATTCACTCTCAAAAGCAATTGACATGTGCATTTCACAAGGAATTGATGGACTTCCATTAGTTGATACTGAAACTGAGAAACTGAGAAACAGGTTGGAGAAGCAGACTGAACACAGAGAAAAGCTTCTCAAGGATGCAGAGGACTACAGGAACATGGGAGATGCCATATACGCAAGATACAATGAAGTAGAATCAATACTCAAAAAAATAAAAGAGATGAAAAAGCAAGGGAATAGTTGGGATGAGATAAAGAAATCTCTAGCTGGGAAATGCGAGATAGATGAGCATAACGGAAGGGTTCTGTTGCTCTAATCCTCATCTACACTTTTTCCATATTTTAGATAATCATGGGCCCCTGTTGATGCCGTCGCACCTTGGGCAGTTGCAACAACTATCTGTCTGATGCCACCGGTCACATCCCCAGCTGCAAACAGACCAGGTACAGATGTTGAACCATCATGATTTGTTTTTATGTGTCCTTTACCATTTATGCCTGCACCAAGGGTTTTTGCTATCTCCGAACTTGGTACTGCACCTATGTTAACAAAGATACCTTCCAGATCGATTGTCTTCTTTTCTTTCGTGTCACGTTTCTCTAATTCGATTCCTGTAACAAACTTATCGCCAATTATTTTCTTCGGAGTGTAACCTAGAACTGTTTTTGTTTTCCCAAGTCTCTGTTGGAGTGACTCGTCCCCTCTAAGCTCAGTCCTTCGGTGTACCAGGTAAACTTCCTCTGCTATATCGCACATCATGATTGCAGCAGAAAGCGCTGTGTTGCCTCCCCCTATTATTGCAACCCTCTTTCCGGAGAACATCATTCCATCGCATGTTGCACAGTACGATACTCCTTTCCCAAGGAATTCATCTTCCCCGGGCACTCTTAGTTTGCCGTATTCGCAGCCAGTTGCAAGTATAACTGTCTTTGATTCGAATTCAGAATCAGTTGTTTTTATCTTGAAAACATTTGCATCTTTAGAGATACCAACAACAGTTCCCAGTGTAATCTTTATATCGAAGGATTCAACCTGTTTCCTCATTCTTTCTGAAAGCTCCATGCCTGTAACCTTCTCAACACCGGGGTAATTCTCCACCCATGGTGCAAGGGCCATGTATCCGCCCGCTGATTTGGACTCTATGAGGAGTGTGGACAGGTTCTTCCGTGCGGCATATATTGCAGCAGACATACCTGCCGGTCCGGCTCCAACAATCAAGATATCGTACATTATGGTCGGCCATTATTTTGACAGTTAAGTTTAAATACTGCTTGTCAGATAATGG
>CAZYPB010000070.1:0-6686 GCA_964649265.1 Microcaldota archaeon
TAAGAGGCATAACATCTATCCATATAAAAATACGGGCACCAGGTGGACACGGAGCAAAAACACCTGGAGCTGGAGCTCAGGCAGTTGTCAGGGCTCTTGCAAGATCCGGTCTTAGGATAGGTAGGATAGAGGATGTTACTCCGATACCTACAGACACAACAAAGAGGCCAGGTGGCCGAAGAGGGCGCAGGGTGTAGTTATGAAATTCGAAATAATCAAATGCAATGATAATGAGATGGATTTCAAGTTGAGCGATTGCACGGTTTCTTTAGCAAATGCATTGAGGCGCATAGCACTGTCGGAGATAGATACATTTGCAATAGATTCAGTTGTATTCTATGAGAACTCTTCTTCATTTTTCGACGAATATCTTTCAAACAGGCTATGTCTTATACCTATAAAAACAGATCTTCGTGCTGCAAAGAAAGAGGAGATTGTATTCACGTTAGATGCACAGGGTCCGGGGACAATCCATTCTGGTGAATTGAAAAGCACAGATAGTAAGATTATTGTTGCAAATGAGAAGATCCCGATTCTGAAAATGATGGAAAAACAGGTGCTCAGGCTTGAAGCAAAAGCAAAACTAGGAAATGGAAAAGAGCACGCAAAATATCAGGCTTGCCTTATAACATATGGGTATGATGATAAGAAAAAAGTATTTGATTTCCATATGGAATCTTTCGGGCAGCTAACAACAAAACAGATACTCAATAGAACAATTGAGATATTGGAGACAAAAATAGATGGATTTGAAAAGGGAATGAAAAACTAGCATGCGGGGGTGACAGAGTCTGGTCAAATGTGCAGGACTGAGGCTCCTGTGCCTTTAGTGGCTGCGTGGGTTCGAATATAAGGGGTTGGGTCTCTTATCATCCCCTTAATGAAAATCCCATCCCCCGCATTTATGTTTAAATAGAGGAAGGAGGATTGCATGAGAAAAAAAATACCAAGTACGGAATTAAAAAATCTTATAGTGTTCCTGGAGAAAACATCCAAAAAGAGCAAATCCAGATTCTGGAGAGACGTTGCAGAGAGATTGTCAACTTCCAGGAGAAGGATGGCAGAGGTAAACATCGGGAAGATTGACAAGAACACAAAGGAAGGAACCACCGTAGTTGTTCCTGGAAAGGTCTTGGCAAGTGGTTCACTCACACACACTGTTGATGTTGCAGCGTTGAGATTCTCCTTGGATGCGGAGAGGAAGATAAGTTCACAGGGGTCATGCATGGACATCAAAGCCCTTGCAGAGAAGAATCCCAAGGGGACAGACATCATAATTATGGAGTGATAACATGAGAGTCATAGATGGAAAGGATTGTATTGTGGGCCGCGTTGGCTCAAGAGTTGCTAAGATGCTCCTCTCAGGAGATTCAGTTGCTGTTGTTAATGCATCTGAGATGGTAATGTCAGGAAATCCAAGGTTCATAAATGAGAAATACTTGAGCAGAAGAAATGTTAAGAACAGGGCAAATCCTGAGAACTCTCCAAAATGGCCTCGCAGGCCGGATCTTCTAGTGAAGAGAATTATAAGGGGAATGCTCCCATACAAAGCAGCTAAGGGCAGAGCAGCATTTAAAAAGCTCAAGGTTTACATACATCATCCTGAATCTCTGGGCGAGGCTGAGCGGCTGAAAGGAGTTGGATCAAGCAAGCTCAGAACCAGGTATGTTTCAATGGCAGATGTCTGCAAAAGTCTTGGTTACAAGGTGGATAGATGAAGAAAAAAACTGAAAAAAAGGAAGAGAAAACTGAACCAGTAAAGAAAGAGGATGCTCCTAAGAAAAAAAAGAGGAAAACTACTACTAGAAAAAAGAAAGCAAAGGAAAAGTATTTCCACGCAAGGGGAAAGAGAAAGGAGAGCATTGCAAGAGCTACTGTTAGTGAAGGAAAAGGAGTTATTCGAATAAATGGAATGTCAGTGGATTGCGTTGAACCTGCCCCATTAAGAGACATTGTACTGGAACCAATAAGATTAGCTGGAGATTTAGTTTCAAAACTTGATGTTGTTGTCAATGTACATGGTGGCGGAGTTGTAGGCCAGATTCAGGCTGCAAGAACTGCCATTGCAAAGGCAATACTAAGATACACTGGTGACGAAGAACTCAAAAAGAAGATGATGGCAGTTGATAGGAATATGGTTATAGAAGATAAGAGAAGGGTCGAGCCAAAGAAATACAAGGGACCAAAAGCAAGGGCAAGATTCCAGAAATCGTACAGATAGGTGATACCTATGATGATACCTGTGAGATGTTTTACCTGCGGTTCAGTTATTGCAGATAGATATGAGGAATACAGCAAGCGCATCGAAGCTGGTGATGATCCTGCAAAAGTGCTGGATGATCTAGGCATAAATAGATACTGCTGCAGGAGAATGCTCCTTTCCCAAGTTGATGTTATTGATGAAATAATTCAACATGGAAAGTTCTAAGGAGCAGTTCACAGAGGGAAGATTTTTATTTTCCCACATGACATATGGTAATTCAGCATACGGCTGTCCCGACGTTTAAACCATGACGGACATACGAGTACGCTGAATATGTTAATTGGGGCCGTAGGGTAGCCTGGCCATCCTTCCGGCTTGGGGTGCTTGGAAAAGTTACAAAATGTCGGCGACCCGAGTTCAATAAACTTTTTGGGAAAAAGTTTAATCAAAAATTCTGAAAAGTTTGGATAGATCTCGGCGGCCCCATTTCGATTGGAGGTTATTATATGAGTGATTTGTTGATACCACAGGAAAAATATCTTGAAGCAGGTATATACATAGGAACCAAGATAAAGACTTCAGACATGAATCCTTTCATCTATAAAGCAAGAAAGGATCGTTTATATGTACTTGATCTGAAGAAAGTAGATGAGAGGCTTAGATATGCCGTCAAATTTCTCAAACAGTACGAGCCATCTGAAATGCTTGTTGTCGCTTCACGAACATATGCAATAAACTCTTCTTCAAAATTTGCTAAGGTCATTGGTGCAAAGGTACTAACTGGTAGATTTATCCCCGGAGTCCTTACAAACCCGGCTCGAGACGATTTCATTGAACCCAAGATCCTGTTTGTATGTGATCCGAAAGGTGAGAGGCAGGCCATAAAAGAAGCAGCAGTTATGGGAATACCTGTTGTTGCTTTGTGTGACGCAGATAACTCAACAAAATACATAGATCTTGTTGTTCCGTGCAATAATAAAGGAAGGAGATCTCTCGCGCTCATATTCTATCTACTAGCAAGAGAACTTATGAAATCAAAGGGAGAGTTATCTGGAGATTCTGAATTCAAATATTCTCCAGAAGATTTCGAAGTTGCCCCTGAAGATGAAAATAAACAGGATTCTTCATGAGCACCTTGATTTTATGGATTCAGTCTGTATGTAATCGCAGATCGTTGAGTTTCCAGTATCTTCGGATACTTTGAGGAAACACTCATCCCTCCAACTCATATGCTCTGCATTTATCTTTTCACAGCTCTCCAGACTAATTTCGTAATCTCCGGACATTATTGTTGGGAAACACTGGTAGTTTCGGAAGTAATTATTTTCCACAACCCCGCAGATGTAAGGTTCACCCAGTGACTTTGCAACTGCAACACGGCATAGATCTCTCTTTCCGCTTTCTAAAACAAGGCTGCATACATCAACATCATTGAATCTAACTCCTACGTTGTAGTAGCACATGTCTCTTTGCGGTTCCTTTACAAGTTTTTTGCATAGTGAAGGGAAGTTATTCATAAGTGCTAGTGTCTCATAGCATTCGTTTATATACGTCTCAGTGACAGTATTTTCACATATGGAGTAGTTGTTTAACTCAATGGCTATCTTCTGGTAACATGTATCCTCTGTTGTATTGTATTCAAGCTCCTTACACACTTCGTAATTGCCAGTCACTATGCCGGCGCATGCTTTGTTGCTGGCTGCAGAGGTTATGAGTTCGCATATCTCTAGGTTCTTAGTTTTTTTTGCAATTTCAATATAGCATTTGTTTGTTTGATTTGTCTGCTCACATATCTCAGGAGCGTTCTTCTCAGTGGCATAGCATATGGTCTGTTCATAATCATCTAAACCAGAGCATTTTTCAT
The DNA here is from genome assembly GCA_964649265.1 of Microcaldota archaeon. Taxonomy (GTDB): domain Archaea; phylum Micrarchaeota; class Micrarchaeia; order Burarchaeales; family JAKAKT01; genus CAZYPB01. The sequence continues at coordinate 4,068 of CAZYPB010000070.1, forward strand.
CAATCCTTTTATTTTGACATTCTGTTTTCAGCGCTTCTCCCTCTATTTTCATGCAAAGAGTTTCATCTCCAATAGAATCTGCGTGAGAATAATAACAGTCATCTCTTAAATCCATTGAAAGAGAGGATATCTTTTCGCAGAGTGAAACATCCTTCAATGCCAAAAAGTGTGTGCATTTGTCCCTTAGTGTTGGATCGTCTATCTTTTCACAAACCCCAATATCCTGAGAATAACCCCCAGTTATCCTGTTCATGTGGCAATTATCTCTCAGCTGTTGATCTGAGAAAACCTCGCAGCCTTTGCTTGTGTTTATGGTGGCCGGGGGAGTTTGGTTTGTTGTATCGTTATCTTTTGTTGTTTTGTTATGCACCACAACCGGACCAGGTTGCGTGAAGCATCCTAGCAAAAAGACTATTGTTGCCAGTGCAAACACAACTTTCATTTTCATCTGTTAATCGCCAATCTGAGTTGATTATCGAGATATTTAAAGTTTTTGGCCACTCAGCTTTCCTCTGCCCAGCTCTCGTCGATTTTTTTCTGTATCTCTGTTACTTCCTCAGGAGTCAAATGCTTGAACCGTTTCTGTTGCTTAAGGTATTCCTCCACAGGTTTCCGTTTCGCTGGTTTAAACAGATCTGTTCTCTTGCCGTATTCATATTCTTCCATTCTCCATATGCCTGTTTCGACGATAAGCCTTGCAGCCTCTATTGATTTGGCAGTATCAAGCCCCCAACCTGTCGGGCATGACGAGAATATAGAAACAAAGCGCGCTCCTTTTATTTTTGCAGCTTTCTTTAGTTTCTTATCTACATCAAAAGGATATGCTATACTTGAGCTTGCAACATATGGTGCCCTGTGCGCAGCAACAATCTCTATGATTGGTTTCTTCCACTGAGGCTTTCCTTTTATTGATTTACCCACTTGCGATGTGGTGGTAGATGCCTTCCATGGGGTTGAGCTGCTTCTCTGTATCCCTGTGTTCATGTAAGCCTCATTATCATAGCATACATAGAGCACATCATCGTCTCTTTCGAGCATTCCAGAAAGAGCACCGAAGCCTATATCATATGTTGAGCCATCGCCTGCAATACATACTACCTGCGTGTGATCATTTCCCATGGACCTCAGGGCGTGGCTTATTCCTGCAGCAACTGCGGGAACATTCTCGAAAAGAGTGTGTATGTATGGAACCTTCCAAGCGCTCTGAGGGTAAGGAGATGATATTATCTCACCGCAGCCAGTTGCATTTACCACTATAACATCTTTTCCAACAGCTTTCATGATCTGTCTGAAAGCAACTGCAATACCGCAACCTGCACATGCACGATGTCCGGAAGCAAATAGTTCTTCAACCATCTAAACCCACTCCTTTAATGGCTTTCCGCCGCTTACCTTGTCCAGAATCTCTTTTACATGGTTAACTGTCACATCTTTTCCTCCAAGTCCGCCAATGAAGCTTGAAATAACTGCATCTGATTTGTTTTCTCCAACGGCAGTCATGATTTCAGAGTAGATGGGAGCTTCTCCTCCAAAGCTTATTGCTTTTTCAAATACTGCAACATTCTTGCCTGCCAATGCTTCAGCAATCTCTTTTCCTGGGAATGGTCTGAATGATTTTATTCTAAGAACTCCGACTTTCTTTCCATCTGATCGAAGGTTATCAACTGCTTCCTTTGCATTCCCCATAACGCTTCCCATGCCAACAAAAACAGATTCAGCGTCTTCGAGTTTGTATTTCTCTATAAGTCCATCGCCGTATGTTCTCCCGGTTATCTTGCTCCATTCATCATGTGCTTTTCGGATGTCTTCTTTTGACTTCCCCATATCGTCGAAAACATCTTTTCGGAAATCTTGGTAATGCTCTGGGAAAGCATATACTCCCAGGCTTATTGGGTTCTCTGGGTCGAGCTTGTATTTTGGGTTGAACTTAGGCAAGTAACCTGAGATCTGTTCCTTTTCAGGTATGTCTATCTGTTCAACAGCATGCGTTAGGTAAAACCCATCTATGCAGACCATGGCTGGAAGACCAACGCTCTCGGCAATCTTGAATGCCTGTGGGACTGTATCGCAAGCCTCTTGATTTGTCTCACAGAAAAGCTGGATCCAACCGCTGTCCCTCTCTGAAATTGAATCCTGATGATCGTTCCATATGTTCAATGGAGCAGATAATGCCCTGTTTGCAACAACCATTACAGGAGATAATCTCATTCCGGCAGTACAGAATATGGCTTCATGCATAAGTGCCAACCCCTGACTGCTTGTTGTAGAGAACGCCCTCCCTCCTGCAGATGATGCACCAATTAGCGCAGAGATCGCAGAAAACTCTGCTTCCACAGGTATGAAATCCCTTATCTCTCCATCAGCATACAGCTTATTCAAATCTTCTGCAATATGTGTAGAAGGAGTTATGGGAAAACAGGCGACTACATCTGGGTCGCAGTTCTTCGCTGTTTCAGCAATTGCAGCTGAACCTTCAATTGTCTTTTTCATAATCTCACTTCTCCGTCTTCATATCTATGGCTTTTTTGGGACATTCATTTGCGCATATCCCACAGCCTTTGCAGTAATCGTAATCAATGTCTGGAACCTTTCCTGGTTCGCCCATGCATCCCTCTGGAC
>CAZYPB010000071.1:0-6667 GCA_964649265.1 Microcaldota archaeon
TCTGAAAAGTGTTTTCAGAAAAATGAAAGTTCAAAGCCAAAAAAAGTATGTAGAAGGAATTCTCAAAAGAAAACTCTACCAAGTTTGCATAAAGGGGAAGATATCCTACCTAGAAAAAGAGGAACTTTCCGAGTGGAAAAGCAAGCTTGAGAAAGAAGGTTATTCTGAAAGGTTCATAAGCGGAGCTGTTGATGAAGAGAGCGATTATTGGCACGCTAGGATAAAACAGTAGTGGACTTTATTTTTTTAGGAGTATCCTCTTTCCAACTGAAGGTCCTACTATTGCAGAGAAAGCTGCTAGAATAATAAATATTGAGAAAAGATTTTCATCAAGTATATTCATTGTCCGACCGATCTCAACAGCCGCTATAACAAGGCTAAGCCTTGCTGAATGAAATAGGCCCATTGAAATGCTTTCCCTTAGATCGAATCCTTTGGCTCTGGAGATTAGGGCGACACCAGAGATCTTTGACATCATTCCAAAGAAAAGTATTGCAAAAAGAAGCTGTATGTTTCCAATATTTGAGAAAAGAGAGGGCATGTCGACCTTTGCACCCATAAATATAAAGAATAGCGGTATGAAAAAGCCGTAACCAAATCCCTCCAACTTCTGCTCTAACAAGGATGCCCTTGATGTAAATTCAGATATCACGAGTCCTGCTATGAATGCACCTATGATTGAATGGAACCCAAGTTCCTCGGATATAGCTGCAAATATAAGTATGAGAGCAAACGAAATTCGGACCTCCAGTTCAAAATGAGATTTCTTTGTTTCCCATCTTCTTATCCCAACATAAAGATTCGATTTATTAATGAGCCATGGGATCAAGAATAAAACAAGTATTATTATTATGGAATAGATGAATGATAGGCCCAAGTCCCCTTCTATTAACGATAACGAAAAGGCCAGGATAAACATGCTGATTATATCTGCAAGCACAACGGAACCAAGAAGCACGTGAGAGAGGTTCGGATTGTGTTTTAGCTCTCTTGAGAGTGGGAGGATAACGCCCAGAGAAGTTGTTGAGAATATCGCACCGAAGAAAAATGGATCAACTCCAACATATTCTGCAAGAAAATAGCCAGTTACAAATGGTATTGAGATGGACAGTATTGCAATTGATACGGTCTTTGAAAAGAATCGTTTCACCTTGCTGAGGTTCACTTCAACTCCTGCAAGAAACATAAGGTAAACCAAACCAAAAGATGAGAAGAAATCTATTATCGGATGTTCTGGGATTATGTTGAACAGTGATTTCCCCAACATCATCCCTATAATTATTTCAGTTACTATTACGGGTAACCCCGTTCTATTTGAGAATAGCGGCACAACGGATATTATTACAAAAACAACCAACAGGCTTAGTGTAAGTGGTTCCACCAGAAAAGAATGTTTTGGTTAGTTTATATTTTTATTGATGTCTCAGCTCTTTCATGTGAACTATCCTTTTATCTACAAGCTCTTCTTTTCCTATATCCTTTCTGTGGAAAAGTGGGCCTTTCACAAAACCAGTTGCCTTCTCTGCTATTACCTCTGCATCTGAGATTGTGTCTGCAACTCCCAGAAGTGCAATTGTTCTGGAACCAAGCTCAAATAGTTCTCCTGCGCGCTGATCCACAGATGCATAGAAGACCTCGGCACCGAGCTCAACAATAGATTTCTCATCCACAGTTATCTGTTTGTTTTTCACCGGGTCGGAAGGATATCCATTTGGGACAAGGTACTTGCAGACGGTTGCCTTTTCAGAAAAGTCCGCTTTTTTCATTCCTCCCTCTGCCATCCACACAATAAGTGCGGACATATCTGTTTTTAGAAGAGAGAGTACATTCATTGCCTCTGGATCTCCAAGCCTTGCATTGAATTCTATGACTGAGACCCCGGATTTTGTTGCTATAAACTGGCCGTAAAGGAATCCCCTGTAGGGGGTGCCTTCATCTGCAAGAGCCTTAACTGTCTTTCTCATTATCCCCAATCCTTTAGCATAATCATCCTCTGAAAGGAATGGAAGTATTTTTCCAGGTGCAGAGTACGAACCCATGCCTCCGGTATTTGGGCCAGTATCTCCTTCAAAAGCCAGTTTGTGATCCTGAACTGTCGGCATTGGGAGCAGGTTCTTTCCATCAACAAATGCCTGAAGTGTAAACTCTTGCCCGATAAGTTTTTCCTCTATCACAACTGAGCCTAGTTTTCCTATATTGGACCCTATAACTTCCTTTGCGTATTCCTTTGCCTGTTTCTTGTCTCTCAGATGTGGGCCCATTATCTTAACACCCTTGCCACCAGTTAGGCCAGAAGGTTTCACAACAACTTCTTCCAATGAATCTATGAAAAGATCAGTTTCGGATGGATCCGAGAATGACCCGAATTCCGGGCAACCAGGGATGTTGTGTTTTTTCATAAGATTTCTTGAGAATGACTTGTCGCATTCCAGTAGAGCTGCTTTTCTTGTGGGTCCTGCGCAGGGTATTCCGCCCTTAATTAATTCATCCGCAATGCCTGCATTGAGCGGTGCTTCTGGGCCTATGACTGCATAGTCCACCTTTTTCTCAATTGCCCATCTAGCAACCTCATCAACATGACAGATATCAGCAGCTCTCCAATCCTCAGATATCTTCATTATTCCGGGGTTCTTGGAACTCATATACGAGAGAAGTTTGGAGTCCTCTGATCTGAAAACTGCCTTTGCTATAGCGTGCTCACGCGCACCAGAACCAACAATAAGTATTCTCATACAATCACTCCATTGGCTCCCAACAACGGAGGTTTCCGCATTTCTTTGAACTCTTTATTTTCTTTGCAAGATCATTTCCTGTTTTTGTTGGGTATCTGTCTGTTAAACAACCAAGACAGAGACTTGTTTTTGGCATCCCTATTGCTTTCAGAAGCCCCTTTAGGTCCATGTAAACAAGTGAATCGCATCCTGCCTTTTTCCTTATCTCATCAATTGAATTATTGTGTGCTGTTAGTTCAGTGTATGTGGGCATGTTTATCCCATAGAAGCATGGTGAGATTATGGGTGGGCAGGTTACTCGGACGTGTATCTCTTTTGCTCCTGCGCTTTTAAGAAGAGAGGTTATTGGTCGCAGGGTTGTTCCTCTCACAATACTATCATCTATAAGTATAACTCTCTTGTCATGGAGAACTGCTTCCAATGCATTCAGCTTAAGCTTAACTGCAAGATCACGTTTTGTTTGGTCAGGCATAATGAAAGTACGAGCAACATATCTGTTTTTTATGAGTCCCTCTGCAACAGGTATCCTGCTCTGGTATGAATAACCACTTGCAGCAGGCCTGGATGTATCAGGAACAGGGACCACGATATCTGCTTTAACTGGAGCTATCTGCGCAAGTATCTGCCCGAGCCTGAAGCGCACATTGTAAACGCTCCGCCTGTCCAAGACCGAGTCTGGTCTTGAGAAATAAACATACTCGAACATGCAGTGCGAACGTTTCTTCTTCTTTACTAGGATCTTGCTCCTCACTCCTTTTCCATTTACGATGACTGCCTCGCCGGGTTTCAGGTCCCGCGTAATTTTCATGTTATTAATATCCAAGGCTGTGCTTTCAGAAGAGAACACTATCCTATCCTCATCTTGGCCCATGCAAAGTGGTTTTATTCCAAGTGGATCTCTGAAAGCAACAAGCTCCCCTTCCCCAGTAAGCATAACAACAGAATACGACCCATCCAGTATCTTCATTGTGTTTGTTATCGCTTTCCACATGTTTCCTTTGGACCTTATTAGTTCCTCAGCAACAAAATTAAGGATAAATTCTGCATCGCAAGAAGAGGAAAGGCGTCGTCCTCTTTTCCTAATTAGTTTGTCTAGTTTGTTTAGATTTGCTATGTTTCCATTGTGAGAAAGTGCTATTCCGTTTTTTGGGTAGTTTATAACAAAGGGCTGTGCATCCTCCTCGATAGAATAACCAGTTGTTGGGTACCTTACATGCCCTATTCCAATATATCCCTTTAGAGATGTAAGATCTTTCTCTGAAAATATATCTGAAACGAGTCCTGCGGATTTATGTGTTTTAATCCCTGCATCTGAAAAAACAGATATTCCAGCACTGTCTTGGCCCCTGTGCTGTATTGCAGTTAATCCATTGTATGCCCTTATACTAACCTGACTTTTAGAGAACGAATATATTGCGAACACACCACAAGAGTCTTTTAGTTTGGTTTCAAGGGTCATGGTTTGCCCCCCATCCTTTTCCACATTGTTACCTCTCTGCTGTTAAGAAGCTCGAGCACATCCCAGGAATGGTCCCCGAATCTCAAAGTGTCTCCCTCTGCTTTCCCTATTATCTCTGCAACAATCCCCTTATCCTTTGCATCAGAGACTATGATCTCTGGATGTTTTGTACATATGACATATCTGCCATGCGATTCCGAGAACGCGAGCTCATCAAATCGTTTGCAAGTATTAGGAATCTTATGAATGTCTATTGTCGCCCCCACAAGACCGGACGCACACATTTCAGCAATTGTTACTAGAAGCCCGCCTTTTGAGCAATCGTGTGCGCATGTTATCTTATCCTGTTGGTTTATGACGAATTCGGCTTTCATCTTCTCCTTTTCCAAATCAACAAGCGGAACCTGGCCTGCCTGGGTTTTGTGTATCACCCGGTGGTACTCACTCCCCCCCATCTCAGGTGCTGTTGAACCCAAAAGCACAATGCTTTCTCCTGTTCTGAAACCATGGGATGTTATGTTATCAAGCTTATCTACAGTTCCAATCATTACTATAACTGGTGTTGGTTTTATTGCTCTCTTTGTAAGATCGTCTTCATTGTAAAGGCTTACGTTTCCACCTACACATGGGGTGTTGAATGCCTTTGCTGCATCTGCTATGCCTTTTACGGATTCATGGAATTCCCACATGATCTCTGGGTTCTCTGGATTTCCAAATGAAAGATTATCAACTATTCCAACTGCCTTTGCACCAACACAAGCAAGGTTCCTAAGTGCTTCAGCCATTATCCCAAGTGACCCCACATATGGGTCCAATGCACAATGAAGTGAGTTTGAATCAGATGTAACTGCTATTGCCTTTCCGTTTGGGGATAGAACAACTGCTGCATCGCCAAGACCTGCCTTTAGAGCACTCCTGTCACCAACTTCGTGATCGTACTGCTGGTAGACCCACCTCCTGCTGCAGATGTTATCTGAAGAGAAGAGTGTTGTAAGAAGAGGGGCCATTCCCTTTGGCTCGGATATCTTACCCTCGTTTTCCTTTTTCTCAGGTTTCTTTTTTGGCCTGTTAACAACAGGAACTTCTGCAAGTATGTGAGTCGGGAGCTTTGCAACAACCTTATCCTTGTCCATAACTGTAAGGCACTTATCCTCAGTTATCTCACCTATAACCGCGTACGTAAGCGAGTATTTTTCTAGTATGTTTGTTAGCTTCTTTAGGTCTGATGGATCAACTGAGAACAGCATTCTTTCCTGTGATTCTGAGAGAAGAATCTCGAATGCCTGCATCTCTTTTTCCCTTACAAAAACGCGTGATATATCTATCTTAGCTCCTTTCTTCCCCTTGTGCGCCATTTCAGAGCTTGCACACGTAAGGCCTCCCCCACCTAGATCTTTGAGTGCCTTTATTATGTTCTCACCGAATGCCTCAAGGCATGCGTCTATTATCAGTTTTTTTGTGAATGGATCAGGAATCTGAACTGCTGGGCGGTCATCCTCACTCCCTTCATCTAGGTTCTTTGAAGCGAACGTAACCCCATGGACGCCGTCCCTTCCAGTTGACCCTCCTGCTAAAACAAGAAGGTCTCCTGCATCCTTTGCATAGCCAGATACAATGCAGTCATGCTTCACAAAACCAACGCATGCTGCATTAACAAGACAGTTTCTCTCAAACGAATCATCGAACTGTACCTCTCCTGCAACTGTTGGTACACCTATGCAGTTTCCGTAATCTCCAATGCCCTTAACAACATACCTAAGAAGCCATTGTGAATGCGGGGAATTAAGTGATCCGAAATGAATTGAATTGAGAAATGCTACAGGTGTTCCGCCAACAGATATAATGTCCCTAACAATGCCACCTATTCCTGTTGCTGCCCCACCATAGGGTTCTATTGCAGAAGGGTGGTTGTGCGTTTCTATTTTGAATGCAGCTGCCCAGCCATCCCCTATGTCTACTATCCCGGAATCATAACCCGGACCTAGGAGAACTTTCTCTCCAGTTGTTGGAAGAAGTGACAGGGAGGGTCTGCTGCTTTTATATGAACAGTGTTCGCTCCACATTACATCGATCATGCCCCACTCCACATCATTCGGCTCTCTGCCCAGTAACGAGATTATGCTCTTCTGCTCCTCCGTTGTTAGATCTACATCCGGCATTTTTACACCTTGAACGATTCGAGTATTCCTTTTCCGTGCACTCCCCCAAGTATTGCCTCGGAAGCACGTTCCGGGTGAGGCATCATTCCAAGGACATTTCCATTTTCATTACATACCCCTGCCACAGAATGGACGGATCCATTTGGATTCGCCTGATCGCTTTCTTTCCCGTCTATGTCAACATATCGGAATATTATCTGATCATTATCATTCAGTTTTTCATATTCCTCTTCTGAAACAAAGTATCTTCCTTCGTTATGTGCTATTGGCATGTGTAATATTGAGTTCTTTTCTAGTTTCTTGCTGAAGTGGCTTTT
>CAZYPB010000072.1:0-6628 GCA_964649265.1 Microcaldota archaeon
ATCTCCACACCCTACTGCATTTTATGGAGTATGATGATTCCTCTATTCCACTAGAACCAAAACACGTGTCATTTACTCTACCTATTGTGCAATAGGCAAGGTATTTAGAGTTGCCAAATCTTCCAACCTCGTATATATAATGGCTGTCGTTTAGATTTGAGCTGTTGAGGATGTTTCCGGATTTTCCGAAAACAACATTCCCTGAATAGTACATCCTCTCTGAAATTGCGCCCAGTAGTGAGTCTATATCCTTTATTTCGTTTATATTCAAAGATTCGAAAGGTTTATCGAAATCTATCTCTTCAAAACTAAGCCACCTATCCGTATTGCAATATGCAGTTGGGGCGCTTACAACATCTTTTCCTGAAACGCATGATTTGTGATGGGAAATCGGTTCTGTAAAACCCTTAAGCCAGTCAGAGCACTCCTCCATACTACATGCGGGTTTTCTGAAAATCACCTTGCATGTATTGGCCCATTGGGTTTCAAGTTTTCTTAGTGTTTCCTCCATTATCCTCTTCCTAAGTCCAACCCTCCAGGGTTGGCGATAAGTTACCTTTTACAATGTAAGTGAGTGCCTGATGACCCAGGGCACGGTTAAGTTCATGCACAGTATGTGCCATTAACTATGATACTCCGATTGCGTCTGCTATTACAACTGGGTTCATGAAACTTGAGTCTGTTATTCCATGAAGTGCTGCCTGGATAACAAATGACACTGCAATAAGGACACCTGCCTCCATTATGGCTATTGCAACGTTCCCTTGTTTGAATTCTTCTGTTTCATTTATGTCAACAGTTATCTTGTCTAGCATCCACAGTGCAAGGTATATTGCAAGTATCGCCACTATCACCCCGAATGCTAGGTTAGCAATGCTCACGAAAAGACCAATTGCAATAAGAACTGGACTCATGTCAAAACTTATGTTTGAGCCAAATCCCTCAACTCCTTTCTGAATAACTGTTGCTATGGAGATAACAACTGCTGCCATCATTATCCCAACAGCTGCGTTTCCGTTTTTTATCTCTTCCATCTCATTGATTCCGCCAGTCATTCTATCGAACATCTTGAGGCCCACATAGATGGCCCCCATACTCAAGAAAAGACCTGAGATAAGCTTAACAAAACCAATAACAAGACCAACAAACATTTCCGAAGGCGCCATTATACCACCGTATTACTAACTCCATATATGTTTATAAGAATTTACGGTCATCATGTGCTCCATGGTAACCAGGGAGGAGATACTTAAACTGGGGAAAGCAGAACTAAAGGTAACTCGTTCGGGAATGATGCAGAGAGAAGAATTCATAGTTAAAAGGATAGATTCTGCTTTTGGTAAGTATGCTGTCCTTGAAGTTGATAAGTTCATTGATTTAAAGGAATTGTTAAGGATTGCTGAAGAGCACCAGCTCCCCGTTTTTGCAAAGAACGGAAAGGTGTTCCCGAAAGGAAAAGGAACGCGTGATTTCGTTGGATTGTGATACAATGCGCCCTGTTGTTCTTGTTGTGTTGTTTTTGTTTATGTTTGGATGTACTGAAGAGGAACTTGATATTGTTGAATTCGATTTCGGCTATCTTCTTATGAATAAGGATAATGTAACCACTGAAGGACCGGTTATGGGAAGCATCACTTTTCCAAGAAGTTCTACATATTTCCACATAAGGGCAAACATAACCAACACCGGGGAGGATACGCATTACCTTCTTGTTCTTGATCAGCAGACCAACGTATATGGCGTAAGGCTCCCGATGTATTCTGAGGAAAGGATAAATGGATATCCAAGGGAATGGACAACCATTACTGGGCTTAGCAATGGAACTGAAAAACTTGTACCTCTGGTTCCTGGAGAGATAAAGGAACTTGAGCAACCAATCTTCTTTTTTAACCAGAATGTTCAGGAAGGGATACCGCCCGAAATGCTTCTTGAGATAAAGGTAGTAAACTCTACTGGAACTGTTCTTGGGAGTAAAATACTCAGAATAACTGTTTCCGAGTAATCGATTAAGCTTTTAAACTGCCTTTGAGATAGGAATAGGAACCATTATGGCATCCCACAGGCTGTTCGTACTTATAGCTCTAATGTTCATGAGCACAGGTAGTTGGGCTGCTGTCGAGCTCTCCAATAACAGCATTGAGTGTTGCGATCCTTGGAGAAGTACTGTCAAGGTTACGAAAACAACAGGGGAACCTTTCCCAAATTGCAAAGTCTATGCAACAGTGATGGAAACAAGGGGGGCAATAGAGACAACTGTTAGTAGGTATTCGTATTTCACTGACTCCAACGGAAGGGCCATACTGAGCTACATACCCAAGAGACCCGGAGAGAAACTAAAAATAAGTGTATCCTGTGGTGAGAACAAATTCGAGACAATAATAACTGTTACAGGAGAAACTTCTGGGCCAGATATGCCCAGTTTAAACATTGCTTTGCCAGATATAGAAACAGGGCAGTTGGCAGCTGTTGCTTTCGTACTTTTCGCATTTGTTTTCATAATAAGAGGAAGGATGCTCATGGAGACTCTCAGGAAGATATTCTCAAGAAAGAAGAAAAAAAAGAAGGATGTGGATATTGTTGAGCTTGAGATGAACACAAGAAAGCCCATATTAAAGCACGATAGGAAGATAGCTGCAAAGCTTGCAAAAAAACACAAAAGGAAAGAGATCAGATTGGGGAATGAATTCGTTAGGAGGGTGGATTAGGTCTTTTGGCAAGCTTGCCCCTTGCTATTCTCTCGTCTCCCCCCCCGTTTCCACCATACTCCTTTATCATTTTCTTAAGTAAAGATTTTGCATCGTGTTTCTTGTTGCCGACACACAAAATAGTATTGTTCTGTCCTACAATAACCCCTGCCTTTCCTTTCTTTATAAGCTCGTTTGCAATTGATGATAGGGTCTTCTGATCTGCTTCCATGAGTGCGTGTACAACCTCCTCCTTGCTTGAAAGTATCTGCTTCAATCTGACCTCTGCGACTGCATGTTCAAGCCCCTCTATCCTTTTCCCCCTTTCCTTCCACCCTGAGAAGAACTTGTTTATTGTCTTTGGAAGATATTCTGGTTGTATGTGCAGTTCATCTGAAGATTTCAGTAGGATCTCGTTCTGTTTCTGGATATATAGGATTGCTGGCGCTCCTGCCTTGAATTCTATCCTGCTTATGCCATCCTGTACCCTGGACTCCCGTATTATCTTTATAACGCCAATCTCCCCTGTATTATTTACGTGCAGTCCTCCGCATGCCTCCACGTCAAGACCATCAACATCTATTATCCTAAGGACTTTCCCAGGGGATGCCCCGCCTTGGTATAGGGTAAACCCGTATTTTTTCTCTGCGTCGCCTCTTTCCATAACTGGCTTATTCACCGGATGACATTCCCGTATGTATCTGTTTGCAAGTGCCTCAATCTCGTTAAGTTTGGCCTGGTCTATCTTTTCATAATGTGTGACATCAAGGTGTGCCTGATCCGGTTCCTTTTTTGCACCTGCTTGCCATATGTGGTTTCCCAATATCTTCCTACACGCAGCATTTACAAGGTGTGTTGCGGTGTGATGGCGCATGAGATTGTTTCTTCTCTCTGTGTCAATCACACAGTCTACAATGTCTCCTTTCTTGAACCCTGGCTTGCCCCTGAGTGTATGCACTACGATCTCACCTATCTTGTCTGCTCTGATAACCTCCATGTTGTTTATCTTTCCCAGATCTGTTGCCTGCCCCCCTCCCTCAGGGTAGAAAACGGTTCTGTCCAGTATGACTCTCTTTCCATCTGTTTTCAGTACTTTTGATTTTGACCTGCTTTCCAGTTTGTAATACAGTGGTTCCGTTGAGGGCAAGCCTGTAGTATCGACATCCGTAGTACCCTTTTTCTCATTGAAGGATTTCTTTGTTACAGTTGAGTAGAAATTTGTGGGGACATCGATCTCCTGTCTATGGTCACTGGCCACCTTGGATATGAGTTCAGGGGTTATCCCATGGCTTTCATAGAGTTGCATCATCTTTTTGTTTGATAGTTTCTCTTTTCTTAATATCAGCTCAGACACTATCCTTGTTGCCTTAACCTTTGTTTCGGAATATCTTCCCTTCTCTACATCAATTATCTTGTGTACTGATGGGAGGGATTCCTGGAGTTCTGGAAATACTGGTTTAAGATCCTCTGCGACCATGTCCATTATCTCGGATATATCGAAATCAAAATCATATTCCTCCATGAAAGAGAATGCACGTCTTAGTATTACTCTCAGGTTATATCCTCCCCCTACATTTGATGGGAGAGAACCATCAGATATTGCAAATAGAAGTGATCTGGAGTGATCGACTATTGCATATATTGCTTGTAATGGGAATATGGATTTCTTTAGATCTACTATAGATCTACCTAACTCCTTTGCGATCTTCTTTTCCTCTTCGGATATAACAGAACCTTCGTCAGCATCAAGTTTGGAAGCCATTGAAGCGTATCTTTGGAAAAGATCTCTATCCACTTTTATTCCTGCCCTCTGCTCCATGTGCTTTATCTCTCTTGGGAAAACAGAGTCGTACGCAGTATAATCTCCATTAGCATACCACAGAAGCCGCTCAAACCCCCAGCCGACATCGATTACCTTTGTATCCAATTCCCTTCTCTTGTTGTTTATTGTGCTGTACTGCATGAACACGCTGTTCACAAGCTCGAGCCCATTTGCAAATGATTCTATGCAAGGACCGAAAGCGGAGAAATCCCCCATTGCCCACACATCTTCAGTGTATGTTATCTCTTGTTTCTTTATTCCAAGAACCTTTGTTAGGAATTCAAAATTAAGTCTTATGCACTCGTCCTTCCAATACCCTTCCTTTGGGTAGTTAAACGCATGCTGCCCTGCCATCATAAAGCAAGAGAAGTGCCTTCCTGTTACCCCGACATTCGCTATATCATTGAACCTAAGTGATATCTGCGGTACGATCAGCGGGTTTGCAGGGTACTCGAAAACCATCTTCCCCTTCTCTATTCTCTGGAAGTCCTGTATGGAAGCCATTGTAAAATATAAATCGGGTCTCCACCTGCTTACAACCGGGTACCTAGTTATTACCTCGTGCTTGTTCTTCTTCCAGAATGATGCATATCTCTTCCAGAACGAAGCATATGTCTCCTTATTCTTGTTGTCTGGTTTGAAAAACGAATAGGGCGAGTGAAAGGAATCCCCACAATCGCTCTTTCCAACTGACCAGTAGCTCTTGCCGCACTTGCACGTCTGCCTTGTGAACCCTTCTTTTTCGAAAATTTCAACTGAGTAGTGTTCCTTGTAGTCCTTTGCAAACTCCTTTCTGAGAGAATCCTTTGAGAGCATGAATAAGATTCCAATTACAAAGATTTTAATCCTTTCTTCGTAAAGAGAAGCTTATGAGATACCCTCTGTTTGTCTTAATAATGGCTTTTCTCCTTGGATGTGTTTCTGAGAATCCAATTGAGGAGAGACCTTTAAGCGATGATTTTGAGATTTCTCTTATTGTTGGTGAGAACTATTCTGTTGGTGAGCCAATAGCCATACAGTTGAAAACAAGCAACTACTCAATAGTCTATTTGAATCGGTCTGGAGGTTATTCGTTTGGATATTATCCCTCGCTATGGATATGTAGAAAAACCAATGAAAGTTGTGAGAATATTGAATACAGATGGATGAGGGGTTTCAGTAGGTGTGAAGGGGGAATAGTCAACATAAATGTGCCCAGGGAGAGTATTGAGGAACGGGAAGTCTGGCTTGCTGAGAAGTACGGTCTTATTTTTCTCTGGGATCAGAGAGAATGGATTGAAGATGAAATTCCCTGTGGAGATGGGTTTGAAAAAACAAGAGAACCACAGCAGGTTCCAGTTGGAAATTATTCCGTAAGTTTTGTCTATTGGGTCACATGGGACAAGGATCCAAGAAGCGTTACTGCTGATTTCAATATAAGGTGATGGGCCCGCGGTGATTTGCGCCGCATGTACACAGACAGTCGTGTCGTACACGAGCGGAATCGAACACCGGGTCTTCAGTGTGTGAGACTGACGTCTTACCATTGCCGGTCTCTTTCGAGACATTCGACTACGGGCCCGCGAAATACCATTATGGATGGACAGTTATTAAAATAGTGCGGGGGGCAAAACGTTTTAATTTAAACTATACAATTCTGTTTCATGGGAGAGAAGGATGAGCCAAAGATGACCCTCTGGGGTCCAGAAGGGGAACATGGTAATAGGCTGTACAAGCAATATCAGGACCAGAAGATAGGTAATGATAGACCAAAAAAAGGAGGGGGGAATTGGTTTGGCCTGCTTTCAGATCCAAACAAAACCCTACAGGATGAGTCTGAAAGGGGAGGAATTGGAGATGCCCTTAGAAGGATATTAATCATATATTTTCTTCTTGGACTGCTCTTGACATTTCTCATTATGGGAATACAGTCACTTTTCGGCATGGATTTTGATCTGAGGGTACTTGGAATGAGCTTGGTAATCTACTTAGTACTTCTCCCAATTATTGGAGTAATCATATTCTTAATTACCTCCGGAATTTATTTTGTCCTTGCAAAAATCCTTGGGGGGGAGGGGAATTTTGGTATTCATTGTCACCTTCTCTCACTTGTTTGGGTCTTTTCATTTATCGTCGGTATACC
>CAZYPB010000073.1:0-6554 GCA_964649265.1 Microcaldota archaeon
GCGTGTCCCCTAACATCAATTGTCTTAGTCACCTTTTTCATAAGAGAGCCTTCACCATATGCTCCAGTTATCTGAACTTTGTAATCGACCTTTGAGTCCAATTGAACGTAATTCGTCATGTTGAGGGCATACATTCCCATATAATTAGTATATCCTATTGATCGATGCTGCTGGTCGGATTCAGTAAGTTGCCATACTGCAATAACCTTTGCATGCGGTATTGGCCTATGTTTTCCGTCTTCTACAAGTATGTTTGCACTGTGTTGCCATACTGCATTGGAAACAGAGAGCAGGCACACCAGTGCAACAAACATATATGCTTTCATTCGGACACCACTGAAATAGCCCCGGTCGGATTCGAACCGACGCAACAAGGTCCAGAGCCTTGTATCCTTGACCATTGCCCGAACTCCAGGCGTCAGCCTGAACATCCTCTAGATCACGGGGCTGTCTTCTGAAATTTAGAGGTTTAACTTTATTTAAACATTACTAAATCTCTTTTTTCACTTCATCTACTCTTTGTAGGCAAATATCGACCAGTTGCTTTGCTCGTTCTGCATACTTACTAATTGGGTTGGGGGTGTCTCCATTTAGATTTGCCTTTGAAAGAGCATCAAGTTGTAACCCAAATAGTGACTTTGCTTTCATGTAAGCATCATATGCTCCAGTAAATTTATTTTCTCGGTGGTATCCCCTGGCAATTCTTAAACATAAATCTGCAGCCTGCCCGTATACAAGTGAAACCCTTAGTTGTTCATGCTTGAACCCAAATTTACCATTGATCTCACGAAGGATAACTGTTTTTTTTAACACTGGATTCAGCTGCTTTTATGAATTCCTGGAGGGCTGATTCATCTTGCCCCATTGATATTAGCTCCCGGGCGCAATAGGCATGAATAACTGATTTCTCTTCAAGTGCAGCTACTGAGAGATTGGGATCCTTTGTTCTGTTCTCATCTGAAATCTGATCATACAATCGCGTTATTTCAGTGTATGCTTGAACAACCATCTCTTTCTCCTTTAATATGGGGATCTTAGACTCATCTTTTTCAAGCATATCCAAACACGTTCTATGCGCATGAATCTTCTTCTGCAGAAATACAATGGTATTCTCGTGATCACCAAGTTTTTTGTATATGTTAACGATCTGCCCATGGATTTCTGAAAGCCTTCTTGCTTCGTTGAGAACCAAGTCCTTCTTTTTTGGTTTATCAGAAATTTCTGAGATTTCTTTTTCCATAAGAGTTTCTGCTTTTTTAAGAGCCGAAAGTCTCTTGTAATCTGGAGCAGTAGTGGACTCATCCACAAGAAGTTGCGCTCTTTGAAATCTCAACCTACCGAAAGCACCACACCTAAGAAAAACTCTTTTAGCGCTTCCAAATGCTCTGGTTGCCATTGTCAATTTTTCACCAATAACTAACGAAGAATAAGATTGGTATTATGTAGAACGCAATATTTAAAGTTTCGCTTTTTGTTTACCAGGGGACTTTTTTCCAACCCATCCTGTGAGCCACAATATTTGATAATACGTGCATGATGTATGTAAACACAAGCAAAAAGAGAACTCCGTAAAGATCGACGTATTCTGGGAGAAGGGGGTATGCGAATATTAATGCCACAAAAAGGAAAGTCAGCTGATCCAAGATAAGGGATTGCTTTCCCCTACCTATATTCATTCTTCTTTTTATGAAACTCCCGGCTGTATCCCCAACAAGTGTTCCAACAGATAACAGGAATGCGAGAAGTGGGAATCCGAGTAAGAAACCGCTTATTGTCCCAACTGCCACACCGCCGAAGAATCCTCTCCAGGTTTTCCCATCCCCAAGTATCCTCTTACCATCGCTGAAGTACCTTTTGAAGTCCATGCTCTGCCCTCCACCAAGTAAAACAGGGGAGGAATTTGCAAGGTATGCTGGGAGAATGAAAATGAATAGGTTAAGGATTTGGGAATAGTCCATTTCTTCACCGGATTATTGAAATATTCACCAAAATGTTTATAATTTTTCAAATTTGAATTCAAACATGGATAATAAACTAATCGTTATTGGAGGCATTGTACTCATAGGACTTGTTGTTCTCGGTGCTGTGGGAGTTTATGCGCTTCTTGTGCTGTTCCCGTCACAATGTGTTGCTGTGATAAAGATAGATGGACCACTGACAACCCAGGGAAGCAGTGGGGATCTTTTCAGCGGGAGAACGATGGGTTCAGAGGAACTTTCCGCACTAATAAGGGAAGCTGATAGCAGGGATGATGTAAGTGCGATTGTTCTGGAAATAAATTCTCCAGGAGGCTCTGTTGTTGCTAGCAGGGAGATATATGAGACAGTAAAGAATTCCAAAAAACCAAAGGTTTCCTACTTCAGAGAGGTAGCAGCATCGGGGGGCTATTATGTGGCTGCTGGGAGCGACCACATAGTTTCAAATCCAGATGCAATAACTGGAAGCATTGGGGTTGTTGCAACATACCAGGAGATGAGTGGTCTTTTCGATCTGATTGGGATAAACACCACTACATTTACATCTGGAAAACATAAGGACATGGGAAACCCAACAAGAGAGATAACTGATGAGGAGAAAGCCATTGTCGAAGCAATAATAGAGGAGATATTCGATGAGTTCAAGGGAGTTGTTCTTGAGAACAGAGGGGATAAGCTTGACAGGGAGCTCTTTGATGTAGCGTTGGATGGGAGAATACTGACTGGGAGGCAGGCATACAGAACAGGGCTTGTTGATGAATTGGGAAACAAACAGGATGCGCTTGATAGGGCTGCCGGGATGGCTGGCATGGACCGAAACCCAGATGTATGCAACATAGAAGTTGAGAGAAACCTTTTGTTTGAGATGTTCTATGGATTTGGCAATGGGCTTGGAAACGCAATGACATCTGCAAAGGGGTTCGCTACAAATGGCTGGAGTTTCGGTCTCAACTGACAGTGTGAACAGTTTTTAAGATTGGTTGTTAATAGCATTAACGTGAAAAGAAAAGGATTTGTATTCACCATAGATGCCTTTGTTGCTCTTGTTCTAGCCCTATTTGCCATATCTGCAATGCTATTCATAACCAGTGTTCCCAAGAGCACTGCACTTTCCTATTCGAAAATTTATTCTATTGCAGATGATTCATTGAATGTGCTTTCAGGAACAAAGATTGTTTCAATTGAAAAGGAAAGCGCCCTAAATAACGAAGAAAGTGTTGGGAACGCGGTTGGAAGGCTTATCTCATCAGGAAAAACAGGTGATGCTTCAAGATTAGTTGAACTGACACTTCAACCCATTATACCTGAGCAATTCGGTTTCTCAGTAGAATACAGGTTTGGTTGGGAGTACAAGGATGGTGAGAGGTGGATCGGACTGTACGAAAGAAAGAGACCTGAAACTAGGATGAAAACAAGTTCTGTTAGAGTTTATTATGGAACCATAAGTGAAGGAATTGGGCAGGAATGGTGTTACAGTGAAGACTGCCCGGGATGTGGTTCTGCCCCAAGTTACATAGAGGGAGAAAGCTATGGGCCGTTGTTAATGAAGGTGAGTGTTTGGGCTTGAGTACAAAAAAAGGATTGTTTTTTGGGATCTCCGTTGCACTCATGATTACACTAATGTTTCTATCGCTTGGTCTTTGGAATTCAGCTCTGAAAACAAGGGATTCGGGTGATTCTGAGAGGTTCAAGATAATGTCTCTTAAATCATTGGATTCTGAATTCTCGGAAAACAGAGTTGATGAGCTTATTGGGGTGCTCGGTCACCGGGCAGTCTATTACCTGGATTGGCACATACGATATTCTGGAAAGTATTCCCGAAATGTTGAGGAAGATCTAAAGGAGATGCTACTTGAGGGAAGGTGCAGGCCAATTGATCTGGATGAGGATGGAAGAGGGGACATAACTCGCGAAGAGTTCATATCATTAGCAGGAGCCTGTTTTGGTGCTAAAGAGAAAGAATGCAGAGAATTCGATATTAACGGAGATGGAACAGTGGATGGTGCTGATTCAGATTGTTTTACTAAGAAGGGTAAGAGCATTTCACTTACTGAAATTGAAAAAGAGTTCAAGAGGATTGCAGATGAACGAGGTTTTGAATTTTCGATTGAATTCGGGGAGATGAATGTTTCGCATGTTGAACCTTGGACACTTGAGATCGAAATGGATTCTGAACTAGAGATAACAAGTAAGACCGGGAATGTTGGTGTTTCTAGGAGAAGAACCTCTTCAGCGAATATCTCAATTCTTGGTTTTGAAGATCCGCTTCTTGGAGTTGAGAGTTGGAAGGAAGGAAGTTTTGTTAAACCAGGAATAAAGAGGCAGATAAGAATATCTGAAGGGAATGAGAAAGCTAGGGAAATAGAATTAGAGAGGGAATTCCTTAAGGGAAAAGGATGGGCCTACGGAGAGTTAACAACACCTGGTGAAACAGATTCTGTTGATAAGAAACACATAGTTGTTATAGATGATGTTGAGCGCTCTTACTGGGCTCTTGATAGATATGCGGGAGTTATTGTGGAAACCCCCCCGGAGATACGCGCAATACCTAAGAGAACTGTCAATTCAACACCTACGTGTATGTTTGTTTGTGATTACCATGTTTATGAAGAAATCTCTAACTGCCTTGATTGTATGAGGTGGACGCCTGCAACATGCGAACCGAGTTCACAGATAATCGGAACACTTCCCTGTCCGGAAGTACATCCTCCGGAGATATTTGAATTAACTGGAAAGAACAACATAGACGTTCCGTTTCTTAGCGGGGTTGGTGTTGGGGAAGAGAAGAAGGTTCTCATTACCTCGCAAACAGACGATGTGCTTGGTTCTTTCGATAGATACAGGAATAGTACTAATGTGAGTATCTGGAATATAGAGGATCTGAGAGAACTTACCTTGTGTGGCGGGTACGCCAACACAACTGAGGCACCAGATTTTATCCAAAGATTGCGGGGAGAGGCCTACTCTAAATCAGAGAATGGAATAGAATCTCTAGTGTATTTGAGTTCTTCAACTCCCAAGCCTCTCTCTGCAGTTGATTATCTTTACCATAGTGGTAGGGAGGGAGTTTCAGTTAAAGGAATGCCGGGCTGTAGGAATGCTGATGAATGTCGTGCGTATTGGGGAAGCAGCTTTGCGTTGGATGAGATGCATTGGGATGATTATGGAGTGAGTGATATATTATGTGGAAACAGTACAGACCCATGCTGAAGGGACAGGGAACAATAGAGCTCATGGTTCTTGTGGCCTTCTTCCTATTGTTCAGCATACCTCTTCTGTCCCTACTTTATGTTTCGGCAACTGAAAGTGCACAGGACTCTTCCCTCATACAGGGAAGGCAGATGAGTAGAGAAATAATAGAAGCTGCGGATTCTACGTACATCTCGGGTGAAGGAGTAACGGAGAAGATAGTTGTCATATTCCCACATAATCTTCAGGAGATAAAAGCAAATGGAAGGGAATTTTTTATTAGAGTGAGAACTGGAAGCGGAGATAGTGATATCGTGGTTATGGGAATTGCAGAATTAGAGATAGATGGCAACATTGGTAAGACTGCGGGCCCCCATAGCCTTACAATAACATCAACAGGGGAAAGAATTTTGATAAAGGAGGGATGAGATGAGAGCACAGGCTGCACTTGAATTCATGACATTCTTCGGTTTCTTTGCGCTGCTTTTCCTACTCATATCCATGACAATATTTGAGAGTCAAATGGTCCAAATAGAAAACAAGCGCTGGGATGTGCTAAAAGAAACAGGACTAAGTCTTCGGGATGAGATAAATACTGCTGCAGATATGGGTGATGGTTACTGGAGATATGTTGAACTGAGGGGCTATGATCTCAGTTACGAGATAATGATAAAGGGGAGCAGTATCACAGTAGTATCGGATGAAGGAGACATTGAGTTTCCTGCCTTCCTTTCAACAGATAAGGTTTTAGGAGAGATTACATTGTATTCCGATGGTGGAAAGGTGTTAATAAAAAACAACAAGGGGATGATTGAGATTGCACAATAGAGGTCAGTTTTTTTCATACGATGCGATTGTGGCAAGTGCAATTTTCCTTATTACAATATCACTTATGCTAGTCTATTGGTGGGGCATTGACTTCAATAGCAGCGACAGATCTCAGAGAGATGTTGTCTACCTTTCCGACAGGTTGCTTACCCCAGGATCTCCAGATGATTGGCATGAAGGAGATGTACTGAGCATAGGGTTAATGGAAAGCGGGAAACCAAACGTAATAGTTCTAGAAAAATTCATGGAATTCAGAGATATCTCTGAAAAGGATTATGCTGAACCAAAACAAATCTTTGGAACTGCAAAGGAATATTTTGTTGAGATTATAGGGGAGGATATTGACTGCCGGGGCAACTGCTTTTTAGGGAAGGAACCAGGGGACAGTTCGGATATCTCTTCTGTAACCCGGCTTGTTGTTTTCAACGGGAGACCTGCCAGGATAAGAATAAGTCTTTGGTCTTAAAAAACACAAAATACGAAGGTTTAAATAGGACTTAAGACATAATATTAATGGGGATTTCTATGCGTTTTAATGGATATGGGAAAGGTTGGAACAGA
>CAZYPB010000074.1:0-5853 GCA_964649265.1 Microcaldota archaeon
CCCTACCTTTTCTGGGACTTTAAGGTCTCTGTTTAGTATCTTTAATTCCCTTGAGCACTTCTCTTTCGCTTCAGATAAAAGGTGTACACCCACTTCTGCAAGCACATCCATTGCATCATTATGGTCTGCAAAGCCCATCTCCGCATCCATCTGCAGTATCTCATTTAAGTGGGCAGTTGTATTGTGCTTTTCAGCCCGAAATATGGGGCTCGTCATAAAAACTTTGTCCATTCCGCCTATAACTGCAAGTTGCTTGTAAAGTTGCGGGGATTGCGCTAGGAAAGCATCTTTCTCGAAATATTCCACTTTGAAAAGGCTTGTTCCTCCTTCAGTTGCGGATGCAACTATTGAAGGCGGAGTTATCTCCTGGAAATCAAGTTCCTCAAGCTTCTTCCTGAATGCACTCTCAAGCACGCTTCTTATCCTGAATATGGCGGTTGTCTCGAGCCTTCTTAGATCAACATACCTGTTATCCAATCTAACATCCAAATCAGCTGGAACCTTTCCAGTTACCTCAAATGGTATTGTTGTGGAAACAGGCCCGATAACTGTTATCTTTGAAGGAACTAGTTCAACTCCTGCTTTGGCTCCTTTGCCTGCTGCTACTTTTCCCTCAACCTGGACAACTGTTTCCTTAACGAAATCTATTGAATCAACAACCTCGTCTGGGACAACTCCCCTTTTTGCAGTTACCTGAATTATCCCCGTTCTATCTCTGAGAACAAGGAACTTTATCTTCCCAATGTCCCGTATCTCGTGAGCCCAGCCAGCAAGTGCGACTGTCTCTCCTTCCATGTCTGGAGTTATCTTGGATATATAGTGCGTTCTCATCATGAAGTGATTTTATGCATAAACCTTTAAATGGCATCTCCTTAGTACGGCCATTAACAAAAGTAGGCAGAAAAAATAGGTAAAAAGAAAAAAACTAATGAATTAATTTTATCTCTATGGCGGATACTTTTGACTTGCTACCGTCTTCAGAGGTAAGCTCTTCTGTTGAGATGTTTATAGACTTTACCTGAGCTTCTGGCATAAACCTGTTCCTAACTATCTCAGCAACATCAACTGCTCTTGAGATAACCTTTCCACGAGCTTTCACTGAAACCTCTTTTGCGCCCTCGTTGAATTGGGTTACAACAGCCAGAACATAGCTCATTATTCCTTTCTTTCCTATGTAGATTGTGTTTTCATCTCCCCTCATTCTTGAAGGAGTCTCTTTCGATACTTCTTGGTTTTCCACTGGTTCATCTGCCATCAAAGCACCTCCACGTCATCTATCTGATGATTTTCGACGATAATTCTTGATTATTTTGTCTAAATCTACCTTCTTTTCTTTCTCTTTTTTATTCTTCAAAGCTTTTAAATTCGATTGTTTTTCTCTCCTTTTTTTCTTTTTTGACATTATACGTATCTTTGTATCCCTTTTTCTTATCTCCTTGTCACGTACAATTCTTTCATAAATGCCTTTCTCAAGGTTGAGAAGCTTATCCTGGAGGATTTTCTTTTCTGTTTCAGCCCGCTCTATCGCTTTCTTTAATTCTGCATTTGCCCTTAGGACCTCCCTTATCTTCTCATTCTTTTTTAGAAGTGACGGGTCGACCGTTTCAGCTTCTCCTTGTTTTTCTGGAACAGTTTCTATCTCTATTTTAGTATCCAAATCAAGGAGCGCATTCTGGACTGAAAAGCCCTCGAGAACAAGCCCCTTCACCTGCTCTGTTTTGTCATCCATTTTCTTTGATTTGAGTGCAGCTTCTATTTTTCTGAATTTGTTCTGGTTTACATGGAATGCTTTTACAGTTGATGCTATTGCATCACGTTCATGGAGGTTCTCAAATGCGAATCCCTTTGAAAGTAAGATCTTTTCTTTTTCTGTGATATCTCGCTGTGGCTCAAATATCCGCGTGTTGAAAATAGCTGACATTTTGGAAATGTATTCAGGAACGGGAGTAACATCTGTTGCAAAAAGAACAGGCTTTCCGAAGTGTCTTATCTCTGAAACTATCTTCTGCTTGTCTGCTCCCCTTGCGCTTCCTACGAAAACAAGTTTCCCTTTTAAATCCATGAACGCATATCCGATTGTTGTCCCAGGATCAAGACCAACTATGAGAAGTTTCGTTTAATCACCCATTGGAGTTATTGAGAGGTTCTGTTTTACAAGCACCTTTGTTTTCCTGGGAATGTTCCTGGATAGTACAACTCCCGAGCCTATCCAGCTTCCATCGCCTATTAGGGTTCCGGGCATTACACAGGAGAGAACTCCGAACTTAGTGTTGTCGCCAACTATTGCTCCTAGCTTGTTTCTCATTGTATTTACCTTTCCACTTGAAATATCAACGTCTATCTTTTTTGCATCGAATCTGAAATTAGCAAGCTGGGTTCCTGCTCCGAAATTGGTATTCTCTCCAATAACGCTGTCGCCTATGTATGCAAGATGCTTTGCATTTACCTTGTTGGATATTATGCTGTTCTTAATTGTGGTGCTGTCCCCTATGCTGCAGTTGTCCCCAATGCTTGTTGTTCCCCGGATGTATGAATGTGGGCCCACCTTGGTGTTCTCACCTAGGTAAACAAGGCCTTCTATGTAAGAATCAAATATCTCAGATCCCTTGGACATTATTAGTTTTCCTCTTATTTTCGTGTTCTCCGTTTTCGTTTTTCTTGGTTTCATCTTACTTAGAAGATACTCATTTGCATGGAACAGATGCCAGGGCATTCCCATGTCAAGCCAATATCCTGAGAATTTTACTCCACTAACCTTTCTTTCCTTGAGCATATGTTTTACTGCATCAGTTACCTCATATTCCCCTCTTTTGCTTGCTTTTAGTTTTCTTAGTAGGGTGAAAATCGATTTACCGAGAACATAAATACTTGTGTTTGCTAGGCGCCCTTTTGGTGCTGATGGTTTCTCCTGGAACGAGACAACTCTTTTTCCCTTTAGTTCAGCTATTCCATAGTGCTTAGGGGAACTGACCTCTGTGAGCCCAATTGTGATGTCCCCAGAATGATCTTTTATGAGTCTTTTTATTGAAGAGGAATCTGTTATTATGTCTCCTGCAATTCCAAGGAATGTGTCATCAACATTGTTTTCAGCTGTTAGAAAGGCTGCCCCAGTTCCATATGTGTTTCCCTGGGTGACATAATCTATTTCCATTCCTAGTTTTCTTCCATCTCCGAAGTAATCAGTTATAACATCTTTCATATAGCGGACAACAACCGTTGCCCTTTTTATTCCTGCTTTCTTAACGCTCCCGAGAACATGATGTAGTATTGGCTTTCCTGCGATCTCTATCATGCATTTTGGGCGAGTGTAGGTTAGTGGCCTAAGCCTCTTGCCCTCCCCAGCTGCAAGGACCACTGCTTTCATCTATTCAACTCACTGAACCCAGAACTATCTTCTCAGCTTTAGAGAATAATAACTCTAGTTGTTTTTTATCTTTATGTTCGCAGGTGATTCGGATAACTGGCTCCGTACCTGATGGCCGTATTAGGAGCCATCCATCCCCCATATCAATTCTAACTCCATCCTCTGTATTGCATTTTCCCTTAATCGACTTTACTTCTTCAAGTATTCTGCTCATCGCCTTCCCTTTTTCCTTGCACTTGTATTTCGCTCTTTTCATCGGGTATTTCTTTATCTTTGATGCAAGTGGGCCGAGCTTGCCCAGCCTGCAGAAAGCCTCAACGAATTCCAAGCCTGCCATTATCCCATCTGGAACCAGATGGTTTTTCGGGAAAATGTATTCCCCGCAAGGCTCTCCTCCGAAAATACCTCCGTGCTTTTTTATTGCATGGCTTACATTAAGGCTTCCGACACTTGTTATTATTGGTTTTGATCCTCCTTTTTCTATTGCCTCTCTTATTGAAAGCGATGCCTCAACTGTTGTGACTATTTTCCCCTTCCTCTCCTTGAGAACCTCATTACACATCAAAACAAGCTGTGTGTCAAGACCAAGTATATTTCCCGTTTCATCCATAACAACTGCCCTGTCTGCGTCACCATCGTGAGCTATTGCAAGATCCGCACCGCATGCCCGCACCACTTTGGAAGTGTGTTCCAGGTTCTTTTCATTAGGCTCTAGGGGCCTGGAGAACAAACCAGATACGTCGCAGTTCAGTGTTATTACCTTGCAACCAGCTGCCCTTAATACATATGGCATGATAACAGAGCCTGCGCCATTTCCTGCATCTACAAGGACTTTCGGTTTCTTTTTTTCAATTACAGAAGTATCAACTGCACCCAAAACAAGTTCTGTGTGCTTTCTTATTGCCTCTCCATTTATCGACTCAGTTCCTGGACCTCTAAGTCTCCAGAGCCTGTCCTTCACTGTTTTCTCTATAACTCTCTCTGTTTCCCTTGGAACCTCCTCTCCGTCCTCGAAAAGCTTTATTCCGTTGTATTCAGGAGGGTTGTGTGATGCAGTTATCATTGCCCCAAGAGATGAGCGAGATGCATAGGATGTTGTCGGTGTAGGGGCTATACCTATTTTCACAACATCCGCTCCTGCTGAAAGAGCTCCTGCGCAAAGTGCGCTCTCTAGAACAAGACCTGAAGGCCTGGTGTCTCTGCCTATAAAAAGAGTCTGTGAGCCTTTCCTAATGAAAGACATTCCGACATGCAGGGCAATTTCTGAAGTAACTTCGTCATTGAACAGTCCTCGTATTCCTGATGTTCCAAACATCTTTGCACCAATTATTTTTGAACTGCGTTTGTAGGGGAAGTTTGTATTTGATCCTTGTTTGATATTAGGAGATCTCCCGAAGGTTTCTCTGCTATTTCCCGAACAATATTTTCCTGTACTGGTTCCTGTTGCCCAGATGCGGCTACAACCTCTCCTGCCTTCTCTTCAGGGAAATGATCTTCACTTAGCATTACTGAAGCAGCAACAACTGTTGTCCAGAGCCCGTTCTTCTCACCTATTGCCGATTGAGTTACGTTTGTTGTTTTTACTATCTCTGCACTCATTTTGAAAAGCTGTTCCTTTTCATCCCAGCTTGAGTCTGGATCAAATTCGATTCCTATGGTGGATGCAAGCATAGATGCCGCAAGATCTTCAGCGTAATCTCCTACCTTCTCTTCAGTCATTCCGAAGCAGTGGTGCTCAGAAAGGTATCCGTGTTTTGTTTTGTCATTCGGAAGCGCACACCCCACAGATGCAGCTATCAGTCTGTTAGGCTCATTTGTCTCATTTCTGGCCATTACAACGAATGTTATCTCTCCAGGGCTTAGTTTCTCAAGTCCTATCTTTTTAGGTATCATCTGACATCCAGGCGGAAATATACTGGAAACGGAAACAAGGTTAAGTTTTGCAATTCCTGCATCCCTTAGTGCAAGCTCAAAAGAAGCTAGTTTTTCCTTGTGTCTTCCTACTCCCTTTGTAAAGAAAATTTTTTTAGGTATCATTTAAATCACCAATGAGAATTTGTCTGGGAATTATTTCGTGCGCAAAGCTTAAAAAACATCTCCACACAGAAATTAATCCGCAGTGGTGTTATGGTTAAGCAGGAAACGATAAGCAGCCCGCAGAGTTCAACTGGTATCATTAGGTTCTATGATTCCGTAACTGGTGGGCCAAAGCTCGATCCGAAATCTGTTGTTGTTTTCTCCGTTGTGTTCATAATAGTTGTAAAGATAGTGAGCCTGTTTTTCTAGAATCACGGATATGAACTCAATAGTTTTTTGGCTTCCTTACTTACAGAACCTATCTTATTCTGAGGACATGCCACTATAAGACGCAGTCTCCTCTCTTCAGCTGATTTTATTGATTTAACAAGGTCGGACGCATCAGGTAAACTAATCTGCCCATTACCGGACGATACAAAAACATCATCCACATTCTTGGAAAGGGGTGCAGG
>CAZYPB010000075.1:0-1580 GCA_964649265.1 Microcaldota archaeon
CAGGAAGTATATCCTCACTTACTGATGCTTCAGAATGTTGGAGTCCGATGTATGAAAATGTCTTCTTTTCTCTTTTTATTCCAGCACGTATGAACCCCGGACAGCTGATTTCTGCGCTGAATGTCTTCCCACTGTTCATTTGAGTTCCGAGAATCGACCCCCTGTTTATATCGTCTGCCTTGATTCCTTTTATATTTGCCCCCAATCTGCTTCCGTTTGAAATTCGTTGTACATTATCATCATCCAGTTGCAATGATTTTACCTCTACTTTATAGTCTCCTGGAAACAGAGTTAACCTGTCATGAACATTTATCGTTCCTTTTAGTATTGTTCCCAGTACAACTACACCAACGCTCTTAAGGTTAAATATCTGGTCCACCAGAACTTTTACTTTTTCATCGCTCCAGTTGTTTTTTACCTGTGAGATGATTTCGCGTATCTTTATTGGATCCTCTTCAACTGATCTCCATTTTGACATTGGAGTTCCATTCGTGTATTGTTCCACAAGCCCCGCATCTCCCACAATTGCTCCAGGGAGACCAGATATCACAAGGGAAGCAAGTGTCTCTCCAAGATCCTTACTATCTAGATCAGGCCTGAAAAGAACAAAATCTGAAATACCGAGACTGAAAACCAGTGGATTTATTTTTTCAGGATAGATGGTAGGTTCTATAATCTCAACTGAAACTCCATCCAATTTAAAGGAGTATTGAGTTATATCCTCCTCGGGACCCTTTTTACCTATTTTGGAGTTGAGCTCCTTTCCCATTAGTGATAATATCCTTATACCATTCATAACCACACCACGCTAGAAGTAAAAAGAGCTTTAGTGTCAATCACTCACAAATCTGTCTATGAACATGCATGCAGTAAGGTCACCAGTTACATTAACTGCCGTTCTGCTCATATCCAGAATACGGTCAATACCAAGAACAAGTGCAAGCCCGGCCAAAGGTATTCCTGCGCTCTGGAGTATTATTGCCAATATTGCTATTCCAACTCCAGGGGTTCCCGGAGATCCAATGGAAGCACCGACTATTGTGATTATTATAAGGAGTATTTCGGTCATTCCGAGATCAATTCCGTAAAGCTGGGCAAGGAATATTGTTGCAACTGTCTGATATAGTGCTGAACCATCCATGTTTATTGTTGCTCCTAGTGGAACAATGAATTGAGAAACAGATGGTCTGACCTTGAGGTTATCCTCTGCTGTTTTCATTGTAAGGGGCATCACAGCAGCTGAGCTTGAAGTGGAGAAAGCCAATAGCTGAACATCCTTTATGTTCTTTAGAAATGTGATTGGAGTCATCCTAGTGGAAGTGAATACAATAATCATGTAGAACAGAAGGAGAATAAGGAGGCCCACTACAACAGTAACTACGTAGACCCCGATTCCTAAGAGAGTGCTTATTCCAAATTCGCTCCCGAATTTCACCATAAGGCCGAAAACTGATATCGGAGCTATTAACATTGCCCATTTCACAATGGTCATGCATATGTTCTGAATGGACTGGAGCAAATCGAGCATGGGCCTTGATTTTTTGGGATCCTCAAAAGAACCAGCCTCGCAAATTCCTGTT
>CAZYPB010000075.1:1590-5824 GCA_964649265.1 Microcaldota archaeon
TTTTGGGATCCAGATCGACAAGTGCCACCCCAAAGATTATCGAAAATATAACAATCTTAAGCATGTCTCCGCTTAGAAGTGAACCGAATATATTGGATGGAAGGAGTGAACCAATTGCTGATGGAAGATCGGTGAAAGAAATGGGACCAGAGTTCTCACCTAGTTGTTCTGTTTCCTCTAAAGAATCCGGTTTAAGGGATTCCTTGTTTATAAAATTCCCGGGTTGTATTGTTGTAGCTAGAACAAATCCTATTATTATGGCAATTGTTGTGGTTATCAAGAAATAGACTGCAATTGATAGACCGGTTTTCTTTAACTGATCCATGTTCTTACTTGAAGAAATACCTGTTATTATGGATGCAACCACAAGAGGGATAACGACCATCTGAATAACACCGAGGAATATGTTTGCAGGCAATGCAAACCATTCACTTACAATGGCAGATATCCCGGGGTCTATAAAGCCGGTGCTTGGTGAAATGGAATAACCAAAAAATATACCAAGAAACATTGCTATGAGAACCTGCAGCCAGAGCTTCACACGAACGAGATCATAGAGTTTCTTGTTCAGTTGAGTTAAAGCAGCAGGAGACAGTGCAGGTTTTGTCTTTATCATTATAAACCCCTAACGCTTTGTCCAGGATGAGATATATTCTTTTGCAAGTTCGCACATTTCTTTCGCGACCTCAACTGGGTCGTGCCCAAGAATCAAGCTCACTGGTTCCTTCCCCATCGCCTCATTTTCGTATATTATTTTAGGGACCTTCCCCCCAGTTCTCTTCATTATCTGCTCAACTTCCCATGGAATCGATGCTCCTTCTTTCTCTTTGATCTCTTCTGGTTCATGAGATCGGTCTGATAATTCAAGAACCCATCCCTTCTTTTCACAGTATTTCTCAAGCCATTTAACAAAAGCAGGGTAATTCGAGAAATTTATTCCACATCTTATATTGGAATCATGTTTGTGAAAATCTATAAGGAAACGGGCCATATGGCTTGAGGCTCCCCACTTAAGCTTTCCCGATGCATGGGGCATTCCTTCAACGGAGGTTATCCTTCCATCAACTGCAAGTACATCTGTTGGCTTCTTCGCATTCATTTTTACATAAACAAAATTGCTTCTAACTTCAGGTATGGTTGATGCAAATTCCTTACAGGACTCAATTATACTAACTGCAGAGGAAAGCTTACTATGCATCTGGGTCTCTTCTTCGTCCATACGATCATATCCCTAACTAGGCAAATAATGAAAAATAACAGAATAAGTGTGTTTTTACTTTTTCTCCCCTGGCTCAGGAGCATGGTGTGCATGTAATAGTTTATAAGTAGCCAACGCAACCAGACACACAACGGATATTCCCATAGAAATCATTGGGTCTAGCATCGCCGTTAACAATACAACTATTGCTGCAAGGATTGCAAGCATACCTTCTGTTTTGTCATCAAGTTCCACTTCCATAAGTGCACCCCCCTTGAATTTTTTTATAACGTACTATTTAAAACCCTTTTCCTTTTGTTTTTCTGTCTTTTCGAGTATGCGGTATATGTTTTTATGTTCCATTCCCTTCGCAATGTCTATTGGTTTGTTGTTTTCCTTATCCTCCAACGTAGTATCCGCGTTCTTAGATAAAAGAAGTTTCACTATCTTTATTCTGCCGTTGCAGGAAGCCCGGTGAAGTGGGGTAAGTCCATCCTCGCTCTTTGCATTGATATCTGCTCCTTTTTTAATGAGTATTTTCGCTGCTTCAACTCTTCCCAATTCTGCTGCCCAGTGAAGAGGAGTTCTTTTGTAAACATCCTTTGCATCTGGGTTTGATTTCTTATCAAGCAGTAGTTTTGCAACAGAATATCTTCCATTACAGGATGCTCTGTGGAGTGGCGTCTGCCCAACCACGTTCCTTGCGTTTATGTCTGCTCCTTTTTCTATTAGTAGTTTTGCAACATCTGATCTGCCTAATTCTGCTGCCCAGTGAAGAGGAGTCCAGCCATCAACATCCTTTACATCTATCTTTGCGCCTTTTTTTATTAGAAGTGTTGTCGCCCCCACATGACCACTGCATGCAGATTCGTGTAATGGGGCCAAGCCCTCTGAGCTTCTAGAATTTACATCTGCTCCCTTTGATAAAAGAAGTTTTATTACATCGATTCTGCCTAATTCTGCCGCATAATGTATTGGAGTTCTATCATCGATGTTCTTCGAGTTTATGTCTGCTCCTTTTTCTATTAGTAGTTTTGCAACATCTGATCTGCCTAATTCTGCTGCATAATGGAGAGGAGTTCTTTTATGTCCCTCCATATCCATACCTGTTTCTTTTATTATGAGCATACGTATGTAATCAACTCTATCCCTGCCAGCAGCTGAGGATAATGGTGTGCCCAGATGCTTATCCATTGCATTTATGTCGGCTCCTTTCTCTATTAGCAACGCCACTACATCTGGCCTTCCACTACATGCCGCAAGATGGAGTGGAGTCTGTTCAAGCGAGTTCCTTGCATTTACATCTGCTCCTTTTTCTATTAGTAGTTTTGCAACATCTGATCTGCCTAATTCTGCTGCCCAGTGAAGAGGAGTCCAGCCATCTCTGCTCTTGACATCTACTTCCGCTCCCTTTTCCACAAGTAGATTTACTACATCAGTATGTCCATTGTATGCTGCATCATGGAGAGCAGATATTCCATCCGAACTTCTTGTGTTCACACTTGCCCCTTTCTTAATTAGCTTCTTCGCTATGTCCACATTTCCATTGGATGCTGCTTTGTGCAAAAGCAGGCTTTTCAATTGATCTTTTGTAGCCATTCAACTCCCGTAACTATATGGAGAAGGTAGTATAAAAAACCCTCCCTGGATAAAGGTAATAAAAGGGCGGGTTGAAAAGCGATACATGGAACTCCTTGATGCTTTTATTCTTGGTCTTATTCAGGGGATTACAGAATGGCTTCCTGTGAGCAGCAAATCCCAGATTATGCTTGCTTCAATGGGATTATTTGACATCGCTCCTGAGAATGCACTTTCCCTAAGCATATACCTGCATATTGGAACTATGCTTGCTGCAATTGTCTATTTCAGAAATGAGATATATCAACTGCTGAAGAGAACAGTAGTTGAGCCAAGGGATAAATTGTTCCAGTTCCTGGTTGTTTCGACTCTTTGCACTGGAGCCATAGGAGTTCCGCTGTTTATTTTTGTTAAGGATGTTTTTGTAACAATGAATGGAGAGGCATTTACGGGTGTTATTGGAATTGGACTTGTTTTCACAGGAGTGTTACTCCTAAAATCAAAGCAAACGGGAGGGAGAACAGAGAAGGGACTTGTTCTAAAGGACTCTGTTATAGCAGGAGTTGCACAGAGCTTGTCAGTATTGCCAGGAGTATCAAGAAGTGGAGTTACAACTGCTTCGCTTCTCTGGATTGGATTCTCGCAGGAGAGCGCATTGAAGCTTTCCTTCCTTATGAGCATTCTTGCGGTTTCAGGGGCAGAAGTTGGGTTCTCAATACTGAAGGGATTCTCAGGTATCGGAGTAGCAGAGGGGGCAGTTATGATAATCTCCTCATTTGCATTCGGGATAATTAGTATTGAGTTTCTTCTAAGAATAGCAAGAAACCTTTCATTTGCCTATTTCTGCATATTCATCGGGATAGTTTCACTGGTTCCACTTGTTTATCTGATGTTCTGATCAGAACTGTTGTGTGAAACTGAGCCTGAACATGCTCCTGCCAGCTGTCTCAATTGGGAAGTTTCCACTTATGTCTTTTGCGTTCAGGAGTTCATACCTGAACCAGAGTGATGAACCCTTCCCAGTTATCTGAGGTACAGTTACTCTGAAGTTGAACCTGTTTCCCTTAAGTGATTCATCGAGTGTTTCTTGCATGAATTTTGCTTCAAGTGCAACCTTGTTCAAACTTAAGAATTGGAATGGTCTTCCTCTGATCCCTATACCGCTACTGCTGAATTTATCCATCTCCAATCTATCGACAATTATTGCATAGTTCTTGTTGCTTATCATTGCCTCAATTAGCTGCCCCGATTCGAATTTCTTAATCTCACCATCTATACGGAGACCGAAGTCAACCCCTATATTCGCACCGGTTACCTGTCCCTCTTCCCCATAATTCCTTGCCCATAATCCTGCGTAGAAGTTCTTTTCAGGGTGTTCCCACTGTAATGCCATCTGATTCCTAATTCCGTTGGTTGATGTCTCAGTTATCTCATCTGCCTTCTTTGCTCTGAAGAAAC
>CAZYPB010000076.1:0-5759 GCA_964649265.1 Microcaldota archaeon
AAGAAACCCATTGCAGTTACTGTGCCAACTGATAATGGGGAGCCTCTGTAAAAACCAACCATATATTCGTTATCGTTTGCAGTGAAGCGTGCTCCCCCTAGAGTCATATTCTTTGATCTATATGTTGCTCCTAATTCAGCTTGGTTGCGAGAGGTGAACCCGAAACTCATGTTCCTGTACCTATCAGCCATTCTACCCATTC
Organism: Microcaldota archaeon; assembly: GCA_964649265.1. Taxonomy (GTDB): domain Archaea; phylum Micrarchaeota; class Micrarchaeia; order Burarchaeales; family JAKAKT01; genus CAZYPB01. The sequence continues at coordinate 203 of CAZYPB010000076.1, forward strand.
TCTCCCCAAGGCTGAACAGGCTTTTCTTTGCATCTGTGTAAGTGAAGTTGCCTGCATTTTCTACAACTGTCTGGAGCTCGCCTAATTCTTTCTCTGCATCTGCAATCTGGCTATTTGGAATTGAAGAGCTTCCTGCTTGAGTGGAGCCGTAAAGGTCTATGAAAGACCCCCTTGGTCCCGGCAGGGTGACAACTGCTCCCGCTCTTTCAGTAATTGTTCCTGCCTCAAGTGTCTCTGTTTTCTCATAGAATCCCCTTGCTGCTATTTTCTTTATCTTCAAATCAACATTGTCCCTGTAAACTGTCTGGTCTGAACCAGGGCTGTATGTGTAACTGTAATAGTTTCTCGCAAAAACATCCTCGGATACTCTTGCAGCAACATCCAGGCCTTTCACTTCCTGCCCAGTGCTTGAGATTTTGCCGAATGCAAGTACCTTATACATCTTCAAACGGGTATACTCTGCCATAAACACCTGGTCTGCTCCTTCCCCACGCTCTTCCTGTGCTTCTGATGGCGGGTAGTGGTATGCTCCTGCCATTAGAACGTGGTCCCCTTTCTGGAAACCAAATGCTGCTGCAACATTCTCTTCGGCATCCCGTGCAATAAGGAACCCAGAATCTGCATTTCCAATAATCGGAATTGTTGCATTTGTTTGAAGTCCAAACACAAGACCGATATTATCGTACTCCTTCTTTCTCCCAACTGGGTATTCTCCTTTTCCTTTAAGTGAGGCTGACTCAACCGCCATTGTAACTGCTGAAAGGCCCATGAATCCCTCGTTGTACATTCCCGCAAATAGTTTCTTTTCATTCATGCCCATGTCGACTTCTTCTTTCATATCTGAGAGAATTGTGTCGAACTGTTCCTGAGTTAAGGAGAAACCATTCGCCTCAGTTGCTGTGTCCCTTATTCGGGTAATGAGCTGTGCCTTGTGCTCATCACTTACCTGATATTTACCATAGGTGTTTATTGCTGAAATGAGGTTTTCAACTTCAGTTTGTGAGTCTATCTTAGTTGCGTCTCCAGTTAGTTTTGCTGCATTCTCGTAGTTCTGGCCAAGTAGCTGATCGAATGTCTTCATCTCCAGACTTGATTTTGCAAGTTCTTCGTAATTTAATCTGTACCATCCATCATCAGTATGCATGTATGCCCTTATGCTTCTCTTTTTCATTCCTTCCCAGAATGAGTTATCCCTTACATTATGCAATGCGCCCAGGAATTCTGCTTTTGTCAGGAGCCCGTCCTGGAAATATTTCTCAAGGTCTGTTATAAGGTCTGTTTGCTCATGAACAGCGCCTGTTTCAATAAGATTTGAATTCCTAATCTTGTTTTTCAGGTCCTCGAATTCCTCTTGCGTTGTTATTCCACCAGTGCCTGGGCCCGGACCTCCGAGTGCTGCAAGCATCTCATCCTTCAGGCTCCCGTAATCAAGCGAGATGTCGTTTAACAGATGTGTTCCGTCATCAATCAGGTTTCCATTTGCATCATTGAGCCTAACATACGGGTCGGCAACATTGTATTCACTGAAATCAAGAATCTCCATGTTTGGATTCACTCCCTGAACATGGCTCCTTATAATCTCCTGGAGAAGGTTTTCTGTATCCTTGTCTATGACGCTGTCCTCGTGGAAGAATCTCTCCATCCTTCTCCACAGCGCAACTATCTCCTGTTCTCCCGCAATTGTATTTGGATCTCCGCCCAATGCAGCTATTTGCCTTATCTCGTTTTCAAATGTCTCTAAATTGATTTCAGAGCCAGTTCCATCCTGGCTTCCGCCATATGTAAAGATATCTCTTAATTCATTGAATCTTTCAAAATTCCTCTTCTCTCCTCTCTCAGTCCTGAATTCGAATATCAAGTTGCCTTTGTCTCTCAGATGCCCGTTGAGTATTGCAGAACCCCTTTCATCAACCCTCTCCAAAGTTGGGTCTCCTCTCTTATCCTTTGTTAATGTGTGTGTTGTAAGATAATCGCCTAGGAATCTTCGTGCTTCCATTCCGAATGCCCTCATTCTGCCTCCATTCACATTTAGTCCGGTTGTAGTTGTTTCGCCCTGTGGTTTAGGTTCCACCTCGTCTCCGAAGTAGGTTGTTTTAGTTGTCCTTTTTCCTCTTGCCTCCATTGTTCCCCAACCAGTTGTTGTTATTGTTCCTGTTCCGAACCATCGTTTTTCCAATTGAGCCAGATCAAATGAGGAAAGCTCTGTTGTTGCAGCTGCTCTTCTTATTTTTCCGGGTCCACCTGGTTTTTCATTATCCTCTTTGAGCATGCCTATTAATGTCTCGTGCATTACCCCACTTACATTCTCAGGCCCGAAACCTTGAATGAATCTAGTTCCACGGACAGTAGCGCGTGGGCTTCTGAATGTGCCTAGCCTCAATCCTCCACTTACATCCTGTATTGATATATCCATATCAACTAGGTTCACCTTGTTCCAATCCTCCCCAGACATAAGGGTTATTGGGGTTGTAACTGGCCGGGTGTTTTGGGCCAGATCCCTCGGAAGAACAATTCCAGTGCTTCCGTATTGGAGCCTTGGGACTGTTTTAGACATGAGTTTCTTCAGAATGGTGTGATATCCTGCTTCATCCACCTGATCTCCAGCAAGCTTAAGGTATTCCTGCATCAATGTGAACCTCTGACCAAAATAATCCGCTCCCTGGTATAATTGCCTTAGGTGATTGCACATCGTCCCAACTGTCTGGATGCTCTCGCTTTCTTTTCCATTAAACCTAATCCCAACAGTTGTGTCCAGGAGCTTTGAATCATTGAAAACAAGTGATTGGCTGAACGGTGGGACTATATCGCCTATTTTCCTTAGAACTGCAGTAAGTTCTGAATCCTCGAGTTCCTCCCCGAATCCATCAAGAACCCACTTATTGCATGATCGTATTGAGTATGGGTCGAATGTTCCCACATTTGTAACCATTCCTTTCCCTGCATCGAAACCCATTGTGTGGCTTAGCATGAAATTGGTCGAAGTTGAGTATCCTTGCTCGAATGCTTTCCAATCCTGCCTTATGTTCTCCCTGTATTTGTAGAGATACCAGGTCATTCCAGCATATGCATCAAGTGCTGAAGAGGTTGTGTCCTCCCCTATTTTCTTTGTGTTTTCTGCACTGTATTTGGCATCGACTTCCTTATCCCCCTGTCCCATCTTCTTTGGGTTTATTGTTTCTGCATAATCCTTGAGTACCTCTGCATTCTGACCAAAGTAGAATCTGACAGCAAAATCAGCTGATTCTCTGATTGTTATGTTTTCATCCGAAGTCCAGTTAAGGTAATTTTCTATGAGTTTCTTGTAATCAGAATCATCCATGTAATTCCTTATTGCTATTGCTAGGTGATCATCTATTCCGAATACATCTCCTGCCTGTTTCTGAAGTACCAAAAGCGCATCTGTTTCGGCATCTGCTGTTGCTGGTATTGGCTTTCCATAGAGGTATTTGTTTGATATTATGTTTGCCATGTGGACGCTTGCAACTGCTTTTTTCAGGTTTGTGAAGAATTCATCTATATCCTCTTTGTTGTAACTGAAAAACGCCTGCCCTTTGTCGTCAGTTCGCATGAACATGTGCTTAAGCAGCTGTTCTGAGTAAAGTGAACCAGGCCGGCTAAGAACTCCTCTTACTACTGATTCAGAGAGTATTCTGTCCATTATCCCCTGCCTTGCTTGTGATGACTCCCTAGCTGATTCTCCTGGGGCTATGCCCTCCCTGAAATTCCTGAATTCTGTGCTGTAATCATCGAAAAGCGATTGGATCTCAGCCTGCGTTGCTTCAATATCATTAAGTAGATCGAATGGATCCCTTGTTCTCTCAAGATTAAGAAGCCTGTCTGCGATATCCAAACCAGTTTCCTCTGCTCTGGAAACCATTGTGCTGAATTCAGTGCTCCTCTTTACTTCACTCATCTCTTGAATTGAGGAGTGTATGGCATCCTGTAATCCAGAATCAACCAGTTGAGACGTTGCAATTATCTCATTTCCTTTCTTGAAATTTGAAAGTCCTGTAGAGATGTTTTCAATTGTCCTTTCTGCAAGGTATCCCCCCACAATGGAGTCGCCGGCATCAACCAACTCCTTCGCCTTTGAGAGATCTGCAGACCATTTCTGAATCGCATTGTTTAGGTTTGCATCACCTGAGAACTTTTTGCCCAGTTTACTTAAGTAAAAGCTCATTGCACCCCAATAGCTGGTGAGCTGCTTCTCTGAGTAATTACCTGAATTATGCATCTTAAGTAGTGCATTTGCCTCATTCAATACACCGAGAGGTTTGCCCTTACTTACATCTACAGTAAGGTCTATTTCAGCCTTTTTTTCAGGTTGTTTTTTTAATGCCGGCATATGGTAACACCTCTAATAGAATTTAATTCAGTTTTGGAACTACTCCTGAAAGATCCTCTGATTTTGTCGGGGTCCTGTTCCCGGAAGTTTTTGCCTTGTTTGGTTCGTTCTGTAATAGTATAAGCAGATATCGTCTCTCGGCAACATAGTAGGGGTTTGCATGGTATGCTCCATCAGAATCCTTTATCCCCTCTCTCCCATACTTCTCACTTGTGAAATCAATTCCTTTGAAAGCATTGAGAGCTTCACCATCCAATTTATCATAATTGCCTTCTGGGTCTTTGAGTGTTGGGTCTGCGTTCTTTGCAGAGCTGTTAACTGCCTCTTTAATTTTCCCAATATCCCCTTTTTCCTGAACATTTGCAATATCCTCAAGTTTTGTTCCAGTATCCCATAGATCAAGCATGCTTGCTGAGAGTTCAGGAGTCATCTTATCTGCAAGTGTTGGATCCTTCTCAACTGCTTCAAAGAAACCGACCATACTCGATGCATATTGGTAAATGAATGCATGGAGTATTACTGGTTTGCCATCACCTGCAGCAATCCTGTTAAGTGAAGGATTTACCAGTTCATAAGATCGTAGGTTCTGGATCTTTGGTATTGATGAAAAGCAATCAGCAATATCCTGGAAGCCTTTCTTTGCTCTTTGCATAAGCAGTTGGGCTTCGTCAGGTGAGACCTGTGTGCGCTGAGTAACCCAGTTCATAAGTGCTCTGTTCGCAAAATCGATCTCAGATCGAAGTCCTGGGACCATGACGCTTACTTGCTTGCCTGCGTATTTCTCTAAAAGGGCATTGCCTTCAGTAACTTTGGGTTCTGGTGCTTTTTGGGCCATATTCATCTATTCACCAGTAATAATACTCAATCCCAGTTTAAAACAGTATCGATGAAGTCTATTTCCTGAAGTTCATGCCTGCATATTTGGCACTGTTTCCAAGCCTCTCTTCTATTCTAAGTAGCTCGTTGTATTTTGCTGTTCTCTCCCCTCTCCCCGGAGCGCCTGCCTTTATCTGGCCACATGAGATCCCTGTTGCCAAATCAGATATTGTGTAGTCACTTGTCTCCCCAGACCTGTGGCTCACCATAACGTGCTTTCCCTGATCGAACATCATCTTTGCTGCTGCCAGTGCCTCTGAAACTGTCCCTATTTGATTGAGTTTCAGAAGCAAGCAGGACATTGAGCCAGTTTCAAGTGCCTTTTTCACCCTGTTC
>CAZYPB010000077.1:0-4292 GCA_964649265.1 Microcaldota archaeon
TAGGAAATTAAGGGAACACGGGATTCGCGCAGGCGTCCTTTTTATGCCTGTTGTTCCGCTTCCAACTGATTCCTATGAGAGTCTTGAGAGTGGGGTTAAGGAGTCAAAAAAGGCTGGCGCTGAAATCATTGTTTTCGGAGCAGGTATGACAATGAGAGACCTTCAGGCAAAGTGGTTTCTCAAACACCTAAGGGAAAGATTTCCTGAGTTGGTTGGAAAGTTTAAGTCCATTTACAATGGAGGGTATGGACCCAAAAAAAGCTACTCCCTTAAGCTGAATAGGATGATGGATGAATTGTTTGAGAAATACGAAATGCCAAAGAGAATGGAGAGATGGATCCCCGAGGATTTCAGGAAAACTAATTACATTATTGCTGAGAAACTGTTGAACATGTCTTATGAGTTGCAAATTCAGGGAAAACCTTACACCAATCTCTTCTGGGCAGGTGCCAATGTAAACAACCTGGAGCAACCGATTGAATTAGTTACACGCAGGGGGGAGCTTAGAAAGATAAGGAATGTCAATGGGGAATTTAAGAGGCTTATCTGGATAACTTAAATAAAGGTTAAACTGTCTAGTGATAATCCGAACGAAAGCCCCGTCGTCTAGCGGTCAAGGATAACGGCCTTTGGAGCCGTTGACGTCGGTTCAAATCCGACCGGGGCTATTCAAACCAATGAGTAGAACCCTTTCTTTTTTTCTATAACTTCTGATTCGTTGTTCATCAAAATAAGCGCAACTGAACATGCGTTCTCATCCATCTTAAGAGAGGCAGATATTTGGGGGACTGTTGAATCCTGCTTTGAGAGCAGTCTCCTTATTTTCTCACTTAGGTCTATGTAGAATCTCCTCTCGGCAATGTAGAAACTCTTGTTGAAGCCCCTTACCCCCAGGTAGTCCCCTGCTTTTATCTGCTTTTCAAGGGAATTAGAGACATCTCTTGCCTCTTTTTCATTAGTTATAATTGCATAACCATATCTCTGGAGTTTCTCTATGTGAGTTAGGTTGCTCGGCGGTGATGGCGGAGCCTTTTTGTTTGCATTTAGGATAAGTGGATAGAATTTCCTTGGGATGCTGTAAACCCCTGTTCTGTTGTATTTTCCTCCTTTGTAGAGCTCAACTATCTCTCTTTTTATAAGGGAATCAAGTATGTCTTTCTCCGGTTTCGAGAGAGATTTCCTAACGGTATAGGGAATGCGTTTCTCAAATTTGAATTCTGAGAGTTTCCTTAGCACTGACAACTCATCAGGTGTTAGTTGTGTTTCCTCTTGTTTTTCAGAAGAGAGTGAGAGTACTAGGACTTCATTTATCTCATGTAACTCATATGTGCCCTGTTTTATAGAGAGTTTTTTTGCTATGTCTGCATCTATTGATACTTTTCTCATCTCAGCCCTCCATCTTCTCTTCAACATCTCCTTTTGGGGTTATTTCGCTGAAAACCTGGGCCTGGAATGATTCGAATTCAACATTTCCTGTTTTCCATGAATCTGCTGGTAGGCCCGCTTTATCGCACGTGTGAGAAAGAAACTCCTCTTCATTCCATTTTAGCTCAACTGGAACCTGCGGCAACAGAAGCCCCGAGTAGAAACCGCTTTTTGCAATGAGCCCATCTCTTCCAACCTTAATTTTTTTCAGGTATTCGGATGGGTCAGAGACCTTTATGGGTTGCGGTTTTGTGAGCACACTTATCTCAATAATTAATTCATCTATTTCCGCTTCACTCCCGATTGACGGGAACCTTGGATCATGGAATGCAGACTGTACTGCACAATCTGCAACTGCATCGGCAAGTGGTTTTATTGGCAATGGGTAGCCTATGCATCCCCTGAGCTCATGCCCTTTGCGGGTGTGCAATGTTACGAAAGTACCAAGTGGTTCCTTTAGGGAATCAGGAGCATCAGAAGTATTAGCTGGAACCCCATTTCTAAGCTGATTGAGTATTGATTTTCTTGCAAGCGAGATCAGATACTTAGCCTCTTCCAATGAAACCATCTTACCTCCCGATAGGGTTTAGTTAGGCATGCTTAAATATGTTGAGGGGGCCACTAGGTTTAAATAGTCCGTATGACTAAAGCCCTAAAGCGACCAGTGTGATTTGCATGAACATCAGAAGAGAAGTCGAGTTCATAGATAGAATGATGTCTTTCTTGGAAAACAGAGACAAAAACAAGACCATGAGGGAATCTGTTATAGAGTATTATATGGGACTTGGAGAGGAAGCAGGTATCACGGCCACACAAGATGTCGGAGTTATTGTGAATGGAGTTGAGATAGGGACTGTTGACTGCGTTATAGCTAATCCTGCTTCTGTTGCAATTGCGTATGTAGAGGATAAGCTTGGTGCAATGCTTGGACTCTGGATACTTGCAGAGTTTTCACCAAGTGTCGGAGTTCTTGCTGTTAGTTCTGGAAAAAGAGCACTAGTCTCAGACCTGAGCACAATAATAAGACGATCGAGTCTGCTAAGATATTCTCCTGTTAGGTTCATAGTTGTTGATATAGAGGGTGGGAGAAAAGAGGTAATACAGAGAAGGGGGGGAACTGGAAGAAGGAAAATAATAAAGGGGAAAAGGCCGGCATACAAGAAACAGGACTAGTTTTTTATTGTTTTTCAAAAAAGATATATGCATGGAGATGCCATCACTTGGAAAGGTTTCGCGTGAGATCTTCGATTCGATAATATTGCCAAATCTTGGGGCGGATTCAAAGAGCATTGTTGTACCTCCACAGCATGGTGTTGACTGTGGGGTAGTGAAGTTCGGGAAAAAATATCTTGTGATAGAATCAGATCCTGTTTATGTTGCCAAGGAACTAGGGATGAAGAAAGCTGCATGGTTTGCAATACACATACTAGCTAGTGACATCGCAGTTATGGGTGCAAAACCAACATATCTTTCCATAGATCTAAATCTTCCCCTGGAGATCACTGTTCCCGAGTTCAAAGTTATGTGGAAAACTATGAGTTCAGAATGCAAGAAACTTGGGATAAGCATTGTTGCAGGACACACTGCAAAATACCCAGGATGCACGTTCCCAATGGTTGGGGGGGCAACAATGATAGGGGTCACTGACAGATATATCACCCCAGGAATGGCAAAAGCTGGAGACTCAGTTATAATAACTAAGGGAGCGGCCATAGAAGCAACAGGACTTCTTGCTAGCTTCTTCTATGATGAAGTGAAGAGGAGAATTGGGAAAAGAACTGCAGATAAGGCTAGGGCTCTTACTTGGAAAATGAGTGTTGTTGAGGAGGCGTTGAGCGCTTTCGAAGTTGGAGGAGTGAACGCGATGCACGATGCTACAGAGTGCGGGGTTTATGGTGCATTGTTTGAGATCGCAAAAGCAAGTGGCGTTGGAATGGTTATTGAAAAGGAGGAGATACCTGTACTGCCAGAAGTGCAAAGCGTCTGTAATCTGTTCAGAATAGACCCCTACATATCGATAAGCGAAGGAACCCTGATCATATGTGCTAGAAAACAAAAAGTTCCTTCGATTATGCGGACATTGAAAAGAAAGGGAATATTGTGTTCTGAGATTGGTAAAGTTACTAAAAAAAAGGATATCGTGCTGGTAGATGGGGGAAAGAGAAGAAAACTTCAGCACCCGAAAGTCGATCCGTTCTGGGCTGCATGCGCAGGGATTCCTGAATAATTATTTTTTTTCTAAGTTGAACTCTCTGCGCTCCCATGGATAGACGAGCCAACTGTCAGTTTCTTCAATAAAGAAATCTGGTTTTATCTTGGATTTTGGTTTGTAGTGCATTGTCGCAGTTTTAACTTCAGCTGGTTTGAGTGCCTGAACCTTTTCCTTTGCAAGTATGAGGCTCTCTCCAGAATCTGCAACATCATCAACAAGTAGTACTTTCTTTCCACCTATATCTACATTCAATTCCTGAGTAAGTTTGGGCTTTTCAAGTGTCTTCCCAATTGAGGTGTAGAAAACAACACCTATTGAGGCAACTTTGTAAACGTGAATTATATCAGAAATTATCCTTGTGGGAATCCAACCTCCTCGTGCAACTCCGATTAAAACATCTGGTTTGAATCCTGATTCGCCTACCTGTTTTGCGAGCTGCTCGCACATTTCCTCTATCCGATCCCATGTTAGCTTGTCATATTCCATATGATATGATTGTAGAAAATGTTTTAATAAATTGTACGGAAAAGGATTAGACGCGGGCCCGTAGCTCAGCTTGGATAGAGCGGCACCCTCCTAAGGTGAAGGCCACGAGTTCGAATCTCGTCGGGCCCGTTTAATGGTGACAAAATGGAGGAGCTTTTTTTGCAAGGTA
>CAZYPB010000077.1:4392-5551 GCA_964649265.1 Microcaldota archaeon
ATCTCGTCGGGCCCGTTTAATGGTGACAAAATGGAGGAGCTTTTTTTGCAAGGTATCAAAGATTTACTCGGGGATTCGGTTAAAGGAATAGTTTCTGGGAAAAGAGTAGGCGTGATGTTTTCTGGGGGCATAGACAGCACAATCATTTCCTTTCTTGCGAAAAAGCATGCTGAGACAGTTGTTTATACGATTGGGGTTAAAGGAGCACAGGATTTTAATTGGGCAAGGAAAGTTGGTAAAGAGATTGGTTTAAAAAGCAGAGAAAAAGTGCTGAGTGGAGATGAGGTTCTTGAGAGATATGCGGAGATTAAAGAATTGCTTAATACGGATGATCTTCTTTCAATAGAACTTGCGATTCCTGTTTTGGTGTGTTCCAGGATGGCTAAAGAGGACGGAGTAAAAATTCTCCTCTGTGGGCATGGCGCTGATGAGCTCTTCGGAGGATACCGCAAGTACCCTGAGATGTACAGGAAAGGGGAGAATGTTAAGGGGAGAATGAGTGAAGACCTTATGAAAGTTATGGATGTTGATCTTCCAACAGGGCAGGGGATTGCACAGGAAGAGGGAGTTAAGTTATTTTTTCCATTTCTAGATAAGAGATTTATCGATGCTGTTGCGAAAATCCCTATTGAAAAGCACTTTTCAGAAGATGAGAGGAAACCTGTTCTAAGGGATGTTGGTAGGAGCATGGGGATTCCAGAAAATGCCTGTGCAAGGCCCAAGAAAGCTGTTCAGTACGGTTCTGGCATGCATAAACTGTTAACGGCGAAAAGGACGAACTAAATAAACAGTCTTTAATATTTTGCGGTATGAAACTTAAAGGGGGAAAAATGGCTAAAAGAAAGAAAACAAACAGGAAGACTACCAAACCTCGTAAGAAAAAGGTTAGCGCAAAGAAGAAGGCCCCGGAAAAAGAGGTTATGGGAGAAGCTGTTTTTGAGTTTTCAGAAGAGAAGAGACATGTAGAACCAGACACTACTTACAGTTCTATGCCTGAAGAAGAGGACTCAGTTGGTTATGATGAAGCCCCAGTTACACAAGATAATCTTCCAGAAAACTACGGTGAACCGGCAATCCCAAAATCAGTTGCAATAATCGTCTCAATAATACTTCTTGTTGGCATAGTGATGCTTGGTTATCTGTTCATACAAAGTATAAA
>CAZYPB010000078.1:0-5466 GCA_964649265.1 Microcaldota archaeon
TGACAATCACTGCAGCAGCAGGTGCAGGAAGAGTTGACCTGAGTCAGCTTGTTGTAAAGTTCTCAAACCTGGTGAATGAGAGCACTATAACATATTCAACTGTGGCTGTAGCAGGTTCGACTTTCGATATAACCGAGATCAGGGACCCAACAAACCTGTTCACTGTAAACACACCAGTAATAGATGGTTCATCACTTGTGTTGCTTAATTTGTCTGTTCCAAGTACAACGTACTTCCCAGTGAGGACACAGTACCACATTGAGCTGATACCAGAGACTGGAGCAGCAACAGTTATTGATGGGATAACACCACCCAGTTACTCAACAAGATTGCAGAATCTCTACCCATAAGCCCTTCCCCTTTTCTTTTTTATTTTATCTTCTAAGGGGGTGTAACAGTAATGCTTGATGCGCTTAAGGGAATTCTAGATTCTACACAACTACCCTTCGGGCTAGGCGGTAGAAAAAAGAAGGAATCCCCAGAAAAGGCGCAGGAGCAGAATGGAATGCCCAAAGAGACTACAACAAAGCAAGAAGCAGGAGATATTGAGATAGGAATGGTTCAGGAGCCTGCTTTCGATAACAGTGAAGTTGAGGACCTAAAGAAACAACTAGCACTAAGCTCAGAAAGGATCTCAGAACTTGAGGAAAGAATAAGCAAAACAGAATCCACGGTCGAGAAGGCAAGGAAGGAGAATGATGACATCAAGGGCAGGATGGATCAGAACGATGCACGCATATTGGATATGTTATCAGTATATGAGGTAGTCTCAAATCAGATAAACCCATTTGTCGGTTCATCAAAGGTTCTGAGCTCCACAGTGGAACAACTTCAAAACGAACTTGCGTCCCTTAAGAAACAGGTTTCAGTAATGAGTACTGATCTTAAGATAATGTCAAGAGGAAGGATTGACATTCATCACTTGGTGAAATCCTCAATAAGTAATGAAGATAAAAAGAGACGAGTCGATCTAACCAAGTTGATACGCTCAGCAGTTCAAAGCAAGAAGGCCGTAAAGTCAAAACAGGGGGAGATAAAATATGGACCCTAATAAACCATCGCAAGGTATAGGCCTGAGCCCAGAACAGCTGAAGGCAAAGCTTTCGCGTTATGTCGGCACCCTCCCATCAACTGTTATAGATGACCTTTATCAGACTCTTAAGCCGATGTCCTTACCTGAGGATAAGGTTGATGAGATAATTGAAAGGACCCTCAAATCATATTCTGGCCAGGAAAGCAATTCCCGCATGAATGAGCTTGTGGAGAAGATGAACAACCTAGAAGATACTCTTATTCATGCTCTCAAATCAATAGAGTCTAAGCAAGCACGTTCATCAACATCCTATGAGTCTCAGGAACAGACACACACTCAACCCTCCGAATACGTTACTCAAAAACAGGGAACAGTAAATGAGGAAGAGTCGTTCGAGTATGATCCTCCGCCCACTCAAAAAGAGAATCCTGCCCAAATATTCCGCTCAGAATCCGATCACAATGTTCTTTTATCAAGTGTACCCGACAGCGCGATAAGCAATGCAATTCTGCTTAAGTGGGTCGAATTCCTTCTCGAAACCGTTGGGCATCAGAATCTACCTGAAGTCCTTGATTACTATGTAGATATAGGTTGGATAAGCGAGAAAGTGACAATGAAGCTTCTTGCTTACTCAAGCGGCATGGTTGCACCCAGAGGAAGGGCAAAAGAAAAGCTCTCAACAAAAGACCACCTGAGATCCTTGCTCTTCATAGAAAAACTCAGGGGAAAGGACTTCGATCAATCCCAGCTAACAAAACTCGAGCGTGAGATAAAATACACGATCGAAAAAAGGATAAGAGAAGGATGACGCTCTTAAGGGGGCGCCATGTCCTCCCTCCAAGACCTTAAAGTGGATTTGGCGCCTCTTCTATTTTTCTATAGTTTTCTTAACTTCATCAATATCATATGCGTGTTTTATGCTTCTCTTCTGTGGGTGCTCTATGTATGTTACAACATCAGGTTCTCCCGGTTTTTTTCCCTCTATTAGAAGAGAGGATATCCCTGCCCCAATTCCACTAAGAATAACAAGTGGAACACTCAGGACAAACAACAGGCTTCCAACAGCCCAAAAACCAAGCGCAATCTGGGATACCAGCACAACCGAGAGGTCCCGCGGCATTATCCCGGCAAGAACCCCATTCCTGAAAACAAAGTAATTCACAAGAAAACCTATAACAAAACTAATGCCCCAGAGAACCACACCTGCATAGATAATGCCCATATCAAGTATGCTCAAAACCCTAAGTCCTAGGTAGAAAAACAGGAAAGTCCCCCCGAACATCAGTACATCTTCGTATAACTTGTTTAAGCTGGTTATAGTTATCTTTGTTTTAAGAAGAGCTCCGTTCCCCATTGCGACTCCAAAGAAAAGAGCACTCACAAGCCCGCTATGTGCGAATATCATCTCGCAGAAAGCAATAAGCCCAAGACCAAGGGAAACAGAGAGGAAATCCTTGTAAGGGAAATCACTTGCATACCTAACCAATCTAACCCATACGATCCCTATGAGGAGCCCAAAGCACGAGCCAAATGCAAGCATCTCTATAATGGGAATTCCCTGTTTTAGGCTGAAGACTCCAATAATCACCAGGACAGCCAATGTCTCAATAATTGAAGATGAAATAACAACAGAATCCTTTATTTTGGAATCCAGGTTGAGCATCTCAACTGAACGCCCAGTGAAAAAAGAGCTGACTGCTCCGAAGAGAGCGCCCACGACAACTGCTTCAGCAACCCCTATTCCCAACAAAACAGTTGATGCAATACCAACCACAACTAATGTAATTGAAAACACAACAAAGGAACCCACAATGGAGATAGGGCTGTTCGCACATATCTTTAGGTTTATCCTAAGCCCGCATCCAAAAAGAACAGCACCAAGAAGAATAGGGGAAACGAGCTTCACAGCACTCTGAACAGCATCTGGCACAGTGCTCCCAAGAAGAGACAGACTAAGCCCAAGGACCACAAGAAGTGGGCCAGGTGGAAAGCGCGTCATCTTAAACAGCGCCCAGCTAACAAAAACAAGAGCTATGGCTGCTGAGGCAACTGCAAATACTGCAAAGCTTTCCATAAACGAGCATTCGTTTGAGAAAAAATATAAGTTTGCGTAAGATTTAAATAATAGTATTAACAATTGTTAATCATGAAACTACCCTGCCAAATAACAATATGGTATTTGATACCTGCCATAACTGCGGAAATAGTCAGAGACCTGAAGAAATTAGGCATGAAGCAAGCAGATATAGCCAGGACTCTACGTATAACTCCGGCATCCGTGTCCCAGTACATAAGCGGAAGGAGAGGAAAATCGATAAATTTAAGTGCGGACATGCAGAAGCAGATCCGCAAGCTCTCCAAGAGGATTATGTCTGAGGCAGTTACAGAAGAGCAGTTTGCCAGAGAGATGTGTGAGCTCTGCATATCTGCCCGAAGGAAAGGCCTGTTGTGTGAACATCACAAAAACATGGCAAATAGGGATTATGATTGCGGACTTTGCTTTGGCGGTTTACATGAAAAGAATATACATGGATAATGGATCAACCACAAGAACCGATCCAAGAGTCTTGGAAGCGATGAGGCCATACTTCTCTGAGCTATATGGTAATGCTTCAAGCACTCATGCTCTTGGCAGTTCATCAGCCGAAGCCCTAGAGAAAGCAAGAGAGCAGGTCGCAAGGACCCTGAACTGCTCCCCAGAAGAGGTTTTTTTCACTTCTGGAGGAACAGAATCAGACAACATTGCAGTAAAGGGAATAGCCTACGGGAAAAAGAAAGGTCACATAATAACTTCTGCAATAGAGCATCCGGCAGTTCTTAATTCATGCAACTATCTAGAGAAAAATGGGTTCTCAGTTACATATGTGCCAGTAGATTCAGATGGAATAGTAAAGGTAGATGAAGTAAGAAAAGCAGTAAAGGAAGACACAATTCTCATCTCAATAATGCATGCAAACAACGAGGTAGGGACAATACAACCAATCTCCGAGATAGCAGAAATCTCAATGAAGAAAGATATCCCATTTCATACTGATGCAGTTCAATCAATTGGAAAAATAAAAACAGATGTAAATTACCCGAGGGTTAATATGCTATCTATTTCAGCCCATAAATTCCATGGCCCAAAGGGAATAGGAGCATTGTACATTCAAAAGGGAACACCGATTTCTCCATTGTTTCACGGCGGAGGACATGAAAGAAACATACGTTCAGGAACAGAGAACATCCCTGGAATTGTTGGTATGGCGGAGGCACTGAAAATAGCTTCTGATGAAATGGAAGAAAACAAACGCGTTGAGAAGCTTAGGGACAGATTGATAAATGGAATCCTAGAGATAAAACAAACATCCCTTAATGGCCCCAGGGAGAAGAGGCTATCCAACAATGTAAACATCTCGTTCAAGTTTATTGAAGGCGAAGGACTTGTTCTCAAATTAGATTCGCATGGAATCTGTGCTTCAACAGCATCTGCCTGCTCCTCACATTCCCTAAAACCCTCCCATGTTCTCCTTGCACTCGGGCTTAATGCAGAGGATGCTCATGGTTCATTAAGATTAACACTCTCAAAATTCAATGATAAATCTGATGTCGATAAGGTCTTGGAAGTCCTTCCAGAAGAGGTGGGATCCCTTAGGTCGATATCCCCATTTTCAACTGAAGAAGAGATAAACGAATTCAAGGAAAAGCACGCAACAGAGGAGGATGAATATGTACTCTAAGAAAGTTATGGATCATTTCCTACACCCGCACAACATGGGCGACATGGAAAAACCAGACGGAACGGGAAAGGTAGGAAACCCCACATGCGGGGACGTGATGTACCTATACATAAAGGTTTCAGATGGGAAAATAGAGGACATAAAATTCAAAACAATGGGCTGCGCAGCAGCCATAGCAACAAGTTCCATGACCACGGAAATGGTCAAAGGAAAGACAGTTGAGGAAGCAAAGGAACTGACAAAAGACAAGGTCGCTAAGGAACTAGGAGGACTTCCCCCAATAAAGATGCACTGTTCAATGCTGGCAGTTGATGCTCTTCACAAAGCAATAGAGGACTATGAGGGCAAACACTAGAAGTGCTTTATCTTATGTACTTTCAGATATATGAAATATCGATAATCCTCTATTCTATCTGAGAACCTATCCATAAAATCATCAATAAAATTTCTGAATTCCTGGTGTGTTTTGAAAACGGCTTCTACTTCTAGATCTGCACACCCAATTGATTTATCTACGAATATCACATTTGGCTTGGACAGAGAATATGCCAGCATCCTTTCCCTTGTTTTTATATCTGAGATTTTAAAATCCACTTTATATAAAGTATAGCCGAAATACGAAAGCTCAATCTTGGTTCTAAAGCCCTTTATTATCCCAAGCTTTTTCAGATTTCCCAGGCACTTTTTTACTGTAAGAGGAGAGAGTTTAAGCTC
>CAZYPB010000079.1:0-5206 GCA_964649265.1 Microcaldota archaeon
CATTCTTCCCTCCGAGTGTTGCCGCACAGGCGATATGGTCACTTGTGCTCATTTCGCTTGTTCTGGTTGTGATAATTGGTTGGGTTTTCAGTAGGTTCCTTTTCCCTGGAGAGAGAACACAGTTTGTTATGGAGCTCCCCCCGTACCAGAAGCCAACATTAAAGGGAATATTTATACATACCTGGGACAGAGCGGGTGTATTCATAAAAACCGCAGGCACATATATCCTGATTGTTGCCATTCTCCTTTGGTTTCTTGCATCCTACCCTGGTGGAGTTGAATACGGTTCAGGTGATAGCTATATAGGAAAGGTTGGAAAAACTATATCGCCTGTTTTCGAGCCTCTTGGTTTTGGTTGGAAGGGAACTGTCGCACTTGTAACTGGTTTCTTTGCAAAGGAAGTGGTTATCTCTTCGTTCAGTGTTCTTTATGAAACCTCGGAGGAAGGGCTGGTTGATAGCCTCAGAAACATATGGACCCCGTTGCAGGCATATGTTTTCATGGTATTTGTATTGATATACACTCCGTGTATGGCTACAGTGGCTACAATAAAGCAGGAAACTGGTTCTTGGAAATGGACATTTTTCTCAGTTGCCTATAGTTTTGTTCTTGCTTGGGTTGTTGCTTTCACAGTATCCAATATTGGCAGTATGCTCTACCCGTAGGCTATTGCCCAGATAGCCCTCTCTGCGAATATATTCTCACCATAGCATAGAACAACGGTCTCATTTTCTTCTGGAGAGAACATTTCCCGAAAATAGAAAAGCTCCTTTTGGAACTTCTTATTTGTCTTACTATCAAGACCAATTAGCGATATCCTTCCGTTGCAACAGATTAGGAAAGTGGAACCATATGACCCCTGTCTCACTGCGATGTTCATTGCTTCCCTGATTTGAGAAAAATCCTGGAAACTCTTCCGTATAACTGCACCAACCCCTTCTTTTCCATATGTAAGTTGGTTTCCGTCGAAATATCTGATGCCCTTCACTGTTCTTTTCAAAGAGTCTCTTATTTTTACTCCTTTTTCTGTTAACTCATGTCCCCTATACGTTTCGTTTATTGCTTTCTGTACCTTCAAATAAAGCAAGATTGTCCTCGTGCTTCCTTCGCCTATTCCGAGTTCACTGCAAAGTCTGGCTCTTCCTTTTTTCCTATCAAGTCTCCAGATTGTTCTTAGTATGTCGTATTCTGAGAACATCTGAATAGGGCCATATTTGTTTCTTTTGAAATCCTTTAGAATTTTCATTGCAGCGCCAGTTGGATGAATTGAGTAGGCTATTTATTAGTTGGATATATCATCCAATTAAAGTCTTTCTGAGTGGGAGCATGGTAAGTGGAACTTTTGGAACTGATGCCCGAAGGAGTAGGCCTGCCCATAAAAAAACAGGGAAGAGCGATTTCCTTAATATTGAGATACTTAGAGAAGGGCCTGGAGGAAAAAGGGAAAGAATAGGATCGAAACGACTGGATACCTCGGGGCCGATGAGTGTTTTCGAAGCAATGGGTTCCCTCGGAGATGTGCAGTACGAGAATTTCGGAACTCTTGGAAAACTCGTTTACAGTGTTGGTGGGTTCACTGCAGACAAAAGAAAAAAAGAATTCATGGAATTTGAGGTTGATGGGAATCTTATTGAGGGCAAGAATGCTGACGTTGAGAAAGTATTCGTTAAGGAGGGGGCAAATATATCCATCATAATAAGGACCCCCGAAGTTTACAGTAACGAAGACAGAGAGAACCCAATCTTCTATCACTATGACAAGCACACTGGAAAAACAAGAACAATTGAGAGAGAAGAGGTCCCTGAGATTGGGGGATGTACTTCGTTCCTTGAGGACTTAGATGGGAAAGATTTCATGGGCGACCTCTATGAGATGTTTATGGGCGACGAAAGGGTGGAGACATATGAGTACATAGATAACCCCAACGTAATTGTTTTGCATGAAAAACAGGACTCTGGATTGGAATATGGTACGCAATTAGATGTTCAGGAATCGAGTGTTGAGAGCCAGATAACTGGAGATGGATTTATACCGGAATTGGTCTATGGAATGGACGAACAGATGAGAAAAGCGCAAAGAGAACTCTCCGAAAGCCTTCTTAGAAATATGAGGAGACTTGAGGAAGAGGGAGAAAAAACAGTTACAAATGAAACGAAAATGGATGATCTATTTGAAAGACATTACACCAAGGAAAAGGAGAGGGAATCGACTGAACGAAGTAGTGCAGTGCAAGAAATGAGAGATTTCCAAGCTGAGAAATGGCTAATTGAATCAGGCATATTAAAGGCCGAGGAACTTAGCGTTTCCTCAAGTAAGAATAAGAGTATTAAGGACATGATCGCAGAGGAGAAAATAAAGAAGGACTACGATCCTTATTCATCTAACTTTTTCATGTTTGCAACAGATGGTCGGAAGGATGAGCTTGAGAAAACGGGCAAGAAGATGGACCCTCTGGAAGCCGCGAGGTTGAAAGACCTCCAGGAACAAGTAACAAAGATGTCAGCTGAGGCTGACGAGAGGCTAAGGAACGCAACAAGCGAACTTGAGAAGCTGCAGGCCCGAAATCTGTCTGTTGCAAAGATGGGTCCTCTTGCCTCATAACGCCTCTCAAACAAAGCTTGTTCCAGAAAAAACATTGTCCCGATTCGACGGGGAGTATATTTAAAGGAGTTCATGTAGGTTTCGCTCTTTGCACAATTTATTTAAAGGAGTTATACTCTAACTTAGCCCCTATGGGAAGACAGAGCGGATTGAAAAAGCAGAGGAGAGAAAAGAGAAAGCAGCAGAAAGTAAAGGCCAAACATCCGTTTCTAAGGAAACTTAGAACTCCTGCGGTAATTGGCGCTTCAGTGCTACTTGCTGCAGTCCTAATTAAGTTCGCTTTTCTTAATGAGAGAAAACCTGGACCCAAATTCAGTAGCCCGGGCATTGCAAACATAGCCGATAAATCAACAAGCAGTAAGGTTTCTGTTTCAGTTGGTAGAGATTCCTCTTTCAGTAAATTCAGAAAGATATTCTATGGACAAAAAATGAGCTATAATCAAGCGGTTCAGCTAATTGAACAAGAAAGTGGAGTTAAAGTAAAGGAGCATTATTTTTCAGTTTCCGATAATTTTGGGATAAAGGAAGCAGAGAAATTCTACGGAATTAGTATTCTCCCCATAGTTCTCCCACCAGAAACTGAGCAACTTTTTGGATCATCCACACTAATGACGCATACATTCTCTGTTTTTGAAACCCATGCTTCTGAGGAGGGAGATGGGAAAGTGAAGGCTCTTTCTGATTACATATTAACTAAATATGACGCAAAAAGTCCTGGAGACGCGGCTGATATTATATGCTCTTGGACAATGAATAATGTAGGGATGGATCTGGAACATGCAAGCGTGCCTCCAATATCAGTTGGGGAGAAGGAGAATTTGCAGGAAGTGTCTGAAAGGCTTGGATATGGGAAAACACATAATCACAGAAACTCAATGAGAATACTTTCATCAACCGGAGTGTGTGTGGATTACACTAATCTCCAGGCAGATCTACTTAATTCCGTCGGGATCCCTTCAAGAACTGTGATGGTTTCATCAACTGCAATACTAATGGATAAGCTAGAGACTGCCCAACAAACAAAGGATATCCTTGGCTGTATTGCTCACTCGCTTCTTCAGGTGAATCTTCCGGGTGGAGAACGCTACTATGATTCTACTCCTAAGCTAAGTCGGGGGGAGATTACAACGGATTTGTTTAGGATTGAATCTCCAGGAGATTATATCCGGGATAGGGTTGAGAGAAGACATCCTGACGGGGAGGTTTTCCGAATTGCCGTTCTCGCAAATTTGCCAAGCGATAGGTTCTCTGATGATATCAGGGAGATACTTGACCATGGTTTCCAAGCATATGAGAAATTCCACGATAAGATAGAGAGCGACAGTACCTTTGTTCAAAGGCTTACCCTTTCCCTTATGAAAGGCGGGGATTACGACATTCATTTCTGGGATGCATTTGTCAATGCAGGATATTAGGTGCAATTATAAACTATTTCTGCAAAAAACACCCTTGATAAGAACGGGTGATTTCCGATGCTTAAGCCTGTGAAGAGGGGCGGTCCGATGCAGCGCTTCTTGTTTGGACTGCAGCATCCTCTAGGTTTTCCTGGCGTTTTACCTTTTCTTTGTAGCGTCCTCTTTCATTAACATCTTGACTATCAGGTACACCACAAACGCTATTATGAGGAAGTCTATAAGAGCTCCTGCGAAATCCCCTACCAGAAATTTAACGGGCCCGACATCCCAGGTTGCTGTTCTCCAATCGCCATTTGGAACAACTGCCCGACTATCGGCATCACTATATCGTTTACTAGAGCAGTAACCAATTCGTAGATGCCGCGCCTGTTATGAAGGCAACAGCAAGCCCGATAACCTGGTAGTTTTTAAGAAACTGCATAAAATCCTTAACAAAAGACATAAACGCACCTCCCGGAGAGTAATTGTCGGAAAAGCTTAAAATCCGTCATGGGGCGAAATTATAAACAATAACTTCAAAAATAGAGTGCAGATGATGACGAAGGTGATCTCTGAGGCTTCGGCCTGTGAAGACAGACGGACGGTCTGATGCTAGTTAATGACGACAGACCAGCAAGCTTTATATAGATCTTGGAGCAGGGACATGAGCGAAATCAAGATAGGAGATCCGACGCCACCATAATCACGATGACTGTGAGAAGTACCAGATAGAAAAGAAGCCCAAAAAAGAAAGTTGCTGCATTCTTTAAAATCCGGATAAGTTTTTGGCTAACTGGACTATCCTCTCTAAGGGCTTCGCCCATGTTCTTCCAAGAATCGAGAGTTGTTTTGATAGACCATTTAAACGCAGACCAGATGACCTGGGGTTCTTCGTATTTCTCCTTCTTTTCATACTCCTGTTTTCGTTTTATGAAAAGGTATAACCAAACTGCAGCCAGAGTTAGGGTATAGCCCACGAACCAGTAAGGGATTGTACTAAAGCGATCGTTCGGAATTAACGCAGAAACAGTGCCGCATAGAAGTGCAACCCAAATGAGACTAGCAACGATTCCAAAAAGAAAGATTATCGAATCGTTATTGCTTCCTGCCATGTTTGTATTTGGTTGATTCAGATTAAAAACTTTCTGACATCGATTTTCCTAGGAAATACGGTGTCCTTCGGCGGTCAGGCAGAGCACTTTCCACCAAGC
>CAZYPB010000080.1:0-4932 GCA_964649265.1 Microcaldota archaeon
AGGTCAGGAGATCTCCACGAAGAACGTTTTTCTTCAGTATTCACTGAGTCTATTGCAAATGCCTCTGGCTCCAATTTGGATACTTCCATAATTACGTCCTTAAGAGATGTGCAATCTCCGTGTTTATCAGCGCATCTCTTCAAAACATGGAGTAGTTCCTCCCTCCTAAGTCTAAGCTTAACATTCATCAAGACCCCAAAATTTAACAGTGTTGAGTGTTTAAAACATTCCTACCAAAAAATGAGTAAAAAAGAATGTGTTGTTTTAGACACAACTGGATACTTAAGTGCGTAGGCTTATATCTGTTCATTTCTACCTGGTTGAAATTGCCATTTTTAAAAAGCTTTAAAGCATGACCTTCAATTATCTTTTGAAACAACAGCTTTGGGGTGTGAATTATGAAAAAAGACAAATGGGGAGACGACCTTCTTGAAAGTGTTAGTAATACTGGAGGAGATAAGATGGGGAAAGCAGCTTCAAGAGCAATCAGTGCTGTGGTTACAATAATGTTCCTTATGTTTGCTTTCTTTGCATTTAACGGCGCATTCCTGGCAACTGTTCCTGCAGGACATGTTGGAGTATTGTATGATTCATTTAGTGGGGGGGTGCAGGCTGGAGAATGGACAGAAGGACTTCATCTAAAATATCCTTGGCAGGACGTTACAATGTACAGTGTAAGAACCCGGGATTATACTATGAGTATTGTTCGAGGGGAGGGAGTTAAGACTGAGGACGATTCAATTGAAGCACTTACAAAGGAAGGACTTAAAGTTCAGTTGGACATGACTGTGCTTTACCGGATTGTCCCTGAGAAAGCAAGTGAAATTCACCAGACAATTGGAACAGATTATGCAACGGTATTGGTAAGGCCCACAATTAGAACTGCAATAAGGGATATATCTGCGCAATACGGCGCAAAGGACATATACAGCATAAACCGAAGGAAGATAGCTGATGAGATAGCAGACAGGATAAATCTAAAATTCCAGGAGAAAGGAATCATTCTCGAGTCAGTTCTGCTTAGAAATGTAATGTTGCCAGATATGGTTGCAACTGCAATAGAGGAGAAACTTGAGGCTGAACAGCAGGCTCAGAGAATGGTTTTTGTTCTTGAGAAGGAAACTCAGGAAGCAGAGAGGAAGAAAATAGAAGCTGGAGGAATTGCAGAGGCACAGGAAATAATCGACAGTACTCTTACGAACAAGTACCTCTACAGATATTGGATTGAGAACCTTGATAAGCACAATGATGTCATTTATGTCCCGGTTGGAGAAAACGGAATGCCGCTTTTCAAAACAATTGAGGATGGAAACAGCTCTTAATAGAGCTCTTCTTTTTCTTTTTTCTCATTGCCGAAAGATATAAATGCTACAAATGACCAATATTGCTGGGTGGTTACTTGGCAGTAGAAATGAAGAAACCCGATTCATATGTAGATAAGAGACAGGATGAGGGAGAGAGGGTTTCCTTAGATGTACCGTGTGGCAATAATGCACTGAAATATCCAAAACCTGCTTATACAACTAATGTCGAGGACCAGGAAGAAATAACTGCCATGAGTTATCAGGAATATTATGCTCTTCATAAGGACAAGATAGATGAGATCTCCGGAGGCAGCAGCAAAGAGAAGCTTGCCATACTTGCAGGTTTCCACAAAGCAGGAAAAAGAGCTACTGAAGCACTTAAAACAAGAGGAGTACATTGGAGAGAATCAGATAAACTAAGAGAAGATGACAAACACTATATCGAGATCTTTGAGAAAAACCTCTCGTTACTGGAACAAAGAGGAATCTCTTTAGACGAAGACCCCGATAAAGTACTGCATACGATTAAGGATACTTTTGGGAAGATTGGTGAGGAGATCGTTACAAAATCAAGGAGAATGCCGATTTTCGAAGAAGTGATAACAAATGAAGAGGATCTGCAGTGTGGCGATAGACTTCTAGATAAGACTTATGAAAAGGGAAGTATCCGGGGTCTCAGGGGCGGTCTTGTAAGAGATACTGCGATGCTCCACTTGCTCACAACAATGACTGGTCAGGGTGTATCTGACGCAGGATCTCAATTCGAGGATTTTGATGTCTACATAAAGGCAACTGTCGAAGCAGGCGAGAATGCGTTTTCGGAAAGCGATGATACAGTCGGACTTAAGAAAAGGAATGTTCCAGATGAAGAGATTGCACAGGAAAAGGAACAGGGGAACTTTGCAATAGGCAGCCATATGTTTACCCGGGGGAGACATGAGGAGACACCAACATATTTCCTTCTTGCTGAACAGCTTGATTGTGTCATATCTCTTTCATCCAATTACGGGGAATTCACTCAGGGAAATGCACCAAAGAAATTCTCAGTTGACGGTGTACTCTCAATAACCCAGGACCAATCTGAAATTGAGAGAGGAATAAACAAGATGGTCCACATAACTCTTACTAATGAAGCTGGAGAGGAACTTCACAGTGCAACTCCAATAACAAACAGGGATGGGCATTTTGCATATGTTCTTCCTAAAGAGATATTGGATAAGCTTGAGCCAGGTAGTTACAAGGTTGCAGGGCGTTTCAGTGGAACAGTGAGGACAGAGGAATTGGATTGTCCAAATGAAATATCATTTACAGTAAAGGAAAAACCTGAAAAGATAATTCCCCTCCCGAAAAAGAAGGAGCCAATGCAGGTTTATGTAATGAGGTACTCCCCAAGGAGAAGTATGGCTTCGGGCATAAACACAACTGAAGACTACATGTCTCTTGCAAGAGGCGAGGAGATTGCAGAGGATGTATTCGACATTGATCCAAGCAAGTTTCCGAGCTTAGGAAAGGTTAGCTCTCCAATGTGTCACGATGACGTAAATATAACGAAAAAGTATTCGGCAAGGGTAAAGGTAAAAACTCAGGACTTCAAGTTCGGAGTTAAGAATGCATACAAAGGCTTGGGCATTCATGGTATTATACACGTAACTGCAATGGAAAGGGACAGGAACGTTACAATAGATGTTGTTCGCGAACCTTCTGATTACCATGGTGAACGTGAGGAACACCACAAGTCTGTTGTACTTCCAACTGAAAAGGAAACACAAACAGATGTAGGACTAGAGGCAGGAAAGGAAATGAGACTTATTGATGACAAAGTGAAGGTTGACCTAGAGGGAAGAATCGGGAGGATGTTCGGAGAAGGATCCAGAACTCTTGTAGGTTTGGAAGCAGCAGTCGGTAATGCGGGAAAAACAAACCAGATCGCAGTGAGTTTGAGCAATGAGCTCCATAAGCAGATATCTCTCTCACTTAGAGGAACAAAGGCAGTTATCGGTGGGTTCAGTGCTGATCTGGGGATAGATCTCAAGGACAAACCGGCAATTGGAATTGGATTGAGATACACCTTCAGGTAACTCTCCCTTTTTTATTATTTATAATCAGAGACCATGAATCATTAATCCATCAGTTTTCATATAGTAGAATGGTTTTTTGTCTCCTTCATTGGCATATACTGGTAATGTTCCGTTTCCTCTGACTTCACATTCATAGCGAACAGTAAACGTTCCCTTATCTAAAACAACCACACCCATCCAGGGTACCAACTGAGTCTGTTGTCTATGTAATGTCAATGGTAACTTTCCGGGGCCAGTGTGGGTACTGCCTCTCAGTGCATTCGGCCTAATTCTAGAGTATAAATCAAGCAATTCTATTGTTCGATTTAAAACCAGATATTCAAAAACTGCTTCTTCAGCTCTTTTTTCAATAGAATTTTTTACAAACCATTCATCTACACTGAGTTGATCAGCTGCTACTCCAAATACTTTTCTAACTATCGAATCAGGAAAATGTTCGACATTAAGATTTGCAGCTGCACTTCCATGTGAAGACAAGTACAGGAATTTGAGTACTGAAAAGCCTCCTGAAGTAGAACTCCAGAATACCACTCGGCGAATATCATGATCCATTTGAGGAGATGAAAGCAACTGTTCTTGGAATTAATTCTGCTACAGCAGCTGTACAAGAACAAAGAATGACTGAGCGCCAGCTTGGGTCAATGCTGATGGAGAGGATGATAGAAGCAGTTAAATGGGCCTATTCTAGCAGGGATCTCGCGAGCGCACATGCGAAGGCAACACTCATGGAGTTCAACTACCTCTTCGAAAAAGGTGCAATTACAATTAACGAAGGTAAGTACACACTTGATTTCAAGAAAACAATTCAAGCTGAGACAGAGCTTGCTGCAACGATACTCAAGATTCAGGGAGAAGGAGATAAAGAAGGGGCGAAGGGCCTAGATGAACGCTATGGAAACATTCCAGAACACATGAAGGGAGTACTTGCAAACCTTGATTCCCAAGATCTTCCAAAATTTGTCTTCGTGGTTTTCCCAAAAGTCTAAACTGGTTTCAAAAAAGAAATAGTCAGCTAACTCTCTTTGACTTGGCGCCCACTAAAAAACGGAAAAAAGGACTACGCCCCGGCCGAAAGGACCGCCCAATCACAGATGCCTCTTTCTCGACGTACAAACGTGCCAAATAAGGCACGAAAATATAAATCCACTTGTGGCGGAGATGAAACCATGGGCAAGACAATGAGCTCTGACGTAAACTTTGAGAGAGCTTTGGAGAGGATAATGGAGGACGGGCAGATTTGCGACCAGAACAAGAGGATATTGAAGGAGTTCATGGACAAGTGCTTTGCGGACGGGCTGTCGCAAACCCGCATCTGCAAGATACTCTACACCATGCGCTACCTGGCCCGATACCTGGAGAAGCCCTTTCCGGAGGCGACCAAGCTCGACATCCAAGAGGTGGTTGGCAAGATAGAGAGGAACGAGCGGTACAGCGACTGGACCAAGCACGACTTCAAGGCAATACTGAAGAAGTTCTACAAGTGGCTCAAGGGAAACGACGAAGCCTACCCGGACGAGGTCCGCTGGGTAAGATCCAGGGTGAGGAACGGG
>CAZYPB010000081.1:0-4598 GCA_964649265.1 Microcaldota archaeon
GTTACCTTTCCCCCTGAGAGAATACATGGTAGGATGCTCTCGGGGCTTGGGGTTGTTGATATAAAGGGAATGCTTGGGAAATACTCTTTCTACACTGATGAGAGCAAACCTGACGGAAATGAGACTGGGAGCATAATACCTGTTAGCTTCAATCAGAGAGTTTCGGAAACATATGTTTCAGGTCCTATGAAGAACCTCGGAGGGAAACTAACGGATGTAAAAGCACCCATGAGGATTCATCTACAGGAGGATAGAATAGAGCTGGAGATTGGCGGAAAAAAACATATTGTTGAGAAAAACAGTTGGAGCAAAGGAATGAAGGCTGAGTTCAAGATTGGGATGCTTACCAAAGTAAGTGGAATTTTCAGGGCGTATCTAATATCAACAAAACCTGATTTCAGGATGTACGTCTCTTCTATTCAAATAGATCCTGAGAAACCATTCCTAAGCATAAGCTATCCTGAGAACTATGCAAAGGAACTTGTTGACGTTGCCGGACTTTATTACACCCTTGGGATGCCGGAGGAGACAAAGGCCATAACTGAAAACAAAGTTGGGGAGCGAGTGCTTTTTGAGCAGATAAGGGATATTGAGGAGGAGAGAACTAAGATGTTCTTCTATGAACTGAAGAGATTCCGTGAAGGACTCTATGCGTTTGTTTTCGATGCAGGGGACAGATTGAAACATGTGTATTGGAAAAACAATGTACTTGATGGAAAAAAGAAGTTTGAGATTGCGCATGAGATCGAGGATTACTATGTGAAAAAGGATAATCTTCTTGGAAAAGTTCTCTCAGATGTGAAGGAGAACACTAGGATATTTGTGCTGTCTGATCATGGATTCAACAGTTTTCAGAGAAATGTTAATGTAAACAATTGGCTTGAGGAGCAAGGATACCTAAAGAAAAAGGAAGGGGAAGATAACACGTCCCTTCTCAGGTTTGTTGATTGGAGAAAGAGTAAAGCATACGCACTCGGGTTCACAAGTGTCTACATAAACCAGTCTGGGAGAGAGGGCCAGGGAATAGTTGAGCAGGGAGATAAGGAATCACTTATTGATGAGATGGTGAAGAAGATGAAAACCCTGAAGGATGATAAATATAACAAACGTGTTTTCACAAATATCTACAAAGGGAGTGAAGTTTATTCTGGAGAATATGCAGCTGATGCCCCAGATATTGTTATTGGATTTGCCGAGGGATTCAGGATGTCCTGGAAAAGCGGCATAGGTCAGTTGGATGATGAGATGATATTTGACAATGAGAAGAAATGGAAAGGTGATCATCTGATAGATAGGAGCCATGTGCCAGGCGTACTTTTCACAAACTTCAAAATAAAGGAGAAGAATCCTGATGCAATAGATATTGCTCCAACAGTTCTTAATCTACTTGATGTTGAGATACCTGAGCATATGGATGGAAAGTCACTTATCTAAACTTGAAGCTATCTCCTTTAGCTCCTCCTCTTTAATTGGGTTTGAAAAAATCAGGTCGACCTGTTCCTCGGGGTCATTTAGGAGGTTAAACAAAGAAGAACTTAGGTCTTGTTTTTCTGGAGTTACTTGAATTAGTTTCCAGCTGTTATGCGATAGGGCTTTCTGCTCTGTTTCTCCAAGATGGAATCTTCCGAAAAGTTCTGAGAGTATTGTCGACTCTTCTTTTTCACCTCCCCTTAGAACAGAGAGAAGGCTTTGTGAATAGACGCCTTCAGGAACACTCTCTCCTGAGATCTCAACAACAGTTGCAAATAGATCTATTGTTCCCATTCTATGGGAGTGTTTAGCTTTGGGGAATTCTTTTGGGTAGTGTATTATAAGAGGAACGTGTATTACTTCATCGTAGAGTGTAACACCATGGTCAAACCCCCCATGGTCATAGAACTCCTCGCCATGGTCTGCCGTGATTATTATTATTGTGTTGTCCTTTAGTCCATTATCATCTAATTTTTCAAGTAGTGCACCGACCTGTCTGTCTAAATAGTAGATCTCAGCATCGTATATTGCACCCATGTATTCCACAAGGTCTTCTGGGACCGGCGAATTCCTGTTATTTATCCTCATTGAAAGTGCGTGCTCCACTTCACCGTAGTCTCTCGAATCATTTGTGAACATGCTTCTGTAATCTTGGCCTAATTCATATGGGTCGTGTGCATCGAAATAGTTTATGAATAAAAAGAACGGTCCTTCGTTATTCCGTTCTAACCACTTGAAAACATCATCGTTTATCTCTTCGGATGTTCTCTCACCATCTGCCTGGAAAAGGACTTTGTTTAGGGATGGAAAAATCGTGTTGAGTATGAAACGTATGCTGAATTTATTGAATGTGTAACGGAATTCAAAGAAATCCAAGCGGTCATTGTAATGTGAGAACCCTTGCCCAAGTCCATATTTTGACTTGCAATATGCGCCCCCGACAAACCCAACAGTATTGTACCCCCTTTCACTTAGTATCTCAGCTAATGTAAGTTCATTCATCTCTAGGAACTGATGTCTTAGATGGGCGCCGTGCTCTGACACGTGCTTTCCCGTGAATATAGAGGAGTGGGCAGGAAGAGTCCAGGAGGATGGAGATATCGCATTTTCAAAAACGACTGATCTTTCTGAAAGCCTCATAATGTTTGGTGCGGTGTTATAATTTATGTGGTCTGCACGAACAGTATCCAAAGTTATGAGTACTATGTTTGGGTAATTGCTTGGGTTTGAATCGAACTGGGCAGCTGGAGTTTGTGTTAAAAGGTACCAATCGGAAAGGAAAGAAACCAGTACAAAGACACCTGCTATGAAAAGAAGGTTTTCTATTATGTTACTTGCCTTAAGTTTCTTTGAGAATAGGAATATTCTTAAGAGCAGTTGCCTTCCTTTTAAAAGTAAATATAAGTATGATACCGCTAGAACCAGTAGAAAGGATATGTTGAGAGCAATACTTAATAGATCAGACATTGGGATATCTGAAAGCAAATAACCATTAATTGTAATTGCACCATAGAAAAACAGGAGTGTGGCAGATCCAGTTAATGTATAGAATCTAATAAGGAAATCTCTTTTAATTTTTAGAACTTCGGATGCAAGATAAACAAAAACTCCTAAAACCATGAATAGAAATGAGAACACAACTGAGGAGATTAGTAGTGTCTGATAAAATTCAAACCACTCAAAACTCATTGAAAAAAGTCTTACTATGCAGTCCACTGTTCCGAAAACCAGCCCAACAACTAGACCAGTATAAGCTGCCAAACCCGTTTGCTCGGATAAATTCATAAAAAGCACCACAGTGCTCTCAGGATTTCTCCTTTTTTCTTGAGAATAGATTCTTTATGGGATTCCAGAAGTATTTCAAAGCGAAAGCAACGACTGCTGAGAAGAAAGCAAGAAGAGCAGGCCATAAGGAGCCAGCTATTGCAGAGCCTGTCCCTGGATCCAAGTATGCGTAAGCCCAATTAGTCAGAAGAAATCCAGTTATCAAAAGTGCATTTTTCTTCATATATCTCCCCTCTTCTATGAAACTTTATCTTTTTTAAACATTAGTGCCTGAAGTGTCGGACCCCACTGAACACAAGGGACATCCCATGTTGGTCTGCTGCGTTGATTACCTCTTTATCCCTTATTGAGCCTCCTGGCTGTAAAAGTACTGTAACTCCTTCCTTTGCATATTCATCAAGTGTGTCCCTGAATGGAAGGAATGCATCGGATGAGACAACCGAGTCCTTAAGATCAAAGTTTCCCTCCTTTGCCTTGGAAATAGAAACCTTGCATGAGTCAACTCTGCTCATCTGTCCGGCTCCGATTCCTAAAACTTGAAGGTTTTTTGCAATTATAAGTGCATTGGATTTTGTGTGTTTAACAAATCGTGTTGCAAACATGAGGTCATCTACTTCTTTTTCAGTTGGTTTTCTTTTTGAAACAAACTCAAGTTTATCCCTATCGAAAATTGTGGAATCATACCTCTGTACGAGCATGCCCCCTAGAACCCACCTATAGTTCTCTCCTCTTCCCTCCCCCATTAATGAAGAGATATCTATTATCCTCCTTCTCTTCTTCTTCCTCAATCTTTGAAGAGCATCCTCTTCATACCCTGGTGCCAGGATCAACTCAACAAACTTATCTCCTATCTCCTCTGCAGTTTCAAGATCCATCTTTTTGCTGAACGCCATTACTCCCCCGAATGCTGAGAGAGGATCCGTTTGCAATGCCCTCATATATGCTTCCTTAATCGTACCTCCAAGTGCTCCACAGCATGGGTTTGTGTGTTTTATTATCGCACATGCAGTCTGATCCTTGAATTCTGAGATAAGACCAAGTGCTGCATCTGCATCAAGGTAGTTGTTGTAGGACATCTTTTCAGTTGAATATATTTTTGCATCGAATAGATTTTTTGTTCCAAAGCGAGAGTAGGCCATTGCCGCTTGGTGTGGGTTCTCTCCGTATCGGAGTTCAGACGCTTTCCTGAAGCGCATATCAAGGACATCTGGAAATTCTCCTGCTTTTGTGAAATAATTTGCTATAACCCAATCGTACTCAGCTGTTCTTGCAAATGCCTTTTCCATAAGTGAACGTCTTTTTTCTTTTGATATCTCTTTCCTGCTTTTGAGTTCAGCAAGTAT
>CAZYPB010000082.1:0-4580 GCA_964649265.1 Microcaldota archaeon
TCTTTGTGTCTATCTTGTCCCTAACATACTCCCCAACAAAAGAAAGCCTTGGTCCTTGCAGAGCATCCTGCTCAAGTTTCCTCTTTGTTTCCAGAACGATTTTGAGCTCCTCAACCCACTGCTTGTGTCTACTTATCCAGGGGTAGGACATCATCTCTTCGGCCCTCTTCAGGTCAACATCTTTTGCCCTTATTGTGAGTTTTTTGAGGAAATCATAATCCTGAATGTCTTTCATTGTGACCCCTATGAACCTTGCCTCTGGTGTTGCAATATCCTGTCCAAGGTAAGCGAGGTTCATGCTCCCTGTTTTTATTGCCCAGTATATGTACCATCCCCAGGCATCGCAATCAGTAAAACAATAAATAGGCAGTTTCCTGTCTGCCAGTTTTCTTATTAGTCTCCTGCAACCTCTAGAAGCCTGTCCTTTCGGTGTTATGAGTATGCAGTTCTCTTTCTCCCAGAACCTATCCTCATTAAGCCTCTGCCAGAGCGCATCCTTCTCCACAACAAGAACGTAATCTGCATCTATCTTCACGAAATCCATCCCATTATCAACATCTGAGGGAACCATCCAGCCACTTCTCCCCTGTTTAGAGCAGTCTATCTTTACTTCAGATCCCCCGAACCTGTCCTTAAGCACAAGACCTCCCGCAACAACTCCCTTTCTGTCTGTGTTCAGATTAAGATCCTCTCTCTTAACATCAAGTGCAACTTCAAGATCCTCTATGAGTGGGTTTGACTCCTCCTGTTCTGAGAAGAGCTCCTCCTCCAGATCCTGTCCTAAACTGAATTTAAGTTGATAGAAAAGACCCCTGATACTAGTATGGGAATTCTCCTTAAGGAACTTCTTGCATTTATTCGCAACTGCAACTGTCTGCATGAATTTCTTTGCCTGCCCTACATTTACGAAGGTCCTTCTCTCCCGTTTATCTCCGAGCCTTATGTAACCAAGCCCCTCATCGTATTGGATATTTCCTCTGCTTCTTAGTCTGCTTGAGAATGTTGGAGATTCATTTCTTTTCACTTCAGCCACCATCTCATGGCCAAGTTCCTCAAGTTTTTTTACTGTATTTTTTTGCTTCATAAACAACACCTCATTGCTCCTCTTCCTCTATGTCATCCTTTCCTTCGGGCTTCCCGTTATCAAGTTTCTCTTCCCCATTCCCGTTTTCTTCGACTTCAGCTGTTTTTCCATCACTGTATTTTTTCTCAATCATAGCTATGAGATTCTTCTCAAGTTCTTCACTGTTTCCAACTCCTGCAAGATCTGGGAGATCAGCTGAAAGCTGTTTGACATATCTCTTGATTGCTTTAATCTTGTTGACTCTTTCATGCGCCCTTACTTTCCCATGGATGTATCTTTCGAGATCCCTTGCAACTTCCATTATAGCATATCTGATTTCGGCAATTATCTCTTCCTCGGGGGATATGGCCTGCTTTCCAGCTCCAGTGTATGGAACATAAACTGAAACGAAGTTTACAAACACCGATATGGGTTCGCTATCGAAATCCCTAACATCATACCTTCTCCAGTCAACCGTCTTAACTGCTTCAGTTATTGCGCAGCCTCCTCCATCGAAAAGAAGAGGCGCCCCGTTAGCGAAACGTATTATGTCTCCCCCTGTTCCATTTGTTGTTTTCCTGCCTGATTCGCCACCATATGTAACTGCCGCCTCAACCATGAATGGCACTCCTCCTCTGAAAACACGGGGCTTTCTCTGTGTAACTGAGACGAACTCAGGATTTAGTATGTTTTTAAGTGAGTTCTCAACATGGTCCTTCCCTATTGGGATTATGGAATCAGTTGATGGAGATATCCACCTAACTTCTTTGAAAGCGTTTATGAGCCTCTCAGCCTCAATCCACTTAAGTTCGGAGGGTTTCTTATCAAAATTAAGGTGTTCGGCATTCCCGGGGGGTTTATCCCGGTTAACAACCCTATCCAACTCCTTTATTTTCTCATTGCTTACTCTAGAGAATTCAGATGTAAGGAATGAACTTACCTTTCTTGATTTGGAGTGCTGTGCCTTTTCTATCAGGTCATTTGTTGTTATGCCTAGAGGGTGGGGCAATATTTCCCTAGGTCTGGTTGGTATCTTATCTGTTGATCTGGGGAAAACAGTTTTATCTCCAGATGGGTCTATAAGGGTTATCTGTGCATGCGGATTTGCTATAGCTGTCATTTTTAGATATTCAAAAACACTGTTCTTGCTCTTATCATACTTTACTTCTGAAAATTCGGCTTTTATGAGCAACCCCTTGTACTCTCCATCTCTGTCACTGTAATTGATTATTTTGGGTTGATTTGTTTTTAGATCAATAGAAAGATCACATTCAAACATCTTTCCTGCTCCAACCCCTGATTTTACATGGACTGGTTTCCCGGTAGTTATCTGCGAAAACATAGTACAGCCCGACGCACCTATTCCCTGCTGTCCTCTTTGTTGCATGTACCTATGGAACTTTGTACCTGCAAGCATCATGGCAAGAGCCTTTCCCATGTGTTTGTAGGGTATACCTGTACTGTTATCTTCGCTGTGCACAACATAGTGTCCGTTTGGGAGTGCATCTATCTTCACTAGAATATCAGGTAACACTCCTGCCTCTTCAGCTGCATCAAGTGAGTTGGTTACGTACTCATGGATTACTGTTGTCAAGGATCTTATTCTCCCAGAAAACCCAAGCATCTGTCTGTTTTTCTTAAAGAACTCGGCAACTGAGTGTACTCTAAATTGTTTGAATGCATTGGCCATCTTTCCTTACCTCCTTATTTCCATAGTTTTCTTTTGTTTTCAACGATCTTTCGCCTTCCCTTCTCAAGGGTTTTGTAAACTCCAGAGTGCGGAGTTCCTCTTAAAAGCTTCATAACTGCAGTCTCAGCAAGACTTAGCTCCTCAAGGCCGCCCATAATTGACACGGTGTTCCCATATATGCTTAGATCAACTTCTGCAGTTTCCTCTATGAGCTTTCGGGTCTTGCCGTTCTTTCCAATGATCCGGCCCTTCTGTCGCTTTATCTGCTTCTCGGAATCCAGGATGTCTTTGAGGTTTATTACTTTCAGGTAATATTCTTCACTTAGCAATTTGAGCGCCTTTTGGGGGTTGAACCCACGCCCTATTGCCATAATCACATCCCTTACTTTCCATGTGTTGAATGGCTCTCCGAAGGCTTCTATTGCGCCCTCTTCGTCGATAGTGAGCTTAGTCTTACTTTTTCTCTCAATCAGCCTTTTGGTCGCACCATTCCTTCCGAGGAGCACGGCGATCCGTTCTGCCGGTATCCTCATTATTTCCATCTGAATCTACCGTTACATTAATCTATTGTCTGTAATCTTTATAAACACTTCTTTCGAACGCGCGCGCGTGCGCGTAGGAGGAGCAGATTTCCCGCTAAAACACTCTCCCATACTCAAAAATAGGTACATTTTCAACAAAATACGAATATTTATAAACAGTTTTTGACATAATATAATGCTCATTCTAAGGTGTTAATTTAATGGAAAGAACAGCATCAAAAACTCCAATTGGTCAATTTCCAAAGGGGAGCATAAAGTCATCCATGGTAGCGCAGCATGAGGATTTCTTCAGCAAGCAGTTAAGCTTAAGCCAGAGGGAGTACTCAATGGCGTCGTATCCTGGGTATCAGCAGTTAGTTTTCAGAAATCATTGACTGCCACTCCTTCAGTTGGAACAGGAACATATTCATTAATCGAATACCCAATGCCTGGCGCATCCAAAACGAATCATTATTCAGGTAATGGAGGACAGATTATACCGACTAAACATCAGAGAGTTGAAAACACAAGGAAGGTTCCAATAACCGATGCTGCAAAAGCAGATGTCCTCAGAGGGGAGATTTGGTTTCAGCAGTGGAAAAACACCCAATGACATATCCCACAGCTGAAATAGAGCGTGCGATGCAAAACCCAACCCGCCCTGAAGAAAGGGGAGTTGCAATAAGGGCACTAACTGTTCTTGGGCATTCGGTGCAAATCGAGACTTCGCACAAAATAACATTTGTAAAACCGGATTCAGATACTCCTGCATTCAGAAGCAATCGTATAAAAGTTCCTGAGCCCATGGGGGTCTAATCCCTCCTTTTTTATATTTTCTTTTCCCTATTCTCTTTATGGATCCCAATGAACAGCTCATTTCTTCCCTAGTTTCTCAAAACTATGCGGATGAGAGAATAGCTAATGCAATGAGGAGATTCAACAGAAAAGACTTCATTCCTCAAGTGCATGAAAACTCCGCATATGTTGATCACCCACTTCCAATAGGAAAAGGACAGACAATAAGTGCTCCGGGGGTTGTTGCATTCATGAGCAAACACCTGGATGTAAAAGAGGGAATGAAAATACTTGAAATTGGGTGCGGAAGTGGTTGGCAAGCAGCAATACTCGGGAATCTTGTGGGAAAAGGAGAGGTATGGAGCATTGAGAGGATTCCTGAATTAGTCGAGAATGCAAGCAATAATCTAGAGAAAGCAGGAGCAAAGAATGTGTATGTTATTCTTGGAGATGGAACAAAGGGTTATTCCGAGAAATCACCGTTTGATAGGATCATGGTAACTGCTGCAGC
>CAZYPB010000083.1:0-4500 GCA_964649265.1 Microcaldota archaeon
GCTTGAGGATGATCTTGTGAATACAATTGTCCCCGGGGACACTGTTGAGCTTTCAGGAATACTTAGAATTAGGCCCCCGAATCCTGGGAAAGGGGACTCGTACTCAAAATACCTTGAAGTGTTGCATATAGAGCAAGTGCAAAGGGAATTCGAGGAAGTTGAGATAAGCAAGGTGGATAAAGAGGAGATCATAGAGCTCTCAAAGGATCCGAGAATTTTTGAGAAAATAGTGAAATCAATAGCACCTTCCATTTACGGGCATGACGAGATTAAAGCAGGTGTTGCTCTCCAGCTTTTCGGAGGCACTCCAGGAAAGGTCCTTCCGGAAGGAGGGAACATAAGAAGCGATATACACCTTCTGCTAATTGGAGATCCGGGTGCTGCGAAAACAAGATTACTTCAATATGTGACAGAGATCGCTCCAAAAAGCATCTATGTGAGCGGAAAAAGCGTAAGTGGAGTTGGATTAACTGCATCTGCTGAAAGAGATGATTTAAGTGAGGGCGGGTGGACATTGAAAGCAGGTGCACTTGTTCTAGCAAGTGGTGGTATGGTAGGTGTTGATGAGTTTGACAAGATAGATGAAAAGGAGAGAGCTGCGATGCATGAGGCAATGGAAAGTCAGACGGTTTCAGTTGCAAAAGCAGGGATAGTTGCAAAATTCAAGGCTAAAGCATCCATACTTGCTGCTGCAAATCCAAAATTCGGCAGGTTCGATCCTAATCAGCTTCCCTCAGAGCAATTCGATATTGCTCCAACACTTCTTTCTAGGTTTGATCTTATATTTCCAATTAAGGATATAATTGATGAGGAGAAGGACAGGAAACTTGCTGAGCACATACTTCGTTCGCATGAGGCTGCCTCACTTAAAATTAACTTACTTGAAAATGATAAGGCAATTATTCAAAAGGAACTTCTTAGAAAGTACATTGCATACTCTAGAAAATACATAAAGCCCAAGCTTAAGAAAGAGGCGAATGAGAAGATAAAAAACTACTATGTTGAGATGAGAAAAATGGGCGCTGCGCAAGGAGCTGTTTCCATTACTCCAAGATATATAGAGGGGCTTATCAGACTGTCTGAAGCATCTGCAAAAACAAGGTTATCGCAGTTAGTTGAAGTATCTGATGCAGATCTTGCAATAAAGTTGAATGACTTTGTACTTAGGCAAGTAATGATGGATAAAGAAACAGGGAGAATAGATATTGATATAATTGCAACTGGCCAGCCGAAATCCAAAGTAGAGAAAGTTAACACCATACTGGGAGTCATAAGGGACCTCCAGAAGGAGTACGATCTTGTTGAAATAGGAAAAGTTATAGAGCAGACTGAGAGCTATAACATGGATCCCATTACTGCAAGGAGACTGATTGAGGATCTTATTACTAAGGGAGACCTTTTCAAACCCAAGCCAGGATTTATTAAGATAGTTAAACACTATGAATAAGTGATACAATGAAGGAGATAGGTTCAGTAATAACCATGTTCCTGGTTGTCCAGCTTCTTGGGCTTTATGTTGGAACAACAATGATTGACAGTAAAGAGACTCCTGAGTTTTCAGACCTTAATGTATCTCCAACAAATGAACCAGATAACCCGCTCAACAGCCTTTACTTTCTCTTCGTAGTTGTTATGGGTGCTGCTTTTCTCATATTCCTTATAAAATTCTACAAAGGGGTTATGCTGTTCAAATTACTGGAGGCAACAATAATTTTCGTTGCATCTAATATTGTGCTGTTCACTATTCTCTTTTCATTTGGAGTACCTTATTATGGGCTACTCTCACTTGTAGGTGCGCTTTTCCTTGCAATACTCAAATTCTACAAACCAAGTGTGAAGAACCTTGTTGCCGTTATATCAAGTGCGGGTGTTGGCGCTATTTTTGGTTTCTCGCTTGCACTTATTCCGGCTATACTTTTTGTAATTGGACTATCTCTTTACGATTATCTTGCTGTTTTTCACACAAGGCATATGGTTACAATGGCAAAGGAACTTGGAAAAAGGGATCTCTCTTTTTCAGTTAGTGTTGAATCAAGTAGAAAGAGAAGGGCAACTCCTGCTGAGATAAAGGATATTAAAAAGAAGAAGGGGGAAGTGAAGAAATTCATTGAGGAGAGAACCCATCTGGAGCTTGGAACTGGGGACATGGCAATACCTCTCATGCTTGCAGTTTCTGCGTATGGTTACGGCGGGTTCACTTATGCGGGAGCAGTTATAATAGGTTCTTGCACAGGGCTCTACCTTGTACTGGATTATGTGTTTAAGAGAAGGTCTTTTCTCCCCGCACTCCCGCCTATTTCCTTTGGCGCAATAGTTGCACTTGGGATTGTCTGGATTTTCAGTTCCTTACTTCTTTGATTTGTATACTTTCTCC
This sequence comes from Microcaldota archaeon, assembly GCA_964649265.1. Taxonomy (GTDB): domain Archaea; phylum Micrarchaeota; class Micrarchaeia; order Burarchaeales; family JAKAKT01; genus CAZYPB01. Next base: position 2,375 of record CAZYPB010000083.1, read on the forward strand.
TTTGAGTAGACCTTAACCCCGTTGTCAGTTAATTCGAAAGGTCTTGCGCAATTATCTATCTTTGTTTTCCTCATCTTTGCAACAGTTACAGCTCTGGGGTCGTCTCCTCCGCTGTACTCTAGTTTAATAACACCATCAACAAGAAACTCGGAAATCGTATCCCTGCTGAGCCATTTCGAGTCTGCAGGTAATTCTGAAACAAGTATTGCTGTTGCATCGATTTCGGATATCCTTCCTATTATTTCTGAGATCGCTTTTCTTGTCATTATCTCGCTTCTGGGCACAAGTATGCTCTCCTTTCCCTGGAATCCGTGCATCTGGAGTGTTGAGAGATCCATTGTGAATTCAGAGAAAACTCCGTAAATTGAGATTGAATCGAAAACAACTCTCTGGGGTTTGAACTTGTCCACAACGCCGTCTATCTCCTTGTTTACTTTTGTTACCGTGAACTCATTTGTTGGGATGCTCTTTATTCTCAGCAAGCCTTTTTTCTCAAGTGCCTCAATGTCCCAGCCAAGAACCTTTCCCTGCAATCTTAGGCTGTCCTCTGTTTCCTCAAATGTAATGTAAAGCCCTCTCTCGTTGTCCTTCATTGCTCCATTCATAAGAGTTTGCAGGGCGAATATTGTCTTTCCAGCACCTGCTGAGCCTGTAAGAAGAACAAGTGCTCCCCTGGGGATTCCCCCATTAACCAATTCATCGAAACCAGGAATATGCGTTTTCATCCTATCGATCATAATAACACCTAGAGAATCTGGTATGAACACTGTTAAAAATATATGTTCCATATAGTATTTTGATGAGAGGTACCTTAGTAAAGAACTCGCTTACTATTGTCCTTATTCTGCTCCCGCTCTCTTTTGCCTGCCCGCCTGGTTTTTCCGGTTGCCATGACATGTTTGATTTATTGGGTGACCCAGTAACTCAGGAAACAATGGATTGCGTTATGGGGCCGGAGGGAGAATCAGTTTGCTGTGATGAACAGAATAGCTGCTGCTATTCTGACTCCAGTGGACTTATCAAATGCTGTGATAGTTCAGGTAACTGTTGTTATCCTGATGGGCAGAGCTGTTCAACTGAAGGAGATTGCTGTTCTGGTTATTGTGTTAATTCTGTTTGCTCTGCAACACCTGCGTGCAAAGGAGAAGGTTATTCATGCTCAGCTGATTCCCAGTGCTGTTCTGGTTTCTGTAATGCTGGCCTATGCTCTGTTATGCAAGCACCTTGCAGAGTAACTGGTGAGGGATGCTCAACTCCTTCGCAATGCTGCTCAGGTTACTGCAAGAACTACCTTTGCTCTTCACCACTTCAATGCAGGAACCTTGGACAGAGCTGCGGTTATACAAGCGAATGCTGTGAAGGGGCATGCATAGGGTATGTTTGCAAAACACCACCCAATTGTAAGGAGAATGACGTTGATTGTATTGTTAATTCAGAGTGCTGCTCCCAGAGGTGCAAGCAGGGAGCGTGTTCTGATTATGTTGAAGTTGTTTCAGTTAGAATAGAGGGAAAGAACACATACAATGTAGGGGAGGAGGCATCTCTAAGGGCATTCATTGTTTACGAGGATAATACTGAAGAGGAAATACCTGTCAAGTGGGAGATAGATTCGGATGTTGGAGTAATCCAAGAGGATGAAACAGAAACTAAGTTTGTTGCTCAAAAAGGAGGGCTTGGAATAGTCAAATCAATATATACTGAAGAAAGGAAAACACTCACAGGAATTCTCCCGATAACTGTTAAAGCAGAGGTAAACAGCATTGCAATTCTTTTCAACCAGGATACACTTGCCCCGGGAGAGAGAATACACTTTGTGCTAAGGGGTATGATTCTGATGGGAAGATGGTTGAGATACCAAAGGAGTATATAACCTGGAGCGCAGATAAGGGAGAGATAAATGCAAATGGAGATTATGTTGCATCTGAGGAAGAGGGGCAGGTGACAGTAATTGCCAGTTACAAGGATTTCACAGATGAGGCTAAACTCAATATAGAGGCAGAGAAAATAGAAGAAACTCCTGAAGGGTTTGATGCACTCATAGCTGCTCTGATTGGAAAAGAGATGGATAAGTTCTATGGATTCCTTATGGAACTGTTAATGTACATACTTGCAGGCCTTCTTGGGTT
>CAZYPB010000084.1:0-4457 GCA_964649265.1 Microcaldota archaeon
GGTAAGGGCTGCAGAGGTGGAAGCGGAAATGCAGGCGTAAAAGAACATAGGAGAACTTACTTCACTGCATATGACATGGACCACATAGGTAGACATGGTTTTGTTTCTCAGACACGCGTAGAAGTCCCAACCATAAATATCAATGATATCAATAGAATGGTCGACAATGGGGACATAAAGAAAACCGGGGATAAATACGAATATTCGTTTAAAGGAAAGGTTCTGGGTTCAGGGAAATTAGCATATCCCGTTCTGGTCAATGCTAAATCATTCTCAAAGAAAGCTGTAGAGAAATTAGGGAAAGCTGGAGGCAAGGCCACAACGGAGTGATGCGATGAGGCTTGATGCGCTAAGACCAATCATTTCAATTCTTCCGGAAGTAAAGGCACCGGCAAGATCTCCTGTTTTGAAAGAAAGGCTTACTTGGACAGGCATAGCCTTGCTTATCTTTTTCATAATGTATCATATCTACCCAGTGGGTATAATAGAACCATCTGGAGGGCAATTCGAATTTCTTCAGATGATCATGGCAAGTAACATAGGAAGTTTGATAACTGCCGGAATCGGCCCTATTGTGCTTTCATCAATCTTTCTTCAGCTTTTTGTGGGGGCTAAGATAATAGACATAGATCTAAGCAACCCCTCTGATAAATCACTGTTTACGGGAACTCAGAAAGTTCTTGCACTGGCCCTCTGTCTTTTCGAGGCAGCTGTCTACATACTCGCAGGAAGCATCCAGGTTCTTGGTGCGCCAAATACTGGCACATTCCCTTTATTTGGGAGCATAATGTTCACACAGGCTTTAGTTATCCTACAGATAGCATTTGGTTCCATAATACTTCTATATCTTGATGAAGTAGTTTCTAAGTACGGACTTGGCTCAGGAATCAGCTTGTTCATAGCAGCAGGGGTATCACTGGCAGTATTCCAGGGTACAATTGCCCTGTTCTTTGGATGGGGGCTTCCAGACCCATCAGCATCAGCACTTGGTTCACTGGCTGAGAGAGATGCAACTGCAATAGCAAATGCAATACTTGCAATGTTGCCATTGTTCTTTACAATTATTGTGTTCCTTGCCGTAACATACGCCGAAGGAATGAAGGTAGAGATACCACTATCATTTGGGAGGGCAAGAGGTTTTGGTGGACGGTATCCGATAAAATTCTTATATGTATCCAACATACCAGTCATACTAGCGTCAGCCTTAATGCTTAATATTCAGATGTGGGCAAGAGCCCTCATAGGTCAGAGCTTCGTAATAGGTGGAGTTGATGTAGTTCCATATATTGCTAAAGTAGATGTATCTGGAAGAATAACAGACGGGCTTCTTTATTTCATAAGTCCGCTTTACATCAATCCACTTGCAACGGGTTATGGCGTATACCTAAATATTTTGGCAGGGTCTACTCCGTTCTTCGGTATTCCTGAGATTGTCCATGTGTTCACATATGCGCTTTCTATGGTTATTCTCTGTGTTATATTTGGTAGATTCTGGATAGAAACAACAAACATGGGTGCAAAGGATGTTGCCAAACAGCTTCAGAAATCAGGGCTTCAAGTACCCGGATTCAGAAGAGATCCAAGAATAGTTGAAAAAGTACTTGGAAAATACATCCCAACAATCACAATCCTGGGGAGTATATTTGTTGGGCTTCTTGCAGCTTTTGCAGATCTAACTGGGGCTCTTGGAACAGGAACAGGCATACTGCTCACTGTTGGAATACTTCATCGTATGTATGAGGAACTTAGTGCTCAGCACATGTTTGATATATACCCACAGCTTAGGGAATTCATAGGGTGATATTATGATAATAGTTTTTGGAACACCTGGATCTGGAAAGACAACTGTTTTGGGAAAAGCAACTGAGGGCATGGAATGTGAAGAGGTAACCTATGGGGATCTCATGTTCGATATAGCAAAAGAGAAGGGTTTTGTTAGGGACAGAGATGATATGCGAAAGATGCCGGTTCCAAAACAGAAAGAGATACAAGCAGAGGTCGCAGATAAACTATCGAAAATGGAGGGGAGGGTTATTCTGAATACGCATACAATAATAAGTACTCCCTCAGGTTATATGCCTGGAATGCCTTTAGATTTGATTAAGAATCCAAATGTAAGGCAATTAATACTCATAGTCTCGCCTCCTGCAGATATTGTTAAGAGACGGGCAGAGGATAAGAGCAGGACAAGAGATCCTGAGAGCGAGCAACAAATACAGGAGATACTTGAGATAAATAAGTCCTACTTGTTTGCTTATTCTGCAATATCTGGTGCGCCCGCAGCTATTATTGTAAACGAGAACGGAAAACTAGAGCAAGCAGTTGAATCAGCAAGGCAAATACTTAGAGAGCGATGGGAATGATCGATCAGATATCAACTAATGCAGCGTTAATATTCTACTTTGTCGTCTTTTCCGCTAGCATATACTCAGTATTCTCCCAATTCGTAATAAGGAAATATGGGAAGAGGGAAAGAGCTAAAGAAATCCAGAAAGAGGTAAAGGAACTGAATAAAAGATATCAGGAAGCGATCAAAAGCGGCGATGAGAAGAGAATGAAGAAAGCAGGAAAAGATCACTCAAGGATCTGGGAACTTCAGTCAGAACTGATGAAAAACCAGCTCAAACCAATGCTTATAATAATACCTGTTGTATTCATCTGGTCGGACTTTGTACGGAATCTTTTTCCTGCATTTGCTATAATCGTTCCATTCGATCTCCCGATACCTAATTTTCCGGCATTCTTTTCATTTGATTTTGCAAACCTGTTTAATATGAGACACATATTCGGAGGCTATGGATTCTTCTGGGTATGCGTTGTATTCATAAACATACTAGCTCAGATTCTTGTGTGGGCGTATAACAAAGCAAGAGGTACAAAATCATGATAATTGCAATATCTGGAATGTCTGGAAGTGGAAAAAACACAGTCGGGGAAAAGGTAGCAAATGCACTCCGAATGAGGACAGTAGAATATACGTTCAAGGACTATGCAAATGATAGTGGTATCGACCTTATGGAATTCCAGAAAATGGCACGAAAAAACTCAAATATAGATAAAGATTTTGACAGAAGGGTAGTTAGAGATGCAAATAAAGGAAACTGCGTTATAACAACCTGGCTGGGCCCATGGACAGTTAAAAAAGCAAAACTGAGAGTATGGTTGGACGCAGATGAAAAAACAAGGGCAAATAGAATAAGCAAAAGGGAGAAGAGATCAGTTTCAAACGCACTTACTCACCTGAGAAAAAGAGATAGGGACAACATATTGAGATACAAGAAACTTTATGGGATAGATATTCGCGACAGAGAAATCTTTGACATTGTTGTAAATACTGAGAACTTACTGCCTGATGATATTGCAAAAATGATTATTATTGCTGCAAAACGTATGAACAGGGGTGTTTAGATGGTTTCCATTGAAAAAGGAAGAGTATGCAAGAAAACGTCTGGAAGAGACAAAGGAAAGAGATGTGTCGTAGTGAATGTTACTGAAGATCATTATGTCGAAGTTCTGTGCAAAGGAAGAAAAAAGAGAAGAAAATGCAACAGGAAACATCTAGATCCGACAGACGGAGTTGTCGAAGTAAAGAGCGATGAGGAGGTTATTAAATCGCTTTAATTATTAGAAAAGAGTATGAAACAGATCCCAAGCACGGTAAGCCTCCGGAAAAAAGATCCGTTGAGGAACTACTGCACATGGGGGTCGTCGTGATAGATAAACCATGTGGGCCCTCAAGTCATGAGGTGTCTTCGTGGGTTAAAAGGATCTTGGAAATGGAGAAAACAGGACACTCAGGAACCCTTGATCCAGGGGTATCCGGAGTATTAACAGTGGGCTTGAACCGTTCCACAAAATCCATGGCATACCTGGCGAAAGCGGATAAGGAATATGTTTGTGTTATAAAATTCCATAAGAAAATAGATAAGAAAAGAATCACTGATTCGCTGAAAAAATTCGTTGGAGAAATAACTCAGACACCCCCGCTCCGTTCGGCGGTAGCTAAAAAGCCTCGGAAGAGAAAGGTTTATTACCTTAAGGTTATAGAAATTAACCCACCGGAAGCTCTTTTCGTGGTAGGATGTCAGGCTGGAACATACATCCGCAAGTTGTGTCATGATGCAGGAAAACTTGCAGGGTGCGGTGCCAATATGGAGGAGCTCAGGAGAACTAAAGCAGGAATTTTTTCTGAAAATGATTCTCACACACTCCAAGATATGAGCGACGCCTACTGGTCTTGGAAAGAAAAACAAGATGAAGCGGAAATCCGAAAGATTGTTCTCCCATTTGAGAAAGCAATCCACACAAAAAAGATATGGGTTTCTGATTCAACTGTTGAAGCGCTCTGCTCAGGAGCACCGCTCGCAATTCCAGGAGTATCCAAGTTCGAAAAGGGGTTTGTTGAAGGAGATGACATCGCCGTGATGTCTCTGAAAAACGAGATTGTCAGCTTTGGA
>CAZYPB010000085.1:0-935 GCA_964649265.1 Microcaldota archaeon
TTCCTTTTTTCTCTCTTTTCTCACAGCGCTTAACATGTACTTGTCCTTTGAAGAGAACGCTTTCTCATAAACGAGCCGATACCTTCTCTTCATAGCCTCAGAGCTTCTTGTCCGGTCAACATATTCCCTCAAAGCTATTTCAGTCGGGTCGCCAACATACCCTTTCCTTCCTCCATCAGTTACGTAATCCGCTTCGTTACAAAGGGCCATTATCTTAAGAAGATGGTCCTTTGGAGAATCCTCTGGAGCAGAGGAAAATCCGGAAGCATCTTCGTAGTATTCTTGGAATCCGCAATAAGCTCTTGAAACATCCATCTTGTTCTGGGTCAGGGTCCCGGTTTTATCGGTGCATATAACTGTGGTGCTCCCAAGGGTCTCTACCGAGAGTATGTTTTTAACAACTGCATTTCTTTTCGCCATCTTCTGAGATGCCTGAGTCATGGCAAGGGTAACAGTCGGAAGAAGACCTTCAGGAACATTGGCAACGATTATCCCTATTGCAAAAACAAGATTTGTCCAGAATGTGTTTCCTATAAGAAAGCCAAGAAAGAAAAAGAAAACCCCTATCCCAAGCGCAAGTTTTGTTATGGTCTTAACAAATGATTCTATCTGTTTTTGCACGGGCGTTAGGTCATGCTTAACTTTCTGGGTCAGTTCGGATATGGCCCCCATCTTGGTTCTCTTTCCTGTTTCATAAATAAGCGCTTTACAGTTGCCTGAAACTACCATTGTCCCAGAATACAGGACTCCCTTTTCATTTCTTACGCAATCCCAATCAGATTTAGCTACTGGGCCCGATTCCCCTGTCAGAATGGATTCATCTGACTGAACCTGGTGTGATGAGATAACCATGCAGTCAGCCGGAACCTTGTCTCCTTCACTGAGAACTATAATGTCCCCCGGAACAAGCTCCTTGGCATTGCATATGGCCTCTC
>CAZYPB010000085.1:945-4387 GCA_964649265.1 Microcaldota archaeon
ACGGAAGCTGTTGGCCTCTCCTCTGTCCCTAAGAACGCGAACGTACTCGGGGATATAGGACATAAAAGAGTCCATTATTTTCTCTATCTTCTGCTTCTGGTAAACGGAAACGACAACATTGAACAACACAACTGCTGAAAGCGCAATACTGATAAGGTCATAGCCCTCTCCTGGCGCCATGCTGTTTGCAAAAAAAGCAAGACCCGCGGATGCCATTAGAAGTATCGGAAAAAGAGAGAAAATCTCCTCAATGAAAATACTAAAAACAGACTTCCCTTTCCTTATGTCAAAAACATTCTTGCCGTACTTCTGCATCCTAACAAATACTTCTTCATGAGTTATTCCCTTTTCTGAGGCATCCAAAAGCCCTAGAACTTCCTTAAGGCTTTTTCCACTAAGATTTGAAAGTTCCATGTTCCTCAATATGAATTATCTTCTAATCCTTTTATTTCATTCTATCGCAGGTACTGCCTTTCTCCCGTAATAAGGTAGTTTGTCCTGTTTGTTATGTTTATCGCCCTGTCAGCAGTTCTCTCAAGATGCCTACCTATCATAACTGTCCTGAACAGAAGTTCGTTATCTTTGCAGTACTTATCTGTTTTTTTGACTTTTTCAAGAAGTTTTGTGAATTGTGCATCATTCTTCTTCTCATATGGAAGCGCTTTTTTTGCAAGTTTACCGTCTCTCTTAACAAAGCTCTCCACCGACACCTGGAGTGCCTTTTTTGCACTCTCTTTCATATCAGCTATCTCTTCAACACCCACAGTTATTCTCCCCTTAAGCATTTTGACTGTCTGCGCTATATCCGAAGCATAATCCCCTGCTCTTTCTAAATTACTCCCAACAACAAGTGCTGAACCAAGGAACCTCAGATCAACTGCAACTGGCTGCTGCCTGGCAATAAGTCTGAAACATTTCTCCTGCAGATCTATGAATGACTTGTTTATGTATTTATCGTCTTCCATAACCTTTTCCTGTCCTTTCTTATCCCATTTCTCAAGGTTCTCAACAGACCTATCCAGTGCTTCGCAAACAAGTTCTGATAACTCAAGTATATCCTCATTAATTGAATCAAGAAGTTCAATATACCTATCCCTAACCATAAAATCACCCAAACCTACCAGTAAGATACATCTCAGTGCTTTTCTCCTTTGGTGTCTCAAACATCTCATCCGTCTTACCATACTCAATTAGTTTCCCAAGGTAAAAATAAGCAGTGTAATCAGATACTCTCGCAGCCTGCTGTATGTTGTGCGTAACTATAATCACTGTATACTTCTTCTTCAGTTTATGAATAAGATCCTCTATTTTTGCAGTTGCAATTGGATCAAGTGAAGAGCATGGTTCATCCATTAGAATGATCTCCGGGTTTATTGCAAGTGCACGCGCAATGCACAGTCTCTGTTTCTGACCTCCTGAAAGCTGCATTGCTGATTTGTGCATATCGTCCTTCACCTCATCCCAGAGAGCAGCTTCCTTAAGTGTTCTCTCAACTATTCCATTCAATACAGGCCCATGCACCCCATGTATCTTAGGGCCATACGCTACATTTTCATAGATGCTTTTTGGGAATGGGTTAGGAACCTGGAAAACCATACCGGCCTTTTTCCTTAGTTCAACAACATCTGTGTTATCATTATTCAGGTTCTTACCATCCAGGTACATATTCCCCTTAACTCTACATGTAGGTATAACGTCATTCATCCTGTTTATACATCTGAGAAACGAGCTCTTCCCACACCCACTCGGGCCTATGAGTGCAGTTACTTTCCTTTCATAAATATCAAAGGACACATCAAACAGTACCTGTTTTTCTCCATACCAAAGGTTTATCGATTCTGATGATATCTTTTTTTCCACTTTACCACCTGTATTTCCTTCTAAAATAAAACCTCAATGTAATTGCCGAAAGGTTCAGCACAAGCACAAGTCCAAGTAAGACAAGTGCTGTTCCATACTGCAGTGGTTGCGTTGACTTAACATTAATCGACTGCGTTGAAAGTATATATAAATGATAGGGAAGTGCCATTGTCTGGTCAAATATCGAGTTCGGCATCCTGGGCAAGAAATATGCAGCAACTGTGAACAGTATTGGCGCAGTTTCCCCTGCAGCCCTGCTAACGCCAAGAATAGATCCAGTAAGTATTCCTGGCATTGCATACGGTAAAACACCTTTCCTTATTGTCTGCCACTTGGTTGCCCCCAATGCAAGTGACGCTTCCCTGAAACCACGGGGAACGTTCAGAAGTGCTTCCTGCGATGTCTTTATTATCACCGGCAATATCATAAGTGCAAGTGTAAGGCTCCCAGCTATTATTGAAGCGCCAAAACCAAAGAACAACACGAACAATGCAAAGCCAAAAAGCCCGAACACAATCGAGGGGACTCCGGCAAGGTTAGTTATCCCTGTGTTTATTATTGTGAGTGTTTTTCCGTGCTTTGCGTACTCAGTTAAGTATATTGCAGTTAGGACACCTATTGGAAAAGCAGCCAATATCGAGCCAAGGGAAAGAACGAATGTTCCAAATATTGCGGGGAATATCCCCCCTTCAGTCATTTTGTTTTTCGGGTTTTCAGTAAGAAATTCCCAAGTCACAACTCCCATTCCTTTGCTTACAATGTCCTGTATGAGTATGAATAAGACTAATACAACAACAAGGGCGCAAGCCCCCATAACTGCGAATGCAATATCCTGGTTTGTTTTCGAGTTCATAGTTCTTCCCTTTTAATCAAACTATTTGCTGCAAGATTGACAACAAAACTGATAACAAACAATATGCAGGCTATCATGAAAAGTGAGAAGAAATGCGGGCTTCCCCTTGCAACCTCGCCCATCTCAGCAGCAATTGTCCCAGTCATTGTTCTAACCGGATCGAGCATGCCTGTCGGTATAACTGCTGCATTGCCTGTTGCCATGAGCACAACCATTGTCTCTCCTGTTGCCCTACCAAAACCAAGGAGAACAGCAATTACAATTCCCGGCTTTGCTGCAGGGACAATAACATACCTTATGGATTCCCATTCTGTTGCCCCCAATGCAAGTGACGCTTCCCTGTAACCACGAGGTACGCTTCTAAGCGCATCTTCAGTTATTGTCTCAATTGTAGGTATAACCATGACTGCAAGCATTATGGCTCCGTTAAGTGCAGTTAAACCAGTCGGTATCCCAAACAAAGACGATATAATTGGGGAAAGTACAACCAAAGCAAAGAAACCAAGAACAACAGAAGGTATTCCTGCGATTATCTCAATTGCCGGTTTAAGCATCTCACCAAGCCAACCAGGGGATATTTCCGATAGATATATTGCACAACCAACTGCCAAAGGTATCCCTATAACCATTGCACCTAGTGTTACAACAACTGATCCAACAATGAGTGTAAGCATCTGATAACGCGGGTTTTCAGAAGTAGGCTGCCATTCAGTTCCAAGGAACATTGAA
>CAZYPB010000086.1:0-4163 GCA_964649265.1 Microcaldota archaeon
AGTTGAAACCTCTGCATGGAAGGAGATGGCATCAGTTATGGGTGAGATGGCAGCACTCTCAAAACTTGAGGGGAAGCTCCACAAACCCAAGAACGTTGCTAGAATTTCATCCCTTTCAAAGAGACTGGCAAACCTAACTGAACAGATATCTGCAGGCCAACTGCCAATAACCTACTCTCAATTGCACGAAGCAAAGGCAAATGTAGACAACGATGCATTCAAATTCTCTTCAGAAAACTATCCGGAGATAGAGAAGGAACTGAAAATGCTTGAAAGAGCAATAGGCGAGATTAAGAAAGGAGCAACAACATTAACGGCAAATCCCTTCACCATTTTCCAGAGCAAAAGAAAGCACGCAGATGTGATTGCTCTTCTAAATGAAGTAATTGAAGGGCTGCATGCATACAAAGAACAAGGGGGGGACACAACAATAAGCACAGCAGTAGGGCAGATGATCTCCTTCACTGATAAAGTGGATGAGGTTTTCATGGGAGCTTCTGGGTTAGGGGCAGAGTTAGGAAGACTTGATCCTCCAAAAAAGGAAAAGAAGGACGAGGCAACAGTCTCTGCAGGAACGATAGTTGCTTTCATAGAAAGAAAGGGACTCGATGAACCTGATTTCATTGTTCAGATGGGAGATCTGAAATCAAGAACTGAGGGACTTGCACTTGAGGCATCCGAAAGCCCACCCGACAGGCCGAGAGCGAGGACTCCTGAAGTTCTTTCAAAAGGGACATTTGCCGGTTCAATAACCCTAACTAAGGTTCTCTCAATGGAGCAGGTAGCAGCAGAACTAGCGAAACTGGATACATCGGGGCTTAAGATCAAGATTGTGAAAGCAGATATCTCCAAATCAGAGGAAACGATCTCTCCGGGAACAGGAAAATTCAAGCAAAAAGAAGAGGAGCTCTCCCCTGAGCAGAAAAAGAGAATAGTTGAAAAAGCAGAGAAGAAGCTGAAGAGCCTCCAAACCCAGTTCACGCAAATAAAAAAAGATATGGGGGAGAAGACACCTGTTGTCGGACATATAATGGATCAGATGGAGTTCTCACCTGCACAGCTTGTCGAGGTCTCTTTGCAGAGCTTGGGAGATATAATAGCTGAAGAGAAACGCAAACTAGGGATGGATGTTGGTACTGAGCATGAGCAGGACACTCCCACCCCGCAACTTACACCGAGAGGTCCGACCCTCTAATCTCTTTTTTTCTTTTACGTTCTCTATAAAAACATTTCATTGCTAATCAATAGGTGGGGTGATTGTTTTCAAAAAAGTATTAGTTACAGCTGCATTGCCATATGCAAATGGCCCTCTTCACTTAGGGCACATAAGGAGTACCTATTTGCCTGCTGACATTTACGCAAGGTATCAACGGATTATTGGTAATGAATGCTTCTATGTATGTGCAACTGATGAGCACGGAACGCCCATAGTTGCATCTGCCGAAAAAGAAAAGAAAACACCAGAGGAATTTACAAGGCATTTCCATGAAAAGGATAAGGAAGAGTTTGAGAGACTAGGTTTCTCAATGGACATATTCCACAGAACCTCAAGCAAGGAAAACAAGGAGATGACCCAGCACATATTCAACAAATTAAATGAAGGGGGCTATGTTTACCAAAAGGATGTTGCGCAAGCATATTGCGACAATTGCAAACGCTTCCTACCAGATAGGTTCGTTATTGGGGCTTGCCCTTACTGCAGTTCAGAGGATCAATATTCAGATTACTGCGATTCATGTGGAAAGGCACTTGCAGCAGGAGAGATAAGCAATCCCAAATGTCTTGTGTGCGGAACACCACCAAAAACAAAGACAAGCAGACACTATTTCCTCTCACTTTCAAAATTCGCCCCAAAACTAAAGGAATGGCTCACTTCCAACAAAAACCTACAGAAAGAGGTTGTAAACTATGTTGTCAACTGGATAGATAATGGGTTGGCCGATTGGGATATCTCAAGAGATTTAAAGTGGGGCGTGCCAATTCCAGGAGAAGAGAACATGGTTTTCTATGTGTGGTTTGACGCTCCAATCGGATACCTAAGTTCAACAATTGCACTCACAGAGAAATGGGCTGATTTCTGGAAAAACAAGGATGCGAGGATAGTTCATTTCATAGGTAAAGACATAATCTATCACCATTTCCTTTTCTGGCCTGCAATGCTCATGGGAACTGGAGAATTCAACCTTCCTGATGCAATACCAACAAGAGGCTACCTTAATTTGGAGAAAAGAAAATTCTCAAAAAGCAAGAACTGGTTTGTTTCCCTGGAGGATTTCCTTAATGACTTTGACCCAGATTTCCTGCGTTACTATGAGACTGCAGTCACCCCCCATAAAGTTGAGGATGCTGATTTCATATGGAAGGACTTCCAATCAAGGATAAACAATGAGCTTGTTGCTAATTTAGGGAATTTCGTTAACAGGACACTTGTGTTATTAAGGAAACTTAACAACTCCGTAATACCAGAACCAAAAGACCTTGAGAAAAGGGATGAGGAACTACTTGAGTTAATAAGCGCAAAGAAAGGTAAAATACAATCGCAATTGGACAAGTTCAATTTCAAGGAAGCACAGGAGGAACTCTTTTCACTCTCAGCTGAGTTCAATAAATACTTAAGTGAAAGAGAGCCCTGGAAAGAGAGTGACAAGCAAAAGGTTTCCAATTGCCTTTACATATGCTCAAGAGGCCTGTCAGCAATATCTATAATAGTGCAACCATTCCTTCCATTCACCTCTAAAAAGATGTTATCCATGCTAGGTGTGAATGAAAACGAAGCGAAGTGGGAAAACGTCTCTAAAGAATTAGTTACTTCTGGAAAAAAGATTGGGGAAATAAAGCCACTTTACAAGAAGATAACTGATGACGAGATAAAAGCTCAAGTTGAGAAGCTGAAGGGCTAATTTCACAAAAAGCGAAGCTTTAAATACTCGAAAAACAATATATATAATCTAATTCTGGAGGTGCATTTATGTTAACTGAAAAGAAAGTTCCGAGAATCCATAGCAACATATTTACAAGGAATCTCACTCCCTATGGCCTAGCGACAAAGAGGTTTGAGAGACTCATGACCTCCGACATAACGGGAGCAAGAAACGAGTCAGTATATTTCGGAAAAAGAGCCAAGGAGTTCACCAAACAAGGAAAACACTTGCACGCAGCTGATGCTTATGGAAAGCAGGCTGAATGCATTAATGTCATATGGGGAGAACAAAACACCCTGGGCATAATACGGGAGTATGTAAAAGCATTGGAAAACCAAGGAGACGCATATACCGCGGCGGGGAAAAGCATTAGTGCAGCCGATAGATATGAAAAAGCCTATTATGCCGTAGGAGAACACCTGGGTAAAGCCGTAACGGATGAAAGAGACAAAAAAGCAGTCAAAATTATGTTGGCAAAGCTTGCAAGGAAAGCAGCTGTTTCCTATGAGAGCGAGGCAAAGGCCAATCCCAACACCCATAATCACCACAATGCTGCCCTGTACTACGAAAAACAAGCAGATGCAGAAGTCTCTTTTGATAACATCCCTGGCGCAATAACCGCTCTTGAGAAAGCAAAACATCATCTTGAGGAAAAAATTAAATCCCGGGGAAGTACATGCGAAAACGTTCCAGCAGAAACATTTGCCCGCATTTCAGAGCTTAGTGGGAAACTAGGGGACCTACATGCACAGCAAGGCCAGAACGATAATGCCTATCATGCTTACCAAGAAGCAATCAAATACGCAGAATACCAGATAACCGCCATGGAAAAGCAGAATCCTTCGAATTCAGCAATTGCCGATATCCATGGGGGCATGGCGAATCTACGTGAAAAGATGGCAGAAGCACTATCCAAAGAAAAACTAGATCTTTACCAGATATCAGGATATAGCCGAAAGGACCCATCAGGAGAATACTCCTCAATGATACAAACACTTAGACTACAGATGGAGCATTTGGAAAAAGCAGAGAAAAAAGAGCAAGCAGGAGAAGTTAAGAAGAGGATTGCAGATGTAACTCTGAAGCTCGCCTCATCCCATGGGGCGGTTGGTGACGCATACCTTAGTGATGCAGTTTCAGGTGTCTATAGTGATAGCACCGGGGTTGAACAGAAAACCAGGGCAGCGAGAAGATATGAATCCCAATTAGAAATTCTGAAGCACTATACGGAACAAACCGGAT
>CAZYPB010000087.1:0-4131 GCA_964649265.1 Microcaldota archaeon
GCGGATCCATTTGCTCTGACTCTTCCGTTGTACAGGGTCAAGGTTAATGTATTGACAAAGTATGGTGCCCCGATTCAGGGAGCAACTGTTTTCGTTGCACCATGGACTTTCGAAACAGATGGAACAGGACAGGCGTCGTTTATACTCCCAAAGGCTAAGATCGCGTTTGTTGCAGTGATGGACGATGTAAGAACTCAAAAGAGCTTCACAGTAGATGGAGACGGCGAATTCAATCTTGTGCTTGACCTATACAAACTAAAAGTTATGGTTGTGGATCATGAGGGCAATCCAAGGACAGCATCCATAACTCTAAAAAACAAAACCTATTATTCTGACGGAGAAGGAGTGATAATATTCGACCCATACCCAGGAATATCGGCTAATTTCACAATTGTTTCTGGAAGCTTGGAAAAGGAAGTACGTTTTGAACTGAAAACAAATAAAGAGGAAAGGATTGTTTTCGACATCTCACCTCCGAGCATTCTAAGTGTCTCAAGTTATATGGATGAGGAAGATAAGAGAATAGTTTCTGCACGCATTCTTGATGAAGGAGAGTATGCTGCAGGACTTAGTTCAGTTACGCTATTCTGGTCAGTCAATGGGGAGAGCAGGGATCCAATCCAGATGTACCCGAAGGATTCCGAAACATTCAGAGCAACTCTTCCGGTCCAACTTCCGAACACCACTGTTTCTTATTATGTGGAGGCAATTGACAAGGATGAAAACAGGATCCTAAGTTCCCAAGAGACATATGAGATACCTGCACTTAATGTATCAATTAACGGGGACAACCAGACAACAGGGGGAGGATGGAACCCATTAGATTTGGGTGGAATAAATTGGTGGTTTATAATTGGTGGGCTGGTTGTTCTTATTTTCATAATAATATTCTACATCTACTGGAGAGGAGACTAAACAAGAGGCTCAGAATAAGGTATGATGCTCCCCCTGCAGAAGCAGTTATTGGGATCGTAATCACCCATGCATAAAATATCTTTCTAGCTAAGCTCCACCTATCTGCAGACATTCTCCTTGTAGCTCCGACTCCCCTATTGAACCAGCCATTGACTCCAGACGGAGATGCATTTTTTGAGATATTGAAAATTATAATGGAGAAAATGACTGCGCCAACAAAACCCAAACGCAAACGAGCTATGGCTATATTTCCAAAATGTTATTAACTGGGTAAAAGTGGTTTTTCCAAAAAACCGCAAAGAAATGAAGGCGTACCCTTTGGGGCATTATACAATGAATATAAAGATAAAGAATTAAATCCAGACGAGGTAGAAAAAGAGATAACAAAATTAATGCGGGATGACGACGTAACAAAAAATCAGGAAGTTACTCGTATGTTCTAACAAGAGATGAAAAATCCCTTAACATCCGTGCTTTTACACCCAACCAAAAAAGGGAAGATTACGAAAGGCAAGAGAGAGTTTGCCCAAAGTGCAAGAAGTATTTTGAGATAGGGGAAATGCAAGCAGACCACATAACGCCATGGCATGAAGACGGAAAAACTATTTCAGAAAATTGTCAAATGCTATGCAAACATGATAATAGAACTAAACCGGGCAAATAGTTAGACTTTAGGTTCAACCGTCCGAGTTTAGGTGCAAGTGCGACTTTAAGTGCAAGTGCGGTCTTTAGCAAACTTTTAATTACTCACCTTTATCAATATCGTTTATGGAAAAAAGTAAAGAGGAATCTGAGAAAAAAAAGAAAAGATATGTTGATGAGAAGCTTGAAGAATTGAGAAAAGAGGTAAGGGATGAATTCATAAAAGATGAGAGGGAGTTTGAGAAAGCTATTTCCCGCATACTCGGCACTGCACTTGCTCTTGCTGCTGCATTCCTCTGGAGGGATGCCATACTATCAACAATAACTCGCTTTTTTCCACAAGACCAGACATGGGAATGGCAGTTAACGGCAGCAATCCTGTTCACTTTGATATCAGCAATTATAATCCTTTTTTCCTCAAGATGGAGCCATCAAACGGAAAAGTGATAATATGGAGGGTGCGCTTTTCAACGTCCTATTCGCATTCATACTCGGAGCTGCCCCCATATCTGAAATAAGGGGAGCAGTTGTCTATTCATTCAGCGTTGGGAACCCATACCTAATCATCTTCGGAATTATGGGGAACCTTGTTGCAGCAATCTGCCTGATGCTTTTCTGGGATCTTATAAAGATTCAGAATATAGGGATGAGAATAGTTGGAAAAAGGATTGAGGGAATGATCGACAGATATAAAAAGAACCACGAAAGAGGAGAGGAGATAGCACTCGCCCTGTTCATAGGAATGCCTTTCCCAGTAACTGGAGTCTATTCTGGTATACTTGTTGGGAAGATTCTCAAAATACCCGATAAGAAGATAGCAATTGCAAGCATCATCGGAATCCTCCTGTCTGCCACAATAATGTCTCTTGCAGCAAGTGGAACAATCTCATTCCTTTCATTCCTGGTTCCCTAGTTAAATTCAAGCTCTGATCTCCAAAAAGCTTTTGAGCATTTTGTACTTTGTTCCAGGATGCTTTTTCTCAAGCCTCTCAATGAACTCACTCAGTTTTTTTTCAAAACCTTTTTTCTTTTCAATATTCAAAGGAAACCCCGCCAGTTCCGCATACCTAAGAAGTTCACTCTCATATACTCTGAAAAGAGGAGCTGGGTGCCTTATTTTCAATTCACTCCAAAATCCATCACCGGGACTAATACTCTTAAGCTCCTTCACCCTGTTGTGCATAATGAGTGAGCTCATCCTAAGCACAAAATCATCTGCACAATGGCCAGTCAATATGCAGCCGACTCTTTTCCTTTGCGCTTCTTTTCTTAACCCACTAGGGATATCCTTCCCTTTCACTCTCATAACAAAGAGCTTTGTTTTCCTCTTCTCGCAAATTTTTTTCATAATATTCAGGAGAGATGAGCTCTTTGGGCCTCCAGAAAAAGCAATTCCCACGTTCCTGTGTTGAAAAATTTGCAACTCTCTTACCCCCTGCGTTATCCCCTTCTCAATATGGTGGATGAAATGCCCTTTGCACAGGGAGGTGCCCGCTGCAGCTATTCTGAAAACTGCCCTTTTATCGCACTGCGAACACTTCATAGTTAATTTATTAAAATGTAAATTTGAATAGGCTATCGGAGGCGTTACTATGGGCAATGAAATCATTGGGATAAAGGGAAGAGAGATTATTGATTCAAGGGGAAACCCGACTGTTGAGGTTGAGATGTGGACAGATGGAAACTGGGTGAGGGCAAGCGCTCCATCAGGTGCGTCAACAGGAGTTCACGAGGTTCTTGAGCTAAGGGATAAGGAGAAACGATACAATGGGAAAGGGGTTAGAAAGGCAGTTGCAAATGTGAATGGCCCAATAGCTGAGAAACTAAAAGGCGTTGATGCAACAAAGCAAGGTGAAATAGATAAGATGCTTATAGAGTTAGATGGAACACCAAATAAGGGAAAACTGGGGGGGAATGCAACTGTTGCTGTTTCAATGGCAGCAGTTCGTTTGGGTGCCCATGTCCGGGGTATCCCTCTTTCTGATTGGATAGGGAAAATAACAGATAGGGACCCAACAACGCTTCCGGTTCCATTCATGAATATATTGAATGGAGGAAAGCACGCTGGAACAGGTCTCTCCATTCAGGAGTTCATGATTGTTCCTGCTGGCGCCCCATCATTCTCAGAGGCACTTCAAGTGGGCGCAGAGATCTACCACGCACTTGCAAAGATAATTGTAAAGAAATACGGGGTCGGGGCAAGGAATGTGGGGGATGAAGGAGGCTATGCGCCGCCAATAAAGGATGCAAGAAGTGTACTTGATGCAATATCTGAAGCAATAAGTGAAACAGGATATGATGGGAAGGTATTCATGGGGATGGATGCAGCAGCAAGCTCTTTTTACAACACGGAAAAAGACACCTATTCACTGGATGGGGAGGAAGTGAAAACAGACAAACTACTCTCATTCTACGAGGACATTCTGAAAACATACCCCATAGTGAGCTTAGAGGATCCATTCCAAGAGGAGGATTTCGACTCCTATGCTGCTCTTAATAAGAGCTCAGGGGAGAAAACTCAGATTGTAGGGGATGATTTGACAGTAACAAATGTGAACAGGGTGAAAAAGGCAC
>CAZYPB010000088.1:0-3892 GCA_964649265.1 Microcaldota archaeon
AAGTGAGTTAACAAGTATTGTAACTATTCTATCCTTTTTGTTTTCAAGTGTGCGTGTAGCCATGATCCCGGGAACATTGCATCCAAAACCGAGTATTATGGAAACAAACGATTTACCGTGCAACCCCATCTTCTCCATGAATCCATGCATTACAAATGCAGCACGGGACATGTATCCACTGTCTTCAAGCAGTGCCATTGCAAGGAATAGCAGGGCTATATTAGGGATAAAAACAAGTACATTGCCTACTCCGCCTATGATCCCAACCAGGATAAGGCCTGAAACCCAATCAGGAGCACCAACTTCTAAAAGGAACACACTAACAGTTTTTTCTATAAAAACAACTATTTCCTCAAGAAAAGTAACAAATGGCCCCCCAACAAGAAAAACAAACTGGTAGACGAAATACATTATCAAAAGAAATAAAGGTATCCCAAGGTATCTGTTCGTAAGAACCACATCAATCTGGTCCGAAAGGATGATCCTTGATGTTGTGTCTCTTTTCACTGCTGTCTTCACTACTCCGTTTATGAAACCATAGCGTTTATCAGCTATCTCAACATCAACTTCCTCCCCATATATTTCGGAGGCGTCCCTTACGAATCTCTTGAACTCCTTATCATAGATATCGCTGTCCGCTTTCTTTATGTTCCTTATTATTTCAGTATCTCCTTCAATGAGCTTTATCGCAAGCCACCTGCCCCCATACCTTTCTGCAAGAGTTGAAGCATGTCTGTTTATGTGGTCTTCCAATTCCTTTATTTTTGGTTCAAGCGTCTTACCGTAATCTATCCTAAGGGTTTCTTTCTTAGGTTTGTACATCACAATCTCCTGTTTCAAATCGTTTATGCCGATTCCTTTGTTGGAGATTGTCGCAACAACCGGTACTCCAAGAAGCTCTGACAACAGGTGTATGTCTATGCTGAAACCCCTATCCTTTGATACATCCGACATGTTGAGAGCTATTATGAGATTTGCTCCAAGTTCCATCATCTGAACTGCCAGATAAAGATTCCTCTCCAGATTCGATGCATCGACAACGTCAACAACGACATCGGGGGATTCGTTTACAATGAAATCCCTCGTTATTATCTCGTCTGCTGAATATGTTGTCAAGCTGTATGTTCCCGGGAGATCCACAACATCATAAAAACGAGATCTGTGCTTGAACCTGCCAGTTTTTTTCTCAACAGTTTTTCCTGGCCAGTTTCCAACCTCCTGATGTGAACCAGTTAGTGCATTAAAAACAGTGCTCTTTCCGGTGTTTGGGTTGCCAGCGACAGCTATTATCTTCTTTTCTTGCACCTACTCCACCACGTTGACTGTTATTTTAGAGGCCTCTCCAAAACCAAGAGCAACCCTACAGCAGTCCTTTATTGAGACAATGAGGGGACCAGGCTTTCCCTTCTTAAGTACCTTAACTTCACTCCCCCTGTTAACTCCTATTGACATAAGCCTCTGCCTGAGTGCCCTTCCGGAATCTATCTTAATTACTGTTCCTTTCTGACCTTTTTTTAGTGATGATAACGTGGCTTCCATCCGTTCACCTTTTGTTCTCGATTCCTGACAGAAAAACCTTAATCTTCTCTATTGTCTCTTTATGGAGATTGTGTTCCATTACGCAGGCATCCTGTTCAGCTGTATCTCTCGATACTCCGATTATCTCAAGAAAGCTTCTTAGTATTTCGTGTCTATCATTGACTCTCCGTGCAACTGCCTTTCCCTTTTTGCTTAGTTTGACTCCACCATATCTTTCATATTCAACAAGTCCACTCTTATCCAATTTTGAGATCATGTCCGTTACGCTGGGTGACTTTACATTAAGGGCTGATGCAATGTCCTTTGTCCGGGCATGTCCCCTCTCCTGCATTAGGTGGTATATGGCCTCAAGGTAATCTTCTTTGTTTCTGCTTGGCATGCAGAATTTTTAGGCGCGCCTAATTTAAATAGATATGCCTAATTTTCAGGAGTACAGAAAAGCTTGCAGTACCTGACTCCCCTGGTTGATCTAATGGAATCAGAAAGCTCACCTATCCTTGAACCGCTTCCTTTAACGATTATTACCTCAAGGCATATGTCGTGATTCACGTGCATGTGTACGTTTGAGGAAATGATGTCCCCATAATCGTGCTGTATCTCTGTTAATTTCTCTACGCTTCCTCGTACATGGTGATTGTAGATTATGCTTATTGTTCCAATTACCATTCCCTTCCTTTTCTTTAACTTTATCTCTGAGAGATACGACCTCATGGCATCCTCAATTGCCTTCGACCTTTTGGTGTATGCCCTCTCCTTGATAGTGCTTTCGAATTCATCCATCAGTTCCTTCGGAACTGAGACAGCCATCCTCTCAACAACCATTGTATCACCGTATTATTCACAATACAAAAAGTATTACGAATATTATACTTTTATTATTTTGCAGTTTAATACAAGGCATGCACATCCCAGACGGATTTCTCAGCTTCGATGTATTCTCGTTGATGTACGTTATAACCCTTGCACTTATGGCGTACGCGGTCTTCAAGACAAACAAGAACCTAGGCGATAAACATGTTCCGCTCATGGGGATACTCGCCTCCTTTGTTTTTGCGGGTCAGATGCTTAATGTTCCTGTTGCTGCCGGTACATCGGGCCATATGCTTGGCGGAGTTCTCACAGCGTGTTTTCTGGGTCCCCTTACAGCTTCTCTTGTTATGGCTGCTGTTTTCATTGTGCAGACATTATTCTTCCAGGATGGGGGCATTACTGCTCTGGGCGCAAACATATTCAACATGGGCCTCATAGGCACAATATTCGGTTATTACGTCTACTATGGATTAAGAAAGGCAATCAAAGGAGACATTGGGCTTTACATATCGCTTGCAATCGCTAGCTGGGTTTCAATAATGCTTGCAGCAACAGCAACATCCCTGGAGATATCATTTTCCGGCCTTTCTCCGTTGGAGGTAATACTCCCCGCAATGCTTCTGGTCCATGCAGTAATAGGCCTGGTTGAGGCAGGAATAACTGTTTCAGTGGTTGCTTTCGTAAAGAAAACAAGGCCTGATCTGCTTGAGTTGAAAAAGGTGTAACAATGGAAAAATATCTTTACGTAGGATTGGTTCTTTGTTTGTCCATAGCTGGTGTTGTTTCCCTCTTTGCATCACCTGAGCCGGATGGTCTGGAGAGGGTTGCTGAGGATACGGGGTTCATAGAACACGGAGAGGGAGCTCCAGTGCTGGAATCGCCGTTTCCTGATTATGTTGTCCCGTCGGTCCCAGATGAGATTGCAGGAGCATCAGCAGCTGGCGTGATCGGTGTTTTAATAACATTTCTGATCTCCTTTATTTTTGGGAAAGCGCTTTCAAAAGGGAGATAAATGGAACATGATTACCTGGACAAGTATTCCAACCTAAGCAGCCCAGTGCACAGCTTTGATCCAAGATTAAAACTGATACTTTTCCTTATCTTCGTTTTCTCAGTCACAACCACAAAAATTAATCCCATGTCGTTTCTCACATATCTTGCTATTCTCCTGTCTGTGCTCCTGATATCCCGCATCCCCGCTTTCTTTGTGTTCAAAAGATCCCTGGTGCTCTGCCCATTTGTCGTATTACCTGTTTTCTTCAGTGTTTTTTTCATAGAGAACGGGTTTTTTGTTTTCATCTCGGTCCTGTCCAAGGCGTTGCTCTCCATAACTGCAACGGCTTTACTTGTCTCAACAACCCCTTTTCCCAAGCTCCTGAAGTCTCTGCAGTCCATAGGGATCCCAAAGATATTCATAACTGTAATATCCTTCATGTATAGGTATGTCTTTGTTTTGACTGATGAGGTAGTGAGAATGAGCCGTGCGAAACAATCAAGGTGTTTCAGGGGAAGTTTTATTGCTAATCTGAGGTTCTATGGAAAC
>CAZYPB010000089.1:0-3777 GCA_964649265.1 Microcaldota archaeon
CGGGCTTGCATATCTTGAGTTATCCTCCTCGTATGCATGGAAATGGTAAAGGAACATACAGTCGGGGGATATGCTGAAATCTACCGGATTGTAGAAATAGTTTTCATAATTCTTCTTCCCATCCAGAATACCTTCCTTAGTAGGTGTGCTTTGAATTGGGTTCAGGTTTAGTTTACCTTCTTTTAGAACTATGACTCCGCCATGTGCTGCGTTCTTATCCTCAAAATCAACATCCATTTCCCTTGCAACAGAGCCTTTGAATTCGTCATCCAATTCAAGGGAGTCAAGGAGCCATATGATTTTTATAAGTTGATGATCGCTAAGTTTCAAACAGTTAGATGGGTCTGAATTGGGTAGATTCTCTGGGCCCTGGAGCACTTTCACTTCTTTAAGTCTTTTCTCCACGTGTGCACCAAGCTTATCGTGATCGTAAAGCATTGGGTAGATTTTCTTATCACTTTTCGCTTGGCCGGTAACGAATTTTTTATGGTCCTGTTCGTATGGAGTAACGCCCATGTAAAGAGTATTTCCTGGAAATTATTAATACTTTACTTAGAATTAGGGGGTTTTCACAAATCCGTGGTTCGTTAGCTTCTCATTTGTCTTAACATCATATATGCATTCTCCTTCAACTCTCTTTTCCTCTTTCTCAAACACTGCACTCTCACCTACCCCCAAAACATACAATTTATCGTAAACTGAGATAACAACGTCTCCTGCTTTGTTTACGCCGCTTAATTTGAGAGTATTTTCCTCGAAAGGAATCTCTTTCCCAACCAGAAGGGATTTTGTCTTTCCGGATGAAAATAATCCCGTTTTTGTTACAACTGAACCGTAGGCAAATATTGCCCCTTCGGTTATCTCTTTATTTACTGGCTTCAAAACTCGCGCATTGACATCGAATTCATATTCCCTTATGTTTTTTATTCCAGCAGAGCATTCTTTTGAAAGGAATATCTCTTCGCGTATCTCTTCGTTCTCAATGAAAACCAAGGTGTTTGCAGGAACCTTTTTCTGGAATATTCCGCCTTTGCCTATTTCCGAACCAACTCGTAGAAGTGCGCTTGGATTATTTAATCCGCAACCAGCTGACTCCTTGAATTCTGCATCAACTCCCATCAGAATAAACTCAATGCCTTCAAAAACTGCGCTTTCCCCTTCCCTCATATTAATTGACTTGCTGTATGTTGAATCCAGATCTTTGAAAGAAAATAGCAAACGGGAGTCTTTTATAGTACAGGGATCTGATTCCAGGGTGAGATCTATCTTATCTAGTTCAATTAGAATGTTTTCAAAAATCTCCGACTTGCCCTCTATGAAGAAAATCTCTTCCTTCTCTACAAAAGAAAAGGTAATGAATGGTTGAGATGAAAGACAGAATTCATCCAGCCCATATGCATCAAGATTAAGTGTATAATCGCCAATTTGAATTGGCTCCGTATTGCTTACATTCACAGTAACCTCATCTTGATCCGAACTAACCACCACCTGTGCTGTGCGTTGGTACCTACATGGTGGTAGCCCAGATTGGGGATCAGTGGCAGGCGTTTCTGTGATATTGAGCAGTGTTATGGAAATGTTAGTGCCAGAAACATCCCGGGTGCTGCCAACTCTCACAGTATCATTGAAAAGGAAGCTTCGTGACATTCCAAGAACTGCGTTCTTTGACCTGACAGTGCATTTGCCAGATGCTGGGTTCCCCAGTATGTTCTCAAGATAAACATGGGAATTGCCAATCCTGATCTCATCCCCTATCCCCAGGTTCTTCTCCATGTTCTCTCCATTATATTCAAACATAACCAGTGCAGATTGTTTTGAAGGGTTGCACTGATCATCCAGAGATAGATCGAAGTTCTTTAGTTTGATAAGAGACCTATAAACCACTGCCTCGTCTCCTTCACCCATTGAAATCTTTACAACGTGATCCAATTCATCAATTGATTCACATATGTTGTTTACACATGCGAGTGTGCCACAGCACTCCCACATATCTGTGCAAGGTTTCCCTTTCTCCTTGCATGCTAGATCTGAGCATTTCCCATCAACGCAGAACATGTCAGGGGGACAGTCGGTGTTTGTTGAACAGGGTATGTCCTGCTGTAAGCATCCAGTTAAAATAAAGGCTAATATTAGGAACGTAAGTACCTTTGACTTCATACTAGGTTTAAAATATAGAGTGCTTTTAATTCTTTCTTACTAGCTTTCTTTTGGGATGATTGCAAGTATCACTCTTTTCAAAGCAACGTTGCATGAATGAACCTTTTTTTCTAGGAGAACTTCCATATCCTTGAGTTTTACTGATGATCCTGATGGCAGGGTTATCGTCTCTCCTATCTCCATCTGTTTCTTCGCACTGTCTGGGCCATAAATTATGTTAACGGATGCCTTAACATCGAGAAGCTCACATACCTCGTTTTTAAGGACCTTTTTAACAACATATGAATCAAAGTGAAGCTTCAAACCAGATAGCTCCTCAACCCCTCCTTCCTGTAAGTTAACTGTCTTCCTCTTGTCATATGTTGCCCTAAGCATAAATGAATTATCAACTCCGGTGGATTCCTTTGTGCCCGCTGCTTCGAGAAGAATATCGTTTTCTACCCATGGTTCTTTTGAGTTGAACTCAATTGTCCGTGTCTGCGTCTCATTTGATAAATACATTAGGATATTCACACCATAGGTTGTCTTTGGGAAACTTATGTTTAGCAGAGCCATCTTGTTGTATACTGCACATGTTTTCCCGTCGCTCTGGAATTTTGATTCACTTATTTCTGAAACGTTTATCTTGTGCCATGGTAGGTTAGTTGTCTCGTTTTCCTTTGCACTTGCTTTTGTCTCAGCTATTCCGGCAACCTTTCCGCTTATACTTACTTTCTCTGAGGTTATATTACAGTCCCTTCCGAATCTCTGAGAGTCAGTTGACACTTCTATTGAATCCATCCTTAGGTCCAGATACCCGAAGCTATCTATGTGGGGGTAGATGAAACGCCTTACCTCCCCCATGGACATCTCAATGGTTCTCCAGTATTCAGATATCTCTTCCATTCTGGATATCTCAATTGGCTCAACGAGAGTCATCTTATCTGGGAGAAGCGTTTTCTCATTTTTGCGGGAAAGTACTTGAAGTACTGATGGGTTTGAGAGTTCAAATTCATTAGATGAATATTTTATTATACACTCCTTTTCTTTTTCAGATATCTTACATGGGATATCCAGGACTTTAAGGGTCGCTTCTCCTAGATCTACGCTCTCCCCTACTTTCAACTGAAACTCCTTTTTCCCATCTGGAAAGACTACGGATACAGTAACTTCCCTTTCCTCAATTGAGCAATTATTCAGGAAACAGGAGATGTTTGTTGCGTGTATCACCATATTTGATATGGGCATCTCCCTTCCTTCTGGGAGGTCTAGCATCTCAACTCCAGTCAACGGGGTGAAATTTATTGTGGTGTTAGTTTGTATGGTCTGGTTTGTTTGGTTTGTTGTTTGGTTTGTTGTTTGGTTTGTTGTTTGGTTTGTTATCGTCGTGTTTACTTTAGTTGTGTTCTTAACCGGGGGAGTGTATCCCTCTGGTCTGCATGCATTGGACATGCACACCATCTCAAAACAACAGTCAGATGTTTTTTCGCACCACTCGGCTTCCCGTGAGCACATCTCTACGCAGCTGCCATCAACGCAGTATTCGCCTGCGGCGCACTCCCCATCATGGCTGCATCCCCCTGCGCAACCCAATGTAAAGAGAAAAGAAAATAGCAGGAGTATACTTAATCTGTCACCCAT
>CAZYPB010000090.1:0-3526 GCA_964649265.1 Microcaldota archaeon
GCGCGGGCGTCGGGAGCGCGGTGCTCGAGAACGTGTCGGGGCCCATCAACGACCAACAACTGCGCATCCAGCGCCTTTCAGCACAGTCTTCAGATCGGCGAAGTCAAGGTTTACTAATCCTGCCTTTGTAACAAGCTCTGCAACTCCCTTGACTGCATTTGAAAGTACTTCGTCAGACACTTTGAAAGCAGTGTTTAGTGGCAGATCTGGAACTATTGTAAGTAGTTTATCATTTGGAATTACGATGACTGTGTCTGCGTGCCTTTTCAGTTTGTTGAGTCCTTCCACAGCGTTCTCCATTCTTTTCTTTCCCTCAGATATAAACGGCAATGTAACAACTGCAATTGTAAGCGCTCCACTCTCCCTGGCCTTTTCAGATATAAAGTGAGCGCTTCCAGTTCCAGTTCCTCCTCCGAGCCCACACGTAACGAAAACCATAGAACCATCGCTCACTGCCTTCCTTATCTCATCCTCGGATTCTTTTGCAGCAGCTTCCCCAACCTCTGGGTTAGAGCCAGCTCCAAGGCCTTTAGTTGTCTTTCTTCCAAGAAGTATCTTTTTGTCAGCAGCACGGATCTTAACGAGGTGCTGAACATCGGTGTTGGCTGCAACAAGTTTTGAACCCTCTATACCTAGCTCGCCTATTCGGGAGAGTGTGTTGCATCCACTTCCCCCAGTACCGATTACATATATCGTAGGTTTTGAGGCTTCCAAAAACTGGAAAAGTTCCTCATCTTCCTTGGTTATCTCCTGCCCTTCGGGCAAGATGTCTTCGAGCATATCTTTGTTTTCTGCCAACCCATCCCCTCGCGCTATTGGTTTTCACGAGAACAAGTGTAATTGTTGTCCCTGCTAATATTTATAAGTATATCCTTTATCCCTAAGAGAAAACGATACAATTGAAGGGTTTATATACTTAATCTGCGAAATCACTCTAGATTTTTCGAAGTGAGATAATGGTTAATCGAAAGGTAAGGGAGATATGTGGCGACATAAAGGCTCTCAAGATACAGGGAGCCAGAGAGGTTGCGAAATCAGCTGTCAAAGCACTCGCAATCCAGTCAAATGGTTCAAGTGCAACAACTCCCCAGGCTCTGAAAGGAGAACTTATAGAGGTTGCCGATATGCTGGCAGCAACCCGCTCCACAGAACCAATGCTTCGTAATTCACTCAGGTATTTCTTTGCAAGGATAAAAGAAGATAACCCAAAAACAGTGGAGGAACTCAGGGCACTTGTAAAAAACGAGAAAATAGAGTACATGCAGAACCTTAAGAAAAGCATTTCTGCAATAGCTGAATACGGGGCAAAGGAACTCCCAAAACAGGGGAACGTTCTTGTTCACTGTCATTCGCATACAGTTATGGAGATTGTTAAACGCGCACACGATATGGGCAAGGATATCAGCGTTATATGCACTGAAACCCGTCCGAAATATCAGGGAAGAACAAGCGCAAAGGAACTATCTTCAGCGGGCCTTCCAACAACACTCATTGTCGATTCTGCAGTAAAGAGTTTCATAAAAAAAGTCGATGCTGTTCTCGTTGGTGCGGATTCCATAGATTCTGTGGGAAACCTTATAAACAAAATAGGCACATCAACAATAGCGTTGGTCGCGTGGGATAGGGATATTCCTTTCTACTCGGCTGCTGAGATGTATAAATTCGATCCGATGTCTCTCTGGGGGACTGTGAGTGAAATAGAGGAAAGGGACCCGGCTGAGGTTGCGGATCCGAAGAAATTCAGGAAAGTAACGATACGAAACCCAGCGTTCGATTTGACTCCTGCAAAATACATAACTGGGTATATAACTGAGAAGGGTGTTGTACCTCCTCAGAGCCTGCTGGATATCGCATTAAGCAAAGGCATAAGGGTCGAAAACCCAATGAACAGGTGAAAAAATGGAAAATAACGACAAGAAAAAGGAACAGCTGTTGCGAGAATACAAGTGTAAGGTAAAATGTTTTGATGTTCACACTGGGCAGAACATAATTGTTCTTAACAAAGATGAGGCGGTAGAAGAAGATGTCTATATGTCGGATAGAGTAATTGTCAAATTCAATGACAAGGAACTCACATGTATTGTAGATCTCTCAGATGTACTTGTGAAAAGAGGAGAGATAGGCCTGTTTCACGAGACAACAGATAAACTCGGAGTTACGTCTGACAATCAAGTAACAATTACCCACGCTCACCATCCAATGTCTGTTGATTATATCAAAAAGAAGATGAATGGGGAGGAGCTCAGCGATGAGGAGATAAAGACAATCATAAAAGAGGCAATGGAAAACCGTCTCAGCGATGTCGAGCTTGCTTCGCTTCTTACTACATTCTACATAAGGGATCTCTCAATAAATGAGACAGTCGCGCTAACAAATGCAGTTGTTTCAAGTGGAGAACAGTTAAGTCTCAATAAGCACCCGATAGTGGACAAGCACTGCAGTGGAGGAGTTGCAGGTAACAGGACAACAATGGTCGTTGTTCCCATAATCGCAGCAGCTGGCTTGTATATTCCAAAGACATCATCACGTTCAATAACTTCTGCTTCAGGAACCGCAGATACAATGGAGGCAATAGCTGATGTCAAGTTTAGTATAGATGAGATGAAAGACATAGTGATGAAGCACAAGGGATGCATAGTCTGGGGAGGCGCAATAAACCTTGCAACAGTCGATGACAAACTGATAAAGATAAGACACCCTCTGAGGCTTGATCCGAAGGGAGTACTTCTCGCAAGTATACTTGCAAAGAAGAAGTCAGTCGGAGCCGAATTTGTCGTTATAGACATCCCGGTGGGAAGAGGTTCTAAGATAGAGAATGTGTCTGATGCGAAAGCGCTTGCACAGGATTTCGTTAATGTGGGGGACAGGCTTGGGATGAAGATCGAGTGTTTCATTAGTGATGGTTCGGATCCAGTTGGAAAGGGAATCGGTCCTGCATTGGAATGCTACGATGTTTTCAAAGTGCTTCAGAACAACGGCCCACTTGATCTCAGGGATAAAAGTCTTCAGCTAGCAGGGGAGCTTCTTGAGCTGTGTAAAAACGTTCCTAAAGGAAGAGGTTACTCAGTTGCTGAGGATATACTCAAATCAGGAAAAGCGTATGAGAAGATGAAGGATATAATAGAGGCCCAGGGGGGAGACAGGAACATGGGTCCAGAAGAACTTCCAATAGGGACCAAGAGAACTGAGATATATGCTGACAAGGATGGCAGGGTACAGCATGTTGATAATCTTATGATATCGAAAATAGCAAGAGCAGCAGGGGCACCGAAAGACAGGGGTGCAGGAGTACTGCTGCACTGCGAACATGGGGACAAAGTAAAGAAAGGAGATGTCCTATTTGAGATAGTAGCGGAACATGAATCAAAACTTGAATTTGCAACCAAGTCTCTTGATACATGGTATCCCATAGAACTTGAGAGAATGATCATAGGAAAACTTGGAAAAATCGCATCTTTTTGAATCGTAAAAAACGGCAATTATGAAATACCGAGGGAAAATTCCGGTTTTTTTTATCTTCAACGAT
>CAZYPB010000091.1:0-2553 GCA_964649265.1 Microcaldota archaeon
CTGGAGAAATCCGCGTATACCAAATGGCTGGAAACCGCGCACGGGCCGTTTGGGTGTGTGATTTGCTCCAGGGTATACTAGGTGTGTTAAAGCCAACTGCTTTACTCCCCTAAGCCTCTGAATCTCAGAGGAATCAAGTAGTGATTTCTCTAATTCATCCAGCTTTATGTTTCCGTGTATAGTGTCCTTGATAACATACATACTAGAGATATTGAAAAAGAAAGTTCATAAAATAAAGGGTAAAGGGGGGAGCCTATGGATAAAGCTCAATCAGGTCAAGAGAGTAGGATGCAGGTGCTGTTCCTGAGATAATAAGGCTTGCCCCACGCTCCGGGATTATCTCCAACCTGTATGGCTGCCTTGGGGGGAAATATACCTGCGTTCCAGTTGAAGATGGAACAAGGTTTATCAACACAAGTGTTGATGAGTCCATAACTGGGTTCTGCGTTGTGAACACATTGGATGGATCTCTTAATTCACTTCCAGTGAAGTTTGTTCCATTAGCAAGTGTTGTTGAATACTGTTGTATTGTCTGGTTCATCCCATTGCTCACCTTAATTATCATCTGCCTCATGTCGATCCTTCTTGAACCAGCTGCTGTTGTCACCGTTATGTTAAGACTTGCAAGATTTGTCCTTCCAACATTTGCATTCGCAGTTATTGATTTTACGATTATATTCGAAGATACTTCCTCTATAGATTCCTTTCCAGTTGTCATTGCTCTCTGCTGAAGTATTCCTGAGACATTTATTAGCACAGCAGCCGCTATTGCTGCAACAAGCACCATCGCTATGAAGATGATAAGAGTGCCAATACCAACAGCGCCTTTTTTAGTAGCAAACCGGTTCATCATACCGCCTCCTATTTTATATTCAAATAATACTTTTTCTGAGTGGTATTTAAACGTTTCCATTCGCAATAGAACGAGAATTACTGAAAGCGCAGGTTTTTTAAGGAAAAACGAGATTGTTATTGCATGCTGAATGAAATAGAAATAGTCTGGAGGCTCCTGCTGGCAACTGTCTTGGGCGGAGTTGTGGGCTATGAAAGGGAGGTCTTCAGAAAACCTGCAGGCATAAGAACAAACATGCTTGTGTGCCTTGGTTCTGCTCTCATAATGGTTTATGCTGAGAATGCATTCGGCGGTGTTGATATGTCTGCAAGGGTTGCTGCAGGCATAATAACTGGTGTTGGGTTCCTTGGTGCGGGGACCATAATTCAATCAAGGAAAAGGATAATGGGACTCACTACAGCTGCAAGTATGTGGATTGTTGCCAGTATTGGGATGGCAGTTGGCGGAGGACATGAGTTTCCTGCAATTGTTGCCACTGTGCTTGTTGTACTAATACTCTATTTCAGCAGAGTTGAGAGAAAGGTTTCCGATGGGATAAACACAATTAATGAGAGAAAAACGAAACTTGGGAAGAAGGTTAAAGGTGGGATATACTCCCTAAGAAAGAGAAAATCAAAAAAAGTAGAGTAAAAAGAAGAAACGTAATTAATCATCATCATCGGACAATTCGTCGTCGAAATCTTCCCCATCCCAATCTTCTTCATCTTCGTCGTTATCAAACACGGCCTCACCCCGCAATTTCTGTGGGAGTTACTGTCTAGGATATTTAAATACCTTTCGTATTTTTTTTCTTTATGAAATACCCATTAATGTGTTTTTTATCACATCTTAATAGGAAACATTTAAATTAAAAGAGCAGGATATTTATGCAAGGTGTTATGGATGGAAAGGGGTTTACTTCCAGAGTAGTTTTCCGTTTCCCCTAGCACGAACTGTGTTTTATAAACTACAAGAGGTGAGCGTATGCACGCTGGTGGATTAGTTCCAGAGTATTTGGAAAGAGGTTGAGAAAAATGGAGTTGCTCCTGAAGGATTCTACGTTACTACGAATAGGAGCATGCAGGTACTTGTTGATGGTGAGTGGAAGAGCGTAAGAAAACTGCGCATGGATGCAGTTCTTGTTTTGGAAAAGGATGAACCGTTTTGTAGGATGCCCAGAGAGCTGAAAGAAGGTGACAAGGTTCTTATTGGAAATGGCGGCATTAAAGAGAACAGTAAAAATGAGTTCGAGTTCTTCTCATCGGATATCTCTCCTGAGAGAAACATAATGGCTCAAGCAATAGAAGTATCGAAAGAAATCAGAGATGCCCGTAGGAATAAAAGGAAGATACTATGTGTCTGTGGACCTGCAATTGTCCATTGTGGAGCCCGCAAATATTTTTCTGAGCTTATAAGAGAAGGGTGGGTAGATGTGCTTTTCACAGGCAATGCACTTCCCGTGCACGATATGGAGGCATCTCTTTTTGGAACATCTCTGGGGATTTCAATTGAAAGTGGAGAGCCTGTTCCGGGAGGGCATTCGAACCACGCGAGGACTCTGAATAGTATAGTAAGTGCAGGGGGGATATTCTCTGCTGTTGAGAAAAGAATCCTCCTAAACGGGATAATGTACGAAACTGTAAGGAAAAGGATCCCTTTCGTCATAGCTGGCTCCATAAGGGATGATGGACCACTACCTGAGACAATAAGAGATGTTTACA
>CAZYPB010000091.1:2563-3127 GCA_964649265.1 Microcaldota archaeon
TACAAAGCACAGGATAGGATGAGGGAACTTACAGAGAGCGTGGGAGTTTGTATGGTTATAGGAACAGCCCTACACGGGATAGCAACAGGAAACATGCTTCCAGAGGATGTGAAGATGTACTGTATTGATAATAACCCGAGCGTTGTGAGCAAACTAATAGATAGGGGCAGTCGGCAGACAATGGGCATTGTGTCCAGTGCACGTGAATTCGTGATTGCACTTTCGGAATGTCTAAAAATAGATAAATGATATCTTGCTTAGATGAGGTTATGGCGGCAGTACCGAAACTAACAGATGATGGAGCAGTTATAGAACTCTATGAGAACGCAAGAAAGGGTTCGTACAGTAAAATAGAGATATCGCAGGATGTGAAAGAGATACTGAAAAGAAGGGGAATCACTGAAACCTTCTCGCACCAGTCTGAAGCTGTGCGAGCTGTGAGAAAAAATGAGAATGTCGCACTCATAGCTCCAACTGCTTCAGGGAAAACAGAAGCATACATGATACCTGTGATAGAAGCAGCACTTAAGGGAAGGCATTCCCTAGTTATATATCCTACAAAAG
>CAZYPB010000092.1:0-3116 GCA_964649265.1 Microcaldota archaeon
TCCCTCAATATTTTATCATAGCATCCAGAAGTCCATGTGCATAATTAATGCATCCAAAAGACGTCACATAATCCTTCTTACCTAAATAATACTCCGCATCCTTCCTGTACCTAGTTGCAAGGTCTATTATCCTTCTCTTCTTTTCGCTATTCCCTTTTAGTTTTACTACGTTCTCATCGAAAATCCTTATGTCATCAGCTATCCTCTTCTCTTGTTCACCATTCATGCAGTTTTTTTAAATTAACACATTATTATTCTTTGGGACAACCATGTTCAGAAACGTAATTGTAGCAGGAACGTTCAACGCACTCCATTTGGGCCACCAGGCACTTCTACGCAAGGCTCTTTCCTCGGGCAAAAGGATAACAATAGGCCTCACCTCTGATTCGTTTGCAAAGAAGAAATCTTGCAAAACCAATTCATTCTCAGAAAGAAAAAGGCGCATAGAGAGATTCCTGGGAAAGAACGTGAAAAAGGCAAGAATAGTTGAAATAAACGATAGATTCGATGCTTCAATCAGATCTGAAGATTTTGATGCAATAGTAGTTAGTAAAGAGACAAAGAGAATAGCCGTGGAAATAAACAAAATAAGGAAGAGGAGGAAGCTCAAGCCACTCTCAATCGTTCTACAACAAACAGTGTATGCGTCGGATTTCAAGAGAATCTCCTGCACAAGGATAGATTCAGGAAAAATAAACAAGCATGGAATTAGGGTTAAACAGATTAAATTTTCAATAGGTTCAGAGAACAAGGATAAAGTTAAGGGAGCCAAGGATGCAGTATCCAAATTCTTTGGCAAGTGTTCGGTTAAAGGGTTCAAGGTTAAAAGCAGAGTCAAAAACCAACCAACCGGAGAGGAGACAATCAAGGGAGCGATAAACAGGGCAAAAGCAGTATTCAAAGATTGTGATTTCTCTGTTGGGTTGGAAAGCGGACTCTTCCTTTTCAGGGGCACTTACTACAATATTATGTGGTGTGCACTCTACGATGGAAAAACAGTCTTTTTAGGCAGCAGCATGGGGTTTGCAATACCTGATACACTTGGTAAGGAAGCCAAGGTGAAAACGCTAAGCAGAGCATTCGAGTATCTCTACGGAAAAAAAGCTAATGGAGTTATAGATGTGCTCTCAGGGAAAAAACTTAAGAGATCTGAGATGGCTGAACAGGCCTGTTCCTGCTCCTTACTACAGCTTGTTAATAGAGAAATATTTATAACCGAATAAATACCTAGTAGATTTAGATGAGAAGGGCCCAGATATTCACAATAGATTTCATAATAAGCCTAGTTGTTTTCATAACGATCCTAATGACTATAATAAGTCTCTGGATGGCTCTGGATCTACATATAAAGGAAGTTGAATCAAGAAGAGAGATGCACTCCATTTCTATATCTGTTTCCGATGCACTTATAAGGAGTAAAGGGCACCCGGATAAATGGAATGAAACAAATGTCCAGAGCATAGGCCTTGCTGAAGAGGAATATGTACTAAGTCTAAACAAAACAATTCTTCTAATACAGATGAATTATGATACCACAAGAAGCATAATGCGTTTGGGTAATTATCAGCTGTTTATGTATATGTCCGATATAAATGGTTACAATGTATCAACTGGAATAATTCGAGCTCCTGTTGCATATTTTTGCAGGTCTCAGACAGAAAGACAAATAGCAGCGGAACTCAATGAATCTGGGCTCGTGTGGGACATGTACCAAGCAGTTGGATCTGATGTTAGTGCAGATTATAATGAAAGATACTATTACAGAGCAGACGATTATGGTTATACTCCGGAAGAGATGTTTGATTTCATGGTTCTGAATCTTAGTAACAGATACAATACGCTGATAATAGAAGAACCGAATGTTCAGAATTCTGCAGTAAACAGATCTGGAGTTCAGCAATTCCTATCAAATGGAGGCGTGCTCCTTGCAAAAGCCCAAGGAAACCAGGGATTCAACATAATAGAAGAAGGATTCGGAATGCACTCAGAACACCTTGGAAGCGCAGTTGGAATTGTTAATTACACCGGAATGATACTGCTGAATGTAAGTATTGGCGACACTATGAATTTTGATTCCTCTTCATGGAGATATTATGCAGAACCAAATGATTCTAAACTAATAAAATACGTGTATGATTCGGCAGAGCCAGAAAAATGCCTTGTGTGTGAGTGGAACTACGGCAAAGGAAGAATATACTATGTTGAAGACTTCGAAGGGGATGTGAACGGTCAAGATCTCAGGGATGTGCTTAACTTCCTTGGATGGCAGATTAAATACGGGGTACAGCCAAACAGTTCAGCAATGGATGTAATAAACATACAGCGAGTCGCAATGCTAAGAGGAATATATACTCAACCAGTCGCAGTCCATATATTTATTTGGAGATAAGGAGTTTCTCGGCCTTTGGAATCAGTTTCTCCCTTGTTTTCCGGTGTTTCTTAATCCAACCTAATATTGCTTCTATCCGTTTTTTCTTACATTCCCCGCACAGGATACAACCGCTCTTACAGTCCTCATACATCTTCTTTAGTTCCTTGTCATCCTCGTAGAAATGGTATAGCATAAGTTCGTATATAACACACTTCTCTATCTCCCCACCCATCCGTTTCTGTTCCTCAGCAGTTGACCTTCCACCAGTAAGCGCATTGGATATCTTCTTTTTCAGTTCTTTTTCCTCATCGTTGAGTGTAAGTATGTTCATTGGATCTCTCTTGCTCATCTTAGTCTCACCATTAAGGCTTCTGAAGAATTTGTGGAATGTTGCTGAAGGTATCTCGAATCCATACGTATCTGGGAATTTCTGAGCTATATCCCTAGTAAACCTTATGTGCGGGTCCTGGTCAACCCCAACAGGAACAACAACGTTCTTGGGCCCCCCGAACTCAGGAAGCTGTGGCAGAAGTATGTCTCCTGCCTGGGTTAAAACAGAGAGATATATTCCAATCCCCCTTTCACCATATATGGCTTTCAATGTGGCCATTGTGGTTTTTCTTGAGAAAACATGGGCAAGGTTCATCACTCTTTTCTCTTCCGATTGCTTGTATATGTATGCATTCTTAGGATCAAGCCCAAGTGCCAGCATATCTGCAACATTCAGAACTGCGTTCTTTCCGCT
>CAZYPB010000093.1:0-3103 GCA_964649265.1 Microcaldota archaeon
TGCACTGGTTTATCTAGCAAACAAGGAAGGGTATAAGCCACAGCTCCTACGAGCAACTCTTGATGTTAATTACAGACAGCCCCTGAGGATGCTGGACGTTCTAGAGAAACAGATCCGTGTAAAAGACAAAACAATAGGGATTTTGGGCCTTGCATTCAAAGCAGAGACAGATGATGTACGGGACAGTCCTGCGATCCCAGTGATAAAAAGCCTTTTAGATAAAAAAGCAAAGGTAATTGCATATGATCCTGAAGCAGTTTCTAATTTCAAAAAGGTATTCTCAAACATAATGTATGCGAAAAATACTGCGGAAGTTGTTGAGAAGAGCGAGGCCCTCCTTCTCTTAACTGATTGGAAACAGTTTGCAGAAATCAAGACGGACAAACTCGTTATTGATGGAAAAAGGGTGTTGAGCAAAGAGGCAAGAGGAAAAAACTACCACGGTATCTGCTGGTGATCAGCTAGCTATCCATCTTTTTGCCCATACGATGAAAAGCATGAGTCTGACCTTGTAATTTGGATGCGTCTTTTTTCCATTAAGAGATTTTCTCAGGAATTCCGAAAGTTCACTTGAAAAAACACCCAATTTTTCGAACTCATCTATCTTCTTATGAAGGTCAAATCTTGAGGAAATCTCGTTATTCGATGCCCATTCTATCATCGGAGGACTGAAGCCCTGCTTCTTTCTATCCGATATCTCCTTTGGGACAATGTCCTGCACAATGCTCTTCATTAATATCTTCCTCCTCAGCGGAGATACTTTCCAGTTTGTCGGTACTCTTAATGCAAATTCCACCCACCTGTAATCAAGGAACGGGCTCCTTACCTCAAGTGCATTTGCCATCGAAGCCCTGTCAACCTTCACGAGAAACTGGTCTGGAAGAGTGTAGAAGAGCTGTTCTGTCAGCCTTATTGCTTCCCCTAAATTACCATCTGTTTTCTCAAGGCAGTAGGCAAGCTTCTCAGTTGTCCATTCATTGTATATGTTGGGCCGGTAGTGCTTCTCCTTCATGGCTTCCTGAAAGTATTTTTCCTTAGGAAGAGTCGATAATCTGAAGAGTTCCTTGAATTTTGACATGTTAAGTTTGTCCATATTTGGTATAAGAAGTGATTTCATTTTCCTTAATATAAATGGCAATGAGCTCACCATGTCTATAACTGCGCCTACCTGCGGAGTCATATAGCCCCCGAAGATCTCATCCCCGCCATCCCCGCTCAGGGAAACTGTTATGTGTTTTCTTGCGTTTTTCGAAACCTTATATGTGGGGAATCCACTATGATCCCCAAAAGGTTCATCATATATCCAAGAGAGCTTCTCCAGGTCGAAATCATCCTCAGTGAAATAATCATGATGGTGAATTGTTTTGAAATGCTTTCTTGCAATCTCTATGTATCTACTTTCATCATATTCTCCTTGGAACCCTATTGAGAATGTGTGGAGTTTCTTTAGATCCATGAATCTCGCCATGTATCCTACAGTTGCAGTGCTGTCAACCCCCCCACTAAGAAAAGATCCGAGGGGCACATCTGAAACAAGTCTTAGTTTGACAGAATCATTAAGAAGCTCCCGCGCATCCTCAATCAACTTCACTTTATCTGTTTCTGGGGAATACTTAGGAGGTTCGTAATAGTACCACTTCCTTATCTTCTTTGTCTTCAGGTTAAAAACAAGGTTCTGGCGCGCCTCAAGTTTGAAAACATTCTTGTAAACAGTATACGGGGCGGGTATGAAACCAGCAGAGAAAAAGAGTTCAACTCCCTCAGTGCTTATGTTGTTGTATCTGTTTATTTTTAGGTTCTCATGAGCTAAGATCCCCTTTAACTCAGAGCTGAAAACAAATTTGCCTCCTTTATTGTAGTAATAGAGTGGTTTCTGCCCCAACCTGTCTCTTGAGCAGAAAAGTATCCTCTTCCCTAAATCATATATGCAGAAAGCCCACATCCCGTTGAACCTCTCCACACAGTCGAATCCATATTCTAGGTAGGATGCAAGTATGACTTCAGTGTCTGTTTTCGTTTTGAATGTATGGCCCTTCTTCTTAAGTTCCCTTTTCAGTTCTTTGAAGTTGTATATTTCCCCATTGTAGACTATGATTGCCCTTCTTTTTCCTTTCGAGTAGCCCATTGGTTGTTTTCCTTTTTTACTGGGGTCAATTATTGCCAATCTCAGATGTCCGAGACTGAGTCCGGATTTCACATATGTTCCTTCTCCATCTGGTCCCCTATGCCTTATCCTTTTGTTCATCTCTTTTACAGTCTTAGTGTCCTTCCAATTGAATCCATTTATGCCACACATGCCATTACCTGTTTACAGAATACCCAATCACTATTTTAAAATGAACTGAGATATCAAGATATGGACACATACCTATGCATTTACGATCATCCAGTAAATAACAGCATGCTGAAAGTCCTTGGGGGCATAAAAGGCCTTAAGATAAAGAAGGTTTCCGATTACAGGAAGCGTGCAAGGCAGTTTATACGAACCAAATCATTCCATCTTCAGAAACTGGATTTTACTTTTTCAAAAGAGAATGCCTATGTACTACACTCTCCATTCATAGCAATGGAAGCATGGGAGGCTCTTTTCAAGGGGATGAAGATATTCATTGCTGAGGAGTATTTTGAGAAGAACTCATTTAAGGATCCGATTCTGGGTACCCTTCTGAAACCATTTGGAAAATACCCATTCATCTCCTCCACCAAGAGAACACATAGCTTTCTTTCCAATAGGTCGTTCAACTCGTTTCTCATCCCACCTGCTGAAAAGAAAAGAAAGGGAAGCAAGAACAGAGATATGGTGCTCTTCGTTTCTAAGATGATAGAAACAAAGAATCCACGGTTTGCTGTATCACTCGCTGAGAAGATGAAAAGCCAGCACTTTGTGATGATAGGGCAGGGTTCTCTTTCCAAAGAACTTAAGAGAAAGGCTGAATCCCTTGGGAATTTAGAGATAATAGATCTGGTTGAGAGCAGGGAAAAGTTATTCAGAGATTACTACTCAAAGGCAAAGGTTCTTATCCATCCGGCGTTCAGCGATCCAATAGGTTTTGTTCTCATCGAAGCACTCTCCACTTCAACACCTGCTTTATCCTATATTGGG
>CAZYPB010000094.1:0-3088 GCA_964649265.1 Microcaldota archaeon
ATAACCTGTACTTAAGTAAGCGTTCTTGTTCCTGTCAAAACGTTCTACTAATTTGGCTATTATTTCTGGTGTAGCCATATTAGGGCATTATATTAACGATTTAATTAAGCTTCCTTAAATCTGGATTAATGTGCAACTTCCTTAATTAATGTGCAGGAGCCAATTAATGTGCAAGGCCCCACTTCCCAGCTTTGCACTTAATCTTAGAGTTGCACCTAAACTCTCATTCTTGCACCTAAAGTCCATGAAATCACCTCTAAGCACCTAGAAAAGGTGCAAAGCTCCACTTCCCCAAAACTTTAAATAGAGGTTTACTGAAACAGTATTCTATGGACCAGTTTAATGAGGAGACAGTTGTTGAGTCCCTAAAAGATAAGAGAAACCCCATTGCTTCAAGAGGTGTACCAAGTTCAGAAACCCTATACCTGCCTTCCCATTATGGTGGAGAAGTAAAGAAATTCCAGGAGGGCGAGGAGGCCCCGACAAAATTCCATTGGGAATTAGAGGATGTGCTTAATTTTGTTTTTGCAAAGAGATACCAGAGAAAATACTACGACACTGCACTTGCATTCATGCACCTTTTGAAAGATAAGAATGAGCTTGATGGAACAGAGATAAATGAGTTCGTAAGGGTAAACAACATCTCAAAGGCAACTTTCTACAACAGAGTTCTTCCAAGGTTGAAAAGGGTTGGGATGGTTAAGGTTGAGAGAGATACAATAATTGCTCAGGAGAGTAAGAGAAAGTACAGGCCCATGAGAATAAGCCTCTCAAAGACATTTGGGAATTATCTAAATAAGATAGGAGAGTCATGGATAGCTGTTGTTGAGAAGGCGAGAAGCGATTAGCTATTTGCTCGTTATCTGGATTATATCTCCATCTTTAAGGAGGTGCTTCAGCCCTACTTTCTGTCCACCGAATTTGGCTGATTTGCCCCATATCGAGGCAAACTTGAATCCCTGTTCCAGTCCCTTTACTCTTAGTATCTGAATCACATCCTGGACATTTGAGCCATTTCTTATCATGAGTGGCTCCTCCATGTCTGCTTCCCCCATCCTGGGCTTCGTGTAAACTCTTATTAGATCAAGTTTATCGTAGATTGCTTTCTTCAATTCATCTAGGTGTAAGTTATTTTCAGCAGAGATTGCAACAAAATGTCCAAGATCTTTTTTGATATTTTTCAGGTATTCAGGTTTCACCAAATCGACCTTATTCAATACAAGGAGAGAAGGGACATACATCCTGTTCCCAACTATCACATCTATGAACTGATCTGTGTCTATATTCTCTCTGAACACAACGTCTGCATTATGTATCCCGTAAACTGAAAGGATGTTCTTAACTGTTTTTGAGGTTATCTTTGTTAGTTTAACTGTTGAGTTTATCTCTATTCCTCCTTTTTTCTTTTGGGTTATGATAACGTTGGGTGGCTTCTCATCAAGGCGCATCCCTATTGCCCTTAGTTCCTTGTAAACAAAGAGGTTTTTTGTATTGAAAACATCGAGCATAATAAGAATCATATCAGCTGTTCTGGAAACTGAGAGTACCTCCTTGCCCCTTCCCTTTCCTTCAGAAGCACCTGCGACAATTCCTGGGAGATCGAGAATCTGAATCTTAGCTCCTTCGTATTCCATTAACCCGGGGACAACTGTAAGAGTTGTAAATTGATATTGAGCAATTCTTGAGTCTGCGTTTGTTATCTTGTTGAGGAGTGTGGATTTACCAACTGATGGGGGACCTATTAGAACAACTGTCGCATCCCCGCTCTTCCTTACTCCGAATCCTCCTCCGCCCCCGCTTTTTTTAGCTGCTGATTTTATGAATTCCCTCCTAAGTTTTGCTAGCTTTGCTTTTAGAAGTCCGACATGGGATTCAGTAGCTTTGTTGACCTTTGTGCGGGCCATCTCCTCTTCTATTTCCTTTATTTTCTCTGAGACTCCCATTTACTCACTTGTTTCCGGCGTATGAGAAACAGACTGTGTTTGGGCTTTTTGAGCTTGGCCTGCACCAATCTCCTGTTTCAGAATCTCCTTGTATGTGTTCAGCCATTCCTGAGAAACCCGTTTGAAGTCAACCTCTCCATTCTCAGTTTCTAGACGTTTAAGAAGTTTGTTTGCTGCTGAATCGCACTTAAGAACAAAATCTATATCAGTTAGGTCTGGGTTTGAGAGTTTCTCCGCATCCCTAACTATATCGGAGTAGATCTTTCCTTTGAAGAACGCCTGCATTATACACTGGTTCGGGGAGATTCCTGCATCATCTGATCTCCTTTTCAGTGCTGGGGGGATAAAGTTGAATGATAGCTCGTTCTCTATTGTTGCTAGATCAAGATCGTTCAGGTTCCATGCAGAGGCCTCGGGGTTCTCAAGGAATTTACATTCACAAACGGATGAATCAATGCTTTCGCCCCTTTTGAATACAAACACCTCAACGAACTTCCTTTTCTCCGGATCTGTTTCTATTGCTTTTGAAAGTACTCTGTAAATTCTCCCCTTTCTTGAGAATTTTAGTTTCCTTAAGAATGAATACC
This sequence comes from Microcaldota archaeon, assembly GCA_964649265.1. GTDB lineage: Archaea > Micrarchaeota > Micrarchaeia > Burarchaeales > JAKAKT01 > CAZYPB01. Next base: position 2,531 of record CAZYPB010000094.1, read on the forward strand.
TGTCAGTTGCAAACATAGATGCGGATGGAACGCCGAATACAAGTTCAAACCTATCCTGAATATCCTTTATGTTTCGCGCGTGCAGGTTGTAGAGGCAGAATACTCCTGGTTGTGTGTTAAGTAGGTTTATGATTCCCTGTATTGCTATTCTTGACCTTACCTCGTTTATGATAAGGCATGAGTCACCCATTCTCAGTGATGCATTTGCCATTGAGATAAGTGAGAGCTCATTACTTGATTGCATATCCATATCAGAACTCTGTACTCTCATTGCACCTATGTGGAACCCTCTTTTTCTGTATGCATTAACTGGGATCTCCTCAATATCCTGAATTGGAAGCACCCTCTTCTTTGTTCCGATCCCTATGATCTTTGCGGATGTGAAAGCAGTCTTACCGACACCCTTTATCCCTAGGACAGCTTCTGAACAACCCAGGCCCACAAGAAGGTTATCATATCCTGCAAAGAAAGGACTCATGCTCTTATAGAAAATATACTGGGAATATGTGAATGGTTTTTCCTTTGTGAGCCTGAATGCTAGTTGTGTTTCTCCGAAAG
>CAZYPB010000095.1:0-3005 GCA_964649265.1 Microcaldota archaeon
CGGTGAAGAAGATGTACATGCTTACCTGAATTTTGTGAATAGTGGTAATGAAACACATAAAAGTGGAAGACAGGGCTCTTCAACAATGCCCAGAGCATTGACATTCAGGCAAGCAGAGACATTTGTTCCAACAAAGGATGTACTCATTCCATGGAAAACAAAGATTGTGGAATGCGGTGTAAGAAGCTGGGTAAGGTTTTACACAACTGGGGAATTTGAGGGAAACCTTTCATATGCATATTCCGGGAGATGTGGTTAGTTACTAATTATAATCTTTTCATGCATTACCTAAATCATGGATTCAAAACTGTTTATTATTCTGATTTCATTTGTGTTTCTTTTAGGGTGCGTTTCACAGCAGGAGAAAAGCACAGGACAACAGCTGCAAACTACTTTTGTTCTAACCGAAAATATTGAGGATAATTCCTCTGAAAACAAAACAGAAGAACCAGTGCCAACACCCATGACACCAGAGATAACCTCCCTCGTTGTTTCAACAGATAAGGATGTTTACTCCTCAAGGGAGATAATAAGCATACATGTTATGGTGTCTGTTGTTGGAGATATCCCCGGAGTTTCCATAACAATAAACGGAGTAAAAAACACAAGGGGCCGAGATATTTTAAGCAAAAGCGAATTACTGCATCTTACTGGGGGAAATACTACTGCCAATTTCACATTGGAACTTCCCTATTGCTCTTCATGTTCTGGAATGCCCAGGGGGGCTTACCACATATATGCACTGGCAACAAAAGAAAATCAAACACTTGCGCAGGCAAACACCACATTCAATTTCAGCTATTCTTAATGAACAAAAATGTCCTTTAGTGAATTAAAACCAGAACTGTTCAATATCAAAAACATAAACCTTTTTAATCAAAATTGAGTAAATATGATATAGGTCGTTTATATGCAGCCCAAGCTAATTACTCTTGCATCTGGTGAGTCAGGTGACAGACTCTCTCCTGCGGGTGCGATAAAAAAGGCAAATGATCTTGGCTTAGTTCTTATTTCCAACAAGCTTTTGGATAGTAGGCTTGTTAGAACCAATAGGCGGAGAGAAGAAACACAACTTTCCGCAGTACATACTGGAACACTTATTACACATGATAAACCTGGAAAGAAGCTCGGAAGCACAATAGAATGGGTTGATAGGACAAAGAATGTGAAATACACATTTGAGGTTCCTGCAGCAGCAAGAGGGGAGAAGGATGTTGCACTGGTGGTCGACCATGGGTTTACTGAGTCCGGAGATCCAATTATAGAAGTGGAACACACTGCGAAGAAACATTTCGTTATCCATATTACTGACCCCACTAAAATAGGCATAGTGGAAGGGTTCCCTCAAAGAATTGGTTGGTATAAACCGGATGAAATGTTCGGCATCCCAGTTGGAACAAAGTTTAATTTCCTAAGAGGATTAAGTGATAAGGGTCTTCGCAAATTGAACACCAGATTTCCGGTTACAATAGCTCTTGTCACAAGGTACAGAGATGATCTAGGCCTTGATAGATCGATAATGCGATCTGTAGAAATCTCACCTCAATTTATTAGGCACGGTGCACTCGCAATCGAATCAGAACAGACAAAATCAGGGAGGGAAAGAGGGAAGTAAGAATCTTTATAAATATGTTTTTATAAATGAGAAAACCCTAGTGGTGTGGTCGCATAGTTTTCTGAGTGGTCATATGATTATTGATGAAATAGAAAAAGCTGAGAAAAAATCAGAGCAGATCATAGAAAATGCAAACAAGAAAGCAAGCGATAGGATAAGGACTGCGAAACTTAAATCATACAATCATGTAATTAATGATGCTACTGAAAAAGCAAAAGTGATTGTCTCCCAGGAAGAGAAGAAAGCAAATGGAGAGGGAAAGTCGATAACCTCCTCTTCAAAGAAAAAATTCTCGATTTCTACAAGCGATAAGAATAAACTTGTGGATGAGATTGTAAAAGAAGTACTAAAAAGCGCATTATCAAAATGACGGGCGTTAAAAATGAACGTCAAGATGAAAGAAGTCTGGATCGCTAGTCACAAGCAAAAATCCGAAGATTTGCTGGAAAAACTTCAGGCTCTCGGCGCTGTTCATCTCTCCTATGAATCGAAGACCCAGGTTCCAGAGCAGGAATCAAATGAAGTCCTTGAGAAACTTGACTACATAATCAACTTCCCTTATTTCGAAAAAGAAAAGAAAGACCCACTTGAGAATTTCACTGCACTTGATAGGAGATTTTCAGTCAAAGAGATTTCAGAGATAGCTAATGAGATGCTTCCATACATGGATGTGTATGATAAATTAAAGGAGATTGGAAACAGGATAGAGGCAATTGAAAAAAGAAAAAGCAACCTCGCGTTTCTTTCCAGGGAAATAATTTCTCTGAAATTCACAAAAGAGATAAGTCTCCATAAAATAGGGGAGACAAAACACTCGCGGATATTCCTTTCCAGAGTGCCAATTGAAGGATCGGACCATGAAAAAGTTGGGCACGATCTTTTTCTTTGCTCCGTTCTCAAGGGAGATGAAACCCTGTCAATAGTCCCGGTTGAGCTTAACCTTCTTGGGCTTGAGGGAACACCATCGGAAATAATAAGTAAAGCGGAAGCTGAATCGTCGGCTTTAAGTAAGGAAAAAGAGCAACTTATTGAGAAATGCAGAACCTATAAGAAATATGTAAAGCGTTTCAAGGCAACATATGATTACCTAAACGCAAAGAGGCAGAAGAGCACTGCAATGAGGAACTCAATGAACACTCCGAACGCAGTTATACTCCATGGTTGGATAAAGGCATCTGACGAACAGGAGATACTTTCATTTGAGGATTGCGATTGTGAGATAAGGGATGTGGAAGGGGATAATGCGCCAACAATATTGGAAAACCCATCATTTATACGGCCTTTTGAGGTTGTGACAAGGATATTCGGCCTTCCGCGCTATACTGAGGTAGACCCGACACCATACCTTGCTTTATTCTTCATGGTATCCATGGCACTGTGCCTAACTGAT
>CAZYPB010000096.1:0-2802 GCA_964649265.1 Microcaldota archaeon
TACCTATCTAACAAGCGGGATTACATGGGAGGCAGACTATATAGCAGTTGCAAATGCAGATGATAACCGGGTAGATATGACTGGCTGGGTTACAGTAACAAACTATGCAGGAACAACATTCAAGGATGCTAAACTCAAGCTTGTTGCAGGGGATATCCACTTCGTCCCAAGAGGAGGCCAACAGCTTTATTCAGGCGCTTCCTACGCAAGGGACGAAGCATCATATGCTCCATCCAGTCAATTCAGCGAGGAGGGACTCTTTGAGTATCACCTATATACATTACAGAGACCCACAACAGTAAAGGACAGCCAGATAAAGCAAATAAGTCTCTTTACATCAAACAACGTTCCTGCTGAAAAGGAGTTCGTTTTTGATGGAACTAAATCAAACAAGGTGCAGGTTAAACTGAATATAAACAACACAAAGGACTACGGCCTTGGAATCCCATTGCCAAAAGGAGTTGTACGCGTCTACAAACCAGACAGCGAAGGACAGCTTCAGTTCCTTGGAGAGGATCAGATAGATCACACCCCGAAGGATGAGCAGATGAGGCTCTACCTTGGAAATGCGTTCGATGTTGTTGGTGAGAGAAAGGTGATGGACCACAAAGGAAGTTACTGCAGATCAACTGATACAGTACAGATACAGATAAGAAACCACAAGGAAGAGGACATTGTTGTAACAGTTATAGAGCACCCGTACTGCGAATGGGAGATCGAAGAGGAGAACTTCCCACATGTTAAGGAGAGCACAAGTCAGATACACTGGAAGATACCAGTGAAAGCAGGTGGCTCAGCAACATTGACATACGTTATAGAGACAAGATGCCCGTGGTGCTAGAATATCTTCTCACCTGGAAGTGAGGAACCACAGTTACTGCAGAACCCGTCCGAAGGCGCATTAAGGGAGCCACACCTTGGGCATACCTTAATGTTTCCTAAAGGACCTTTAGAGAAAATGAAGAATGGGACAGAGACTAGTATAAGGAATATTGCGCTAAACGCAATGGATAAGATAAAGAAAATAGAAATCCCTAATAAAGGCAACTGGAAATCAAGATTTAGATTCATGCCCTCTTGGAATGATTTTGCCCAATCTCTTCCTATGGGCTCGAGCACCTTTGCGCAAAGAAGCATTATCACCCATGCAGGCCAATTGAGCCAGAACCTGATTGCCATGGTGAACCCATTCTTTACTCTCATTAGTGGGAAAGTAATTCCACCGAAATGAGGGACATCCGCACCTGTTTTCTCCGCCTTACTTAGAAGTATAACCCCAAGTCCCAACACCCCCCCAATGAAAGCTACCATTGTTACTATGATAAATGCCCATGGCGGGATGTTTAAACCTGCGAATGCATCATAGAGTCCTTTGAGCATAAGAACTCCAAAAGCAATTGCAACAATGAATAATATTTCTTTGAGTTCCATATTGTGATAACTCATGACCTATATTTAAATAATCTGTTTGTGTATTAATACTCAGGAGAGGTGATATGTTGTTTCTGTTCCAAACAGCTTCGAAAGCAATGGGTGGAAAAAAGATTCCCACAGATAAACTGCGTATTCCGGAAGGGATAAAACACGACAAAACTAGGGAAACAAAGGTTGAAAATAAGGGGGATGAAGTTCATTTTCATGTTCCAGTCACTCAAGGGCAGGATCGTGAATCCATAATAAGCGAACTTGAAGGACATGAACTTTTTGATACTGATTATCACCGATTCGATCATGGAAGGGAGCTTAAGGTTCATCTTAATGAGGAAGAGAAGACCCTAAGAGTTGTGGTTCCAGTTAAGGTTGCTGAAAAAGCTCCAGAGATAGCGATTCAGTCTCCAACAGTGCAAACACCTCAATTCACCGCAGAGGAGATAAAAACACTTGATAGAATTGCTGAAGAATCTAATATTCCGAGAGATGTCTTAGAAAAGTATGCAGTTGAAAAAGGCGTAGAAACTGTTGAAAAACTACACAATGTCCAAGTGTTCACAGCGTCTGGCAGTATTAGAGAAATGTTCCTTAATGCACAGATGCTTAGTTTAGGCGGAGCCGAAGTATCTGCTGAAAAGATACCTGAAGTACTTGGTTCGATGTGGAAATCTATAGAGAAGTTTGGCTTTACTAAAGAAGCAGAAGATATTATCAAGAACACTTCGATGTTGCAATATGAACTCATGTACACTGGTGCAGTGAATTTACAGGCGGACATATATCTAAAAGCTCTCGCTGCAAACACTGCAAGTTCAGCAAACCAAATAGGGGCAATAAGTTCAAAAATAACTGAAGATCTTGGTCCACATCTCGACAAAGCACAATTGGCTTCAGTTATCGGGTCAGCTACTGAAACAATAACTCAGAACGAAGTTTTCAGGGCAGTTACGGATAAATTGATCGGAACTTCCTTCTCTCGACCGTCAAGGGAGCAGGAGAACTTAGCATTCAACGCTATGAGATGGATACATGATCAGTTCAAGAGGTTCAGAGACCATCTTACAGTAATGACTATTCTTATGGCAGTTGAGAAATTCGTTAGCACAACTGCTGAAAGCTCCATAAAGTTGGGAGAAGATGAAGTTAAGAGGCAGGAATTTGAGAAAAAGGCAAGGGAACAGGCATACGCTGCAGTCGAGCAATCACAGACAGCAGCAGTACAGGAGACAACACCAGTTGTCGCAACCATGGCTGGGAAGAGACACCTTGATCTACAACGCATTCTCATAAACAAAGATGTTGAGAAGGTTACAACCCTGGACGATGAAAGCAAGAGATTCTATAGCGAGAACTCTCCAGCTCTTCTCTCTT
>CAZYPB010000097.1:0-2726 GCA_964649265.1 Microcaldota archaeon
CCACAAAGAACCTTACGCCAGGTTACAAAGTTTACGGTGAGAGAACAGTGGAAGTGGAAGGAAAACAATACCGGTCCTGGGACCCTTTCAGAAGCAAACTCTCAGCAGCCATTCTGAATGGGTTGAAAGAATTACCAATAAAACCAGGAATGAAAGTGCTCTATCTAGGAGCAGCAAGCGGTACAACTCCATCTCACATAAGCGATATTGTTGGGAGAAAAGGAACTGTCTTCTGCGTTGAATTCGCACCAAGGGCAATGAGAGATCTCATAAGGGTATGTGAGAGGAGAAAGAACATGCTTCCAATACTGGGGGATGCCCGCAAACCAGAGGAATACCAAAATGATGTGGGAGAGGTTGACTGCATATACCAGGATGTCGCACAACCAGATCAGGACCGGATACTGTCACTCAATTCCCCGCTTCTAAAAACCAATTCACCTGCGCTGCTAGCAATAAAATCGCAATCAATAGACGTCACAGCAAAACCAAAAGAGACATATGATACCGTAATATCCAAACTATCAAATGAATTCAACATGATTCAGAGTCTTGATTTGGCGCCATTTGATAAGGACCATCTGTTTGTTAGTTTTCTTAAGAACGATTAACAACGTTATACAAACCTTTTAAACATTAAAAAAGAAAATTGATTGCATGAAAAAGAGAGTTAATGGTGAGGCCGAGCCCAATGGAAAGGAAGATGATGTAAAGACTAAGATAAGGAACATTGTAGCCCAGGCAGCAACCATTGGTTTGAACATGTCTCCAAGTGACCTAGCTGGCAGGATATCCAAACAGACAGGAATAAAAGACGAGAAATGGGTCAGGTTCATGTCCATGGAGATTGTAAACAAGCTCCATAAAGAAAGATACATGAAAACAAAAAAGGAAGACAGGATTGTGCTCATACCGCACTGCTTGAGAAACATAAAGGTATGCAGGGCAAAACCCGGGCCTGAGGGTTACACGTGCGCGAGGTGCGGTGGCTGTGTAATACAAAAGATAGTTGAGGAATGCGAAAAGAGCAATGTAAGATATTTCATGGTAGGTGGCGGGTCAATAGTAATCACCCTAATAGAAAAATACAGGCCCAAAGCAATTCTCGCAATAGCGTGCTACAACGAGCTCAAGATGGGGCTTGAGAAAACCAGTGAGAAAAACATTCCTGCAATTGTTGTACCTCTAACAAAAGACGGCTGCGTAAACACAGAAGTAAGGCTAAAGGACGTAAAAGAGAAGCTTAATCTCTAGCAACCCTCTGTTTCCGGGAATTCATAACATATCGCATATCTTATCAAATTAGGATTACTTGTTTTGAACCTACAATCAATTACAAAAGTTGGAAGCACTGCATAAGACCCTAGATATGTCTGCCCCAACTGTTTATCCCAATTAAGAAGTCTATCTCCCTCCACAAGACAGTTTTTCAAATGATCCATACTCACATTATTATCCATGGCGCAGCTGTCAAGTTTGTTCTCAGGGAGAGGCTTTCCTGATTCCTTTATATACTCCGAAACAACACAATTCCTGAATTGATCCAACAGGCTCTGGTTCTGCACACATGCATAATATTTAGAAGTAAGGGAAACGTTCTCATAACCATAAACATCGATCATATTATTGCTTGTTGGAAGCATAACCCTGTACTCATAATCAATACTCTCATTGAATTTTCCCTTGAAGAGCTGGATTGTTTTCTCAGCAGTTATGCAATTAGGACAATAGGGATTTGAGAACTCCATCACAGTTATCACTCCATTCTCAGAGCAGCTTATCTTTCCCTCAATTGTCTGTATTCCTGCTGGTTCTTTTACCGGGTATACTCTTTGCCATAACTCATTAACAACAAGAGTCTCATCATCTATAATAACTCTGAGAAGTATCGCACCACCCTGATCTGTGAATATATTCACATCTGTCTTCCACTCACCGGGGGAATAGACAGGCGCAGGTATATCGACGTTCCACAGGCCATAATAAATAACAAGATGCTTCTGCAGGTAATCTACTATCTCCTGAGAGCTATATTTAGACGTTTCAGTTATGTTTGTTGTATTGTTCCCATTTGGTACAATTTGTTGGCCTCCCGTGCACCCTAAGAAAAAAGTGGAAAATAAAAGAAAAAGAAGGAGGCGTTTCAAATTCAGCCACCTACTGCATCCTCACATTCCTGAACGTACTTAATCATATCATCCTTTTCCAGGAATGCTCCTATATGCCAGTCACCAGTTGAAGGACATGCGAACTGCGGTACTCCTTCACCCAATTTCAGTATTGTTCCATAGCATGCCATTGCAACATCCATGCTTGTCTGGTTCTCGTAATTGACCCAGTAGAAGTTGTGACCCTCACCAGTCAGTTCTTCTACCCATGGTTTCATCTTTGCACAGTATGGGCAGGTATCGCTGTAGTAGAATGCAATTGTGTCCAATGACAGACCGTTGTTGGAAAGACATTCCTTCATCTGGACCTGTGCGTTCTTAAGCTCCTCATCGGCAGCATCGCATGCATCCGTGCTGTTTGTGAACTCGCATACTCCCTTCATGAAATCTAGTTTTGTGGTGTATGAAAGTAGGCCAACAGAGTCCTCAGTGTACATGAGTACAACCGGAGCTTGTGCCCATGCTGCATCGTATGTTGTTACTTCGACACCAACCTCAGATGCCCACCCCCTAACAGCAGTAACACCACATAGATAATCCGTGCATGTGGGCGGGGTA
>CAZYPB010000098.1:0-2709 GCA_964649265.1 Microcaldota archaeon
GAATACTTGGAGGTTCTCAGGGAAAGGACACGCGTTGCACTTGACCTTATGGGGGGGGATTGGGATCTTTTCATAACTGTCTACCTTGCAACTGACAATATAGCGCATTGGTACTGGAAGTATATGGATGAACGCCATCCGTTCCACAAGCATCACCCAGTTCTCAGCAATGCAATCCTACGGACTTATGAGGAAGTTGATAAGGCAATAGGGAAGATGCTTGAGAAAGTCGATGATGATACGCTCGTTATAGTGATGTCAGACCATGGATTCGGCCCTGTTCACCATGGATTGTATCTGAACAACCTACTTCATGAATGGGGATACCTTCATTTCAAGAAAACCCCCGCCACAAGGCTGAAGAGATTTCTTCATCTGAATGGACTTAATCTGAATACGCTCTACAGAATTGCAAATGACCTGAAACTGACTTCCATTGGAACGTCCGCAACAAAGAAAACAAACGGGGCAACTGTTGGATTTCTTCTTACACTGGATGATGTCGATTGGTCAAGGACAAGAGCGTATTCCTACGGAACATATGGCCCCATATATGTCAATTTGAAAGGCAGGGAACCACAAGGCATTGTTTTTCCAGGAAAAGAATACGAAATCCTTAGAAATGAGGTAATCTCTAAATTAAGCAAAGTGAAGGATGGGGGCAGAAAGGTTTTTGAGAAAGTGTTGAAAAGAGAGGACGCATTCAAAGGAAAGGAAGGAAACCATGCTCCGGACATAGTTTTCAGAACACGCAATATGGAGTATGTTTCAAATAGGTTCTTTGAATTCGCCTCAACAAAGCCATTTGCACTTCCACCTCTTCTCTCTTCCGGAGGACATAGAGCTGAGGCGATGCTTATAATGAATGGAAAGGAGGTAAAGAAACAGGCAAAGCTTAGGAAAACAAGCATAGTTGATCTAATGCCTACGATTTTGGCATACCTTGGAGTGCCCATTCCAAAAGGTGTTGAGGGAAGGGTCCTATCTGAGGCATTCGTAAAGAAGCTCAAAACAACATACTCCAAAGACAAGAGAATAGCTAAAGACAAGCACAAACTAACTGAGGATGAGGAACAGATAATAAAGGACAGGCTCACAAGCCTCGGTTACATGGGCTAGAAAAGATATTAAAAGTAAAATCATAATTGGTATCAGTGGGTGGTTGAATGAAAGGAGTAGTATTAGCGGGAGGTATGGGAACGCGTCTTATGCCCCTAACCAAGGTGACAAACAAACACCTTCTTCCAGTTTATAACAAACCCATGATATACTTCCCAATTGAGATACTTAGAAAAGCAGGAATAAAAGACATGCTCATCGTTACTGGTCCAGAGAATGCCGGGGACTTCCTTAAATTGCTTGGAAGCGGAAAGGAGTTCGGTGTCAGTTTATCGTACCGGATACAGGATGATGCAGGGGGTATTGCCCAGGCGTTAAGTCTTGCAGAGAACTTCATAAATGAGGATGAGAAATTTGCAGTCATTCTGGGGGACAACATTTTCGCAGATGGGATTTCAGAAAGCATAAGCGAGTTCTCAGATGAAAAGCACAAGGCGAAGATATTTCTAAAAGAAGTAGAACACCCTGAACGGTTCGGTGTGCCTGAAATTAAGGGCGACAAGGTTGTCCGAATAGAGGAGAAACCTAAGAATCCCAAAAGTAACTATTGCGTAACGGGCTTGTATCTTTACGATCACTCTGTTTTCGGTATAATAAAAAAGCTACAGCCCTCGGGAAGAGGAGAGTTGGAGATAACCGATGTGAATAATTCTTACATAGAAAAAGATGAAATGGGCTACGAAATAGTCACGGGGGGGTGGAGTGACGCCGGAACAATGGCTTCGTTGCATGCTGCAGCCACTCTTGTAAAAAAGGAGGCAGGAGAATGAAAATATGCATAATGGGCACTGGCTATGTAGGGCTTGTCAGCGGTACATGCTTAGCTGATCTGGGAAACAGGGTAATATGCGTGGATACTGTGAAAGAGAAGGTAGATTCAGTTAATAATGGGAAAAGCCACTTTTACGAACCCGGACTTTCAGAGTTGATTAAACGAAATATTGTTAACAAGAGGCTTTCAGCAACAACTGACCTGAAAAAAGCAGTTGAAGATTCAGAAGTTACTTTCATATGTGTGGGAACTCCCCCAAAGAAATCCGGTGAGAGCGATCTCACTTACCTTAACAAAGCAGCTGAGGAGATAGGGAAGATCCTACGAGACCGGGATGGGCACATAGTGGTTGTTAAAAGCACTGTCCCTCCAGGGACAAGTGAGTCCATAATCCCAATACTTGAAAAGAACAGTGGAAAAAAAGAAGGGGAGGGATTTGGTGTGTGCATGAACCCAGAATTTCTCAGAGAGGGTAATGCAGTAAAGGATTTCATGGAGCCAGATAGAGTTGTAATAGGCGGCCAGAGAAAGAAGGATGTTGAGAAAATAGCTTCCATGTACAAGCCACTGAACGCTAAGGTGTTGAGTACAGATTTGAGGACAGCTGAGATGATAAAATATGCAAGTAATTCTTTCCTCGCAACAAAGGTGTCATTCATAAATGAGGTAGGAAATATATGCAAGATTCTTGGAATAGATGTTTACGAGGTTGCTGAGGGAATGGGGCTGGACAACAGAATATCACCTAATTTTTTAAGGGCAGGTTGTGGTTTTGGGGGAAGTTGCTTCCCAAAAGACGTTTCTGCACTGGTTTATCT
>CAZYPB010000099.1:0-2551 GCA_964649265.1 Microcaldota archaeon
GCTGCAGCTCCTGAAATACCGCCTCCCCTCATAGAGCAATTAAAAGAGGAAGGGAAACTTATAATGCCAGTTGGAGGTTCACTAGTACAGGAACTTGTTTTAGTTGAAAAAAGCAAAAAGCAGATAAAAAGGAACCCCATAATGTCTGTAGTTTTCGTTCCTTTAATAGGCGAATATGGATACAGGGAGTGACATGAGAAGAAGCACATTGGGACTTTTACTCACCTTACTGTTTGGTTTTTCCTTCAATGGTCTTTTAGCAACAGCACTACCACTTTATCTTAGAGATAAGGGAGTTTCCATAGTGGAGATAGGTTTCATATTCTCTGCATATTACTTTGTTACTCAGATCCTAAGGATATTCATTGGAGCACTTGCAGATAGATTGGGAACAAGAGGTTTCATCCAAATATCTGGAATAACGCAGGCCCTTACGGTCCTACTTTACTTCTTTTCACCTGTCAGTTCTTTCTTTTTAATTGGCAAGATTCTGGAAGGGCTTGCAGCCAGTTTTGTAAGAGCAATAGACAAGGCAATAGTGTATTCTGGAGCAATGGCAGAGAAACGCGATATAGGAAAAGTAGCAGGCAGTTATTCAGTTTACCTATGGACAGGAATTGGCTTGGGTTCTTTCATAGCTGGAATTCTGGTAGGATTAGGCTATGAATATGTTTTCGGAGTACTATTTCTCATCTCAATCTCATTTGTTGCAATCTCTTACTTAGAACCTGAGAAACATAAGCAAAGCCTCAAAGGAGTAGTAAGGCATGCATTTGATTGGAAGAAGATGGGGGAGAAACTAAGGAAAATAACTATCATAAGAACACTTGAAGGGCTTTCTTGGACACTGACAACCTCCTTCCTTCTTGTTATCATCCTAAAGGAGTTCTACAACTTAGAGCCGGGGTTAATAGGTGCGTTTCTCCTTTTAATTTACTTAATGAGGGCGGCAGCAGGCTACTTATACGGAAGATTTGGCTCAAGATTCGATGCAAAAAAGGTATTCGTTGTGTGCACTGCTCTCACAGTAATTACTTCTGCATTTGTTGGAGGAACAATTATGCTTAACTATGGTCTTCCGCTCTTCATCTTCCTAATAATTGCAAATATAATGCTTACAGGAGCCCGTGCTCCTGCAATAAACAAGATGATGGTCCTTGCTTCAAATAAAAATGAGCTTGGGAAGGAGATAAGTTTCGCACTTCTTGGTTACTGGGTCGGCATGGGCTTAGGAGATGCGTTTTCAGGTGCTTTGGCTGATTCAGGAGGTTTTGCAGCACCATATTTCCTTGCTTCATTAGCACAGCTTCTCCTCGCATGGGCTATTTGGAAATACGTATAGTTTTTATGCCTTTAATGTGAATATATAAAGCAACGCGCGGAGATTTCCAAGCAGCATTATCTCCTAAAGCAGTATTGAATAGGGCAAATGACACTGCTAGAAAGAGATTAGCCAGATAACTATCCTCGAAGTCTATTTAAAATTATTCTGACTATTTTTATCCATGAATATTGTATTCCTAGGTACCGGGGGAGGAAGGGTAAACCTGATAAAGCAATTCAGAGGAACAGGTGGGTTCAGGATAAACACAGATCTGAACATACATGTAGACCCGGGCCCTGGAGCACTCCTGAGCAGTATCAAATTCAAGCAGGACCCAACTAAAATAAACCTCCTTTTTGTGTCCCATGTTCACATAGACCATTCAAATGACGCAAACCTAATGATAGAAGCAATGTCAGACTATGCATTGAAAAAGAAAGGCATACTGCTCGCAAGCAAATCAGTTATAAAAGGAGACAGGGGCTTCGACCCTCCAATATCTAAATATCACCTAAAGAAACCCTCAAAAACACTTGTTATGAAACCAGGGATTAAATTCACCGACAGGAAACTCAGTTTAACAGCAACAAAAACTAAGCACGATGACAAAACAGCAATTGGTTTCGTTCTTGAAGCAGAAGGAAGGAGAATAGGTTACACAAGTGACACAGAATACTTCAAAGGCCTTGGGCTCCAATACAAGGGATGCGACTATCTTATTGTGAACAACCTGAAACCAAAGGATGATGGAATCCCAGACCATCTTGCAAGTGAGGACACGATTAAAATACTTAAGGAAGCAAAACCAAAGAAGGCAGTGCTATCCCATCTTGGAGCAAAATTCATAGACCGACCTGCAGAAGTTGAGGCAAACATGATTGAAGAGGAAAGCGGAGTAAGGACAATTGCGGCAAAGGACGGGATGAGGATTGGCGATATTGAGCCTTTCCAGAAGGTTTACAGACTTGATGATTTCGAGGAGGAGGAACCAGATGGTGTTATCAAAATACAGCAAGGAAATAGAGAAGAAATGGCAGGAAAAATGGGATGAGGAAAAGACCTACTCTTTTAATGAGAATTCGAAAGCTGAGGTTTATTCCCTAGACACTCCCCCGCCATTCACTTCGGGAGAATTTCATATGGGGCATGTTCTTAGTTACACTTACTTCGATTTTGTTGCACGTTACAAGAGGATGAGGGGCTATAATGTCTACTACCCCCAGGGAT
>CAZYPB010000100.1:0-2438 GCA_964649265.1 Microcaldota archaeon
GCAACCAGTTAAATGTCGGAGTTGTCAACAAGCCTTCTGGCAACGCAGGATATTTTACCTGCTTTATTCCGCTCCTTATGCTTACAATCCCCTCATCTGTCTTGAGCATAATACCGTCGCTATAACTAAGTAGGGTTCCATTTATCTGCCCTTCCTCGGTTATCACTGTAATCCGCTTATCAATGTACTTCTCAAGCATCTTGTTCTGGTTCAGTAGGTCGAACTCATAGTTCTGCTCAAGTATCCTTGTGGCTGCATTTGTAAGGTCCTTTATATGAACTGACGTCGGAAGAACATGCGATGCCACATTCTTGTAGCTGACCCACTGTGTCCCTGCGCTAAGGGCTGCAGTCCTTAGCTCCTTAACAAGTCCCACTCCCGTGCTTGCCTCATATGTGAGCCTTGCAACCTGCTGTAAGTTCCCATAAGAATACGGTGAATAGTATCCATAGTAATTCGAAGTCGATGGAGGCTGATATACTGTTACCTCCACGGATGTTGGATCTGACGCAACTACATCTGCCCATGTTCCAAACATAAGGCATAGTAGAGAAATTATGACTAAACTGTTCCTCACCAAACCACCTCATTAGAGAATTCAATTAGAGAGTATAAAAACATTTTGAATTTGTTCGGTAAACTCCTTACAAATGTTCAAACAAAAAGCGAACTTTTAGATAGGTTTATATACTAGTTTAATACAAACTATTAGTGGGAGGTGTAGATTTGGATACTGATTCCTATAGGCGGCCCAGCCTTACAGATATAATTGATTCAAACAACGGAAACGCAGATACAGTGATTGTGAATGACTATCGGGGCGCCATCATAGATGATAATGAAGAGGAGTCTTACCCAGAATACACTACTGCGATCACGGATTCTGGGGAACAGCATGTCGGAGAGGTTACCACGATAATGGACAGAGTCTACGAGTACATAAACAGGAATGGAACAACCTCTGGAAAGGAGCTGTCAGAGAAACTTGGGTTGACAAAGCACCAGATAGAACATATGATTGAGACACTTGAGACAACTGGCCTAATAAAAGTGAAATATTCTGTTTTCCCAAATGGAAATGTGGATATTCTGGTTGTTGACAGGGATCAGAGAAAACCATTTATTGAGAAACCCCATTTAGACAGAATAAAGATTCTGAAGGGCGCGATAAAGAGCGACATGGAGAAACTTGAGGATTCGCTTCTGTCCATAGAGCAGAATCTGAAGCTTTGGTCTTCTGAAACTGAGGAGAAGGTTGCTCGAGGAGGGGTTTCAGAAGCAGAACTAAGCAGGATGAACAGGGACAGTATGAGCATAGAGAAAAGTCTTGAGAAATTCAGGGAGAAAACATCGCAAAGAGTTTCATCCATAAAAAGGACAATCTCAGGCATGAGAGTTAACATAAACAGTCCAATAACTAATTCCAAACCGAAGAACGGAGGAAAGAAAAGCATATTCAAAAGGTTCTTCAGCTTCTGATTCTTTCAATCTGTTTTTTAATTTTCCATCCGTTGTTTATCATATGAGAGTAGCTGTTATAGGAGCGTCTGCAAATCCGAAGAAATATGGAAACAAAGCAGTCAGGGCATATTTTTCAAAGAATCACACAGTCTATCCGGTTAACCCAAGGGAGAAAACCATCGAAGGAATCAGATGCTACAGAACTGTAAGTGAAATCCCTGGAGAGGTGGATGTTGCACTTATCTATGTTCCCCCTGAAATCGGTTTAGGACTGCTTGAAGACATTGCTGAAAAGGGAATAAGAACTGTCTATTTTAATCCAGGGACAGAAAACCAAGAGATAATTAAAAAAACAGAGACACTTGGGATCACCCCGATACTTGCCTGTGCAATAAAGGCCATCGGACTACTCCCAGGAGAATTTCCATAGTTTTATGGGAACAACGTATGTAGGGTCATTTGATATCTCTGATGCCAATAACCTAAGGAAATTCCTTTCCTCTCTTGAAGTTAAATCCCAAAATGAAGGAGGTTTTCCTGCATTTCGTTCTTTCTCCATGTTTGCATTACATAACTCTTCTCTAATCAAGCCCGTTTTAGTCATGTTCTCGGCCTGAAGCGGGATGTTGAATATGGGTTGCATCCTATCACTTATTCTCTTCAACCTAACCTTTGCAGTTATGAGACTTGTTCTGTTGAAATTAATCGGGTAACAGAAGGAATATATCCATACATTGAACAGTCCGTTCTTTGATATGTTTGCACTTGCTTCCTGTATGTTGATAAGTTTTTTTTCAGTGTCTCTTACAAGGATGTCCAGATCATCTGATTTACTGTCTATTGAATCTATGTTCATTATCAGTGATGATAGGTTTGAATCAATATCTCTAGAATGGTTTCTGAAAGACAAAACAGAGTCAACGAATGGCCACCCTACCCCGCTTGCAACTGCATTACCCATTGGAGTTGAAAAGCAC
>CAZYPB010000101.1:0-2036 GCA_964649265.1 Microcaldota archaeon
GGTTTCCCCTTTGTTAGTGTTCCAGATTTATCAAACATATCTGCAGAGACTTTTTTGGATCTCTCCAGAGCAGCGGCACTTTTTATGAGAACTCCCCTCTCAGCACCCATCCCAGTGCCAACCATGATCGCAGTGGGTGTTGCCAGCCCAAGTGCACACGGGCATGCGATAACTAAAACTGAAACAGCTGCTATTAATGCAAAAGAGAATCCAGATGAGAAAAGAGCATACCAGGAAAAAAATGTAATCAAAGCTATAAGTATAACAATAGGAACAAAAACTGCGCTCACTGAATCGGCAAACCTCTGTATGGGAGCTTTGCTCCCCTGCGCTTCCTCAACAAGTTTGACTATCTGTGCAAGGGTTGTTTCGCTCCCAACCTTCTCGGCATTAAATGTAATGCTTCCGTGTTTGTTGAGGGTCCCACCAATTACTTTGCTCCCAGATATCTTTTCAACAGG
This sequence comes from Microcaldota archaeon, assembly GCA_964649265.1. GTDB lineage: Archaea > Micrarchaeota > Micrarchaeia > Burarchaeales > JAKAKT01 > CAZYPB01. The sequence goes on from CAZYPB010000101.1 coordinate 462, forward strand.
TATTGATTCTCCAGTAACCATGCTTTCGTCAACAGATGTCTCCCCACTAGCTACAACTCCGTCAACAGGAACTCTTTCTCCAGGTTTCACTACAATCTTTTCCCCGACAACTATGCTCTCAGCAGGAACATCAACCTCTTTCCCATCCCTTATCACATGTGCTATTTTCGGGGACAGATCCATCAATTTCCTTATTGCATCGCTTGCCTTTCCTTTTGATATAGCCTCAAGGTATTTCCCCAATACAACAAGTGTTATTAGCATCGCAGAGGTTTCGAAATACTGCTCCTCAACAAGACCAAAAAGTGCACCCGAACTGAAGAAATATGCAGCACTTGTCCCAACAACTATTAATGTATCCATACTTGCTGTTCTATTCTTAAGTGCAGACCATGCACCAAGGTAAAACGATTTCCCTGCCATGAACTGAACAGGTGTTGCAAAGAGGAAAAGTAGCTCCACCCTATAGGGTACGTTCATGAAAACCATTCCAAGGAGGAATGCAGGTATTGCAAAAAAAGAAGAGAAAATAAGCCTTTTCTTAAGGTCATAAATCTCCTTTTCCCTTGCCTTTCTCTCACTGTTGAAATCGATCTCTTTCGATGCACCATACCCTGCATTCTTCACAACCTGCAAAAGCTCATCCAAAGAGATCTTTTTCTCGTCATAAGTAACTTGGGCTTTCTGCGAAGCAAAATTAACATTTGCATCACTCACTCCGCTAGTTTTCTTCAACGACCTAGTTACAAGAGCAGAACACGAAGCACAATGCATTCCCTTAACAGAGATTATCTCCTTTTTCATGCCATTACCTTCCACAGCCGCAACCACAGCCTCCGCCACCACATGTTCCTCCTGTGCTCATCCCACAGGTTGATCCAGTAGTGACAACAGGCTCTTCATTTAAAAGCTGCTCAGATCCTTCCGGAAGTTCATTATCAACAACAATGAATCTCCCATGTATCATCCCCATCCAACAGCTCCATGATACTGTTCCCTCTTTATCTGGAGTGAACTCAACTGTTTTCTCCTCTCCTTGTTTTACAGGTATGTCCAAACCGTATTCCCTTACAATTATCTCATTATTACATCCATTTACCTCTTCTCCTTCTATAATCCATTTAACAGGTACCCCCTTTCTAAGTACAAATGAACTGGGTTGAAACCCATATCTGTTAACTTTCATCCTTATTATCTGCGAATCTCCTTGCTCAGGAAGCATTTCCCCCTGAAGTGATCCGCTTCCAGAAACCAGTTGACTTTCCACTGCCCCTCCGCGAGTATCGGGAATTATCTGCGTTCCTGAAAGAGCAATTGCATTATTTATCATCATCATTCCTAATACAAGGACTATTACCCCGGAGTACTGGGTTATTCTGTTTGCAGTTGCTCTTGAGATCAGTGAAGAAACATAACTGAAGCCAAGTAATACAGGTAGTGTTCCCAAACCAAAGAAGAAAAGAGAAAGAGCTCCGAAAGCCATATCCCCACTCCCAGCAGCAAGAACGTACATTGCCTGGCACTCCCGGTGCAGCACCCGCCAGTCGGCGTCGGGCGCGATGAAGTACTCGATCT